>NZ_OW659496.1:0-318118 GCF_940143175.1 Erysipelothrix amsterdamensis | reverse complement strand
TAAGTTTGTCACATCTACATCAAAAGCGTGACGTGAGACGAGATCATAAGGTGTATATTGTTTCTTTAAAGGACGATTTACTTGTACTTTACCATTATAAACGGGGTAGAGTGCTGTCTGTGTTAAGAATGTGTTGTCATTACTTTCCACATGCATCATGACTGTGCCATTTTTTTCCGTAAACTTAATTTTATCTTGAGGAATGACAGGTTTGGTGTTATCAACGTGGATTGTATGAACAATCTCTTGGTCAATTCCCTTACGATACCCTAAATCTGCGCTGATTTTCATATCATATCGCCCTTCGGGTAGTGGGTTTTTCTGTTGATCAAGACCTGTGAAGGCTGAGAATGGCCAAAAGAGTAGATTAGGAACTTGTTTTCCATAGGAATTGTTGTAGAATGTTTTGCGAATATTGGGTCGTTCTTCTTTCATAATGACCTTTTTTGTTTGTTTGTTGGTAATTTCCATCGTCATGGATTCAACGTTTCTTAATTGACCTAAATTAATACCACTGAGTTTATCGTATAAGCCATCACCATTGGGTGAGATGACAAAACGACTTGGGTTTGTATGAATCATACGACGATCAAAAATATTACCACCCATCGGCATTTTATCGGATAAGTAACGGTGTGCATAATTGCTTGCACGAACACCCATTTCATATTCCGCAGCATGATCAAAAATCGGTGCTTTTTCCCAATCTCCATAGAAAGCGAGAAATGGAATACTTATTTGCGGATGACTTGCGTGTGTGAGTTGCACAAACCCCTCTACATACGTACCATTTTCAAATTCTTGGTTAAGACGTGTTTTCTCAGCTTGTGTAAGCTGGACTGTAATCGATACATCTTTTGTTTCTTTTGCTTTTACGGTTATGGAGGTTACACCTGAACGTGTTACATCCACACTGCGATTATCATCTGTCATAAACGCACGTTCTCGATGATCATCCATGATACTGCGTTTGATTGCGGGTACACTTACTTTTTCTTGAATCTGATACGTTTCGGTTTGCGTTCCCATATTGGTAACTTTAAATTTTAACGTATAATTTCCCGTCTTGTTTTGATCATCCCCCAATTCGATTTTAGGACGATTGGATCCATCATGATTTTGTTTTGGATCAACGCTTAAATAGACTGGTGTCTTAATGGCTGCATTGATATCCATCATTCCAGCACCTTGCTTTCGGACTGGTTGTGGTGCTCCATCTTTTTGGACGATTGGATGCGCGGTACTCATCAGTAAATTATTAGTGAGTTCCATTTTTTGAATGTTCGTTAAATTACCAAATTTATCGTTTAAGTACTGTTTCATTAATGCGGATGCACCTGCAACATGAGGTGTTGCCATGGATGTTCCGGACATTTCATCGTAGTTTTGACCGTTTAAACGAGGCATCGCGGAGCGTATCCATGCTCCTGGCGCCGAAATCTCAGGTTTAATACTGATATTAGGTGTTGTACCGATACTGGAGAAACCTGATAAGGTAACTTGAGTTGGATCAATCGTTTTACTACCAGGACGATATTTTGTATTGTTTACACTTGCAACAGAGATGGGTGATGCATAAGTTGAAGGGCTCCCAACAATACCGTGATCAGGATCTGAGGCAAGCGTTAAGTCATTACCATATAAGTTTTTTTCAGAAGACGACATAGCATTTCCTGCCGCCACATCAAGTACAATTCCGTTATCACGAATACGATTGTACATATCATTTGTTGGTTTGTAGGAATCATGCATATAACCTGCATCACTTCCTAAACTCATATTTATAACATCAACGCCTAAATAAACACAATCTTCTAACGCTGATACTAAGCTGATATCACTGGCACCGCCACCTTTATCACTAAATACTTTAAAAATCATCAGTTGTGCTTCCGGTGCAACACCTCTAAAATCTGCTTGATCTTTTCCTGCTACCGTTCCCGCAACGTGGGTACCATGCGCTAAACGTCCATAATTATGCGCACTTGGATCAACAATTGCATCTTTATCCGCATAGTCATAAACAAACGGAACTTTATCATTAATATATACTTGATCTACGGTTAAACCGGGAGTATTGGCTATTGCTTTCAGTTTTTTATTATTAAGTACTGACTGAATTTTTTGTTTATTAATTCTAAATTGTGTTGGCGCTACAGCAAATGCTGGATGGCCTGTATCGAGACCCGTATCCAATACCGCCACCACAGTATTCTCACCTTTGTAATGGGATTGTGTCCAAACCGTATCCGAACCAATAGTACGATTACTATCAACCATTTGGGGTTCTGGAATCTCGTATGTTTGACTCACAAACGCACTCTTAACCCCTTCGATATCTTTAATTAAATTAAGATCATCCAATGAAGCCTTAAGCGAAAAACCATTCATAACTCGTGTGAAGTTACTATCTACCGCTACATCTTTTTGTATCACTTCCGCAATCTTATCCACTACAACTTCATGAGATTTGATTAAATTCGCTTCAAGGTCTTGAGCCTGTTTCGTTTCCGAAAACTCACCCAAACTTCCTACTTGTCTTATCTCATTTTCGTAATCTAAAATTGGCCGTGCTTCAAGTTCCACAATAATATCGACGGGGACACTTGGGTCCACAGAAACTTCTGGGTCATCCTCTTGAGTACTTGTATCTTCTTCATCCAAGATTGTTTGAACGATCGATACATCATCCAGAGCTGTGAGTTCAGCTAATGTTCCCTCATCGTTTGCACGAATATTTGTACCGGTTGTTATCACTAAAAGGAGTGATAAGACCAATGGCATCATCGTTTTAAATCTTTTTCTCATAAAATCACCGCTATCCTTATATATAGTATTTATTATTTTCTTTTTTTTATAATACATGAATTATTTTTATTATGGTCAAGATTTAAGAAAGTTCCAAAATTCATCAAGAATCGCGTGATTTTATATCAAATTTTGAGCATTGCAAGGTGGGAAATATTCTACAAAAACAAAAAAGTGCCCGTGAATTGGCACAAAAAAACTCTCGTTACCGAGAGTTAAATGATAATGTTTTAATTAAGCAACTTTAACGTTGATAGCTTTATCACCACGTGTATCACTTTCAATATCGAAAGTAACAACATCACCGTCATTTAAAGTTTTAAAACCATCGCTGATGATTCCTGAGTAGTGTACGAAAATTTCTTTTCCACTGTCAGTGATGATGAATCCAAAACCTTTATCTGCATTAAAGAATTTTACTTTTCCTGATTCCATAAGTATGCCTCCAGTTCTAGTTAATTAAGAAGGTCATGCTTACCTTGTTCACACAATTGCAATGAGTATCTTTTAACTTCTAAAGTATATCACATCATTTTGCTAATTACTACTAAACATTTAAACTTATTCATTTCTCACCAAAATACCACATTCAAAACTTTCATTCATTTATCTTGTTGCTTTCAACAATCTAACGTAAAATTAATTTATAGAAATGAGGATGCATATGAAGAATCTATTTAAATTATTGATTAAAGTGGTCTTATCATTCCTGCTTATTGTTTTAATTGTACTGGGTGGTTTTATTACTTATGCCTTTATTACTGATTATAAACCCGAAGCTCGAATCCAACTTGAAATAGATCAAGGAACTTTGAAGTCTACAATTTCTACTGGTAAACCCTATTCGATTTTAACTTATAATATTGGTTATGGTGCATTAGGAAAAGATCAAGACTTCTTTATGGATGGTGGGAGTAAAGCAGGTGCTGACTCATACGATGAAGTGATTACCAACATGGAGTCAATCAATCAGTTTTTCATAACTCAAAATCCTGATTTTGCTTTCTTTCAAGAAGTGGATTTGTCGGGGAATCGCGGTTTTGACGTCAATCAATACGAGTTCCTACGGAAAGATGAATATAATGGGGTTTATGCACCCAATTACAAGGTGAAATACGTTCCTGTTCCATTTACACATCCCATGGGTGGTGCTGAAAGTGGAATTGTAACCCTCTCTAAATCCGTTCCAAACCTTTCCGAACGTTATCGTTTTGAAGGTGAAGAACCGATGATTAAACAATTGTTTGATCTGAAGCGCGCTTTTAGTATTACACGCTATCCAACGGATAACGGTAAAGAACTGGTTCTTATCAACGCGCACTTCTCTGCTTTTGATGAAGGAGGTAAAGTCCGTGTCCAACAACTTGCACAGATGCGTAATGTTCTTGAAACTGAGTATGAACAGGGCAATTACGTTATTTTAGGTGGTGACTTTAATCATGAGTTACCTACAACGGATGCGCAAGACTTCACCTGGACCGATACCTATCCTGATTGGATTATGAAGCTTCCTGAGGACTTTGCGCCTCAAGGCTACCATTGGGGTGTTGACCCCACAAATCCTTCAGTACGAGCCGTAGATAAGGCCTACCGACCTCAAGAAACCTTTACCGCAGTTATAGATGGATTTCTTGTCTCAGATAATATCGAAATAACACAAACTAAAGGACATGGAACCCTCAACTTTGAACATTCCGACCATAACCCAGTAACAATGATCTTCACATTAAAATAAAAAAATACGTTTAGAAAACGTATTTTTTTATTTTAATGTGGTAGATGATCGAGTAGTTGGCGAAACACAGCATGACCTAAGGGTCTGCAGTTAATCACATCCGTTTTGAATGTACGTATGTTTTCGAAATTTAACTTCATATCATGATTTTGTACCTTTATGCGATATTCCTTAAAGTCATAACTCTTTTTCATACCCATCAGTTGGTATGAAATAATGTGCGTATCATCCAAATCGAATCGTATAGCATCCTTAAGAATAATAAAGTAGATGCACAAAATTGAAATAACACCACCAAGTGATACATAGACACCTAAAACATTTGCCCAATCAAGCTGTGTTTGTCGGTCTAAGATAAATGTAAGAACGCTTAGGAAAACAATTAGTATTAGCGCACTTAAGAGATAACTTCTCAGAACACGTGTTAGGGGGCGTTTAAACGTTCTCATCATTACCCTCCTTTTTAAAGATTATACAAAGTTAACGCGAAATTTCAGTTAAGAACTCGTGATATTTCCATACAAAAAAAACACGTTTCAAAGTTTAACGATGAAACGTGTTTTCTGTATTTACTATTGAATTGTCAAAAGATTTTCTGTTGAGGGATCAACATTTTCATCTTCTTTATGAAGTGTAATGGTTTGTCCTGATGTAAAGATAAAAGGACTTACTAGCGATTTGCCTTGTGCTTTCACAAAGTCGAGGTCAACATGAGTCAATACATCACCTTGTTTTACCTTATCACCTTGTTTCACCACCGCTTTAAATCCTTCACCTTTTAATTCTACCGTATCAATACCAATGTGAATGAGAACTTCAAGCCCTGCATCCGTTTGAATACCGAATGCATGACCTGTAGGAAAGATCATCGTAACTTCCCCACTCACTGGCGCAACAATTTCACCATTTGTAAGTTCGATTGCGTAACCATCACCCATCATTTTTTGAGAAAAGACTTGATCTGGAACCGACGTTAATGACCGTGCGATTCCAGTTCCAAATGCTTTCATCGTTTCTTCTTTTTTCTTAAATCGTTCAAACATGGTGAACCTCCGTATATATTTTTATTAGATTGTGTTCAAACTAATGCTTGTGTTTGTAACGGGAACTACTCATCAATACCTAAGATATCAACAATATTATTTTTGTAGAGAATCGCTTTCGCGCCATAAATCGCTTGAATACCATCCCCAACTACAAGAACATCTGTAGCTCCGAGTGCTTTTAAACCTTCTTTGTTTACGCTATCTTGAGATTTTACCGCTACACGTAAACGTGTAATACATGCATCAACATCTTCAATATTTTCTTGACCTCCAAGATATTCAATAATCTTGATAGAGTCATCTTTTAACGAATCTTTTGTTGTGACTGCAGCTTCTGGAGCTACTTCGTCTTCACCGCGACCCGGTGTTGGGACATTAAACTTCAAGATATAGGTCTTGAATACAAAGTAATAGATTACAAACCAAAGTGCACCTACTGGTAAGACATAGAGCCAGTGTGTTTTAGCTTGTCCTTGTAAGATTCCAAAGAGTAAGAAATCAATAAATCCACCTGAGAATGTATTCCCAATTGAAATGCGAAGTACATCCGCAATTAAGAACGATACACCGTCTAAGAATGCGTGAATTACATAAAGTACAGGAGATACAAATAAGAACATAAATTCAATCGGTTCTGTGATCCCTGTAATAAATGATGTAAGTGCAACACCTAAGAATAAACCACCATATTGTTTCGCTTTATCTTTCGGTACACAGTGATACATTGCAAGACATGCTCCAGGTAATCCAAACATCATCGTTGCGAAACGACCTGCAAAGAAACGTGTTCCATGTGTATAAAGACCTACATGGTTTGGATCTGCAAGTTGCGCAAAGAATATTTTTTGAGCACCTGCTACAGAAACACCATTCACAACTTCAACACCACCAAGCTCTGTAAACCAGAACATTGGGTAGATCATATGGTGAAGACCTGCAGCACCACATAAACGCATCAAGAATCCATAGAGGAATGTTCCAATTGGACCTAAAGTAGCAATAAAGTCACCACAACTTACAAGAAGTTGTTGGAAGGGAGGCCAAACAATATAGAATGCGGCTCCGACAAAGATTGCTGCAAATGAAGTAATAATCGGTACAAAACGGGATCCACCAAAGAATCCAAGTACTTGTGGTAATTGGATATTGTGGTAACGGTTATGGAAATATACCGCAACACTACCGATTACAATACCACCAATAACTCCAGTATCAATAGCAGCTCCTTCAGGACTAAAAATCCCAAGAAGTGCCGTCATAGTTCCATTCATAACAAGATAACCTACAACACCCGCTAAAACAGCTGTTGCTTTATCTTTTTTCGCAAGACCTGCACAAAGACCAATTGTTAAGAGTAATGCAAGATTTCCAAATACAGTACTTCCGGCTGCAGACATAACTTGGAATACAGCCTGTAAGATTGGTTGATTTAGAAATGGATAAGCTGCTACAGTATTTGGGTTTGATAGTGCTCCACCAATCCCTAAGAGCAATCCAGCAGCTGGAAGGATTGCAATTGGTAACATAAATGACTTACCAATTTTTTGTAGTTGTTTAAACATTATTTCTCCTTAATCGCTTCTATAAAGCGTGTCGCAATTTCTTGAGGACGGGTAATGGCACCACCTACAACAGCACTATGAACTTTTAAATCCATAATATGTTTTAATTGCTCGGGATAATGAATTTTACCTTCCGCAATTACAGGAACCTTTACCGATTGAACCATCTTCTCTACCAGTTCAAAATCCGGTCCATCAACATTTTTAGAATACGATGTGTATCCCGCAAGTGTACACGAAACACAATCGAAACCAATACGTTCTGCCTCGATCACTTCTTCAAGCGTTGAACAGTCTGCCATAGCAAGACGTCCACCATCATGAATTTGTTTGACGAGGTCTTCCGTTTTCACGCCCATCGGACGAACACGGTTTGTTGCATCAAGTGCAATCATTTCACATTCTGTTCCAAGAAGTGCTTCAACTTCTTGATGTGTTGCAGTAATGAACACTTCACTGCCTTCATAGTTTTTCTTAATAATACCAATAACCGGTAAATCTACCGTCTTTTTAATTTCATTGATATCATTAACCCCTTGAGCTCGAATCCCTACAGCACCTGCTGCCTTTGCAGCAATTGCCATACGGCCCATAATCATTGAGCTTTGTAACGGTTCCCCATCAAGTGCTTGACAGGAAACGATAAGTCCGCCTTTCACAGCTTCTAACATAATCTAACCTCCTCAACACTAAGAGTGTTGTAAATTGTAAATGTGTAGTGCAATATAACCAATTTCTGATTCAGGAAGTTGAATATTAAACTCTTGATCAAGCATTAATGCAAGATCTTCAGAGATTTCATAGGCTTCACAATACCGTTCACGTAGAATATCAATCAATGGATTTGTGAGGGTTACATTATCTCCTGAACGTTTAAATGCAAATTTGAGGTGTGTAATTAAACGTGCTTTCCCTACACTGTTTTGAGTGAATTCTTCTGGAATACGATTGTTGATAAAGTCGACGGATGCAGTGATCACCTGAGCATAAAAAGCACTGTTTGAAACCTTACCTTGATGCATGGCAGCATGTAAATGGAGAATTACCGAGCCAACTTCAGAGTGAGGGAGTTCTACATCCAATTCGTCATTAATCATTTCAACCATATGTTTGGAAATATCATAAAGCTCGGAATACATAAGATAGTATTCCTCGGTGAAGAAGTTGCTCATCTTAACGCGATTATGATAACGATAAATCGCAAAATTAATATGATCGAGTAATGAAATATGAATTGATTCATCAAATTTATAATTCAGAGTCTTTTCTGCATAAGCAATTGCCGCTTCTGTAACAAGCAGTACTTGATCATCTGTGTTCATAACGATCTTTTCATACTGGCTCATTTTATCTAAATCTTGAATACGGTAAAAACTCGTGACAGACTCTTCATCGATGACCGCTTTGCTCTTAGCGTCAAAGCCGATGCCTTTTCCAATCAAGATATAGTCATACTTATCAAGTTGGGCAAAGACAATATTATGGGTAAATGCTCGAACTACTTTGAACTGATTCTTCATACGTTCATCTCCTTCTTCCTGGATTACACTAGAGCTCATGCAACAAAAAAACAACTATCCTCGCTGAAACAAGAGCTCACGAAAAAAATTTCGAGTCGCTAATGCCTATATGCGAAATATAGTTGCACGCATATGGATTATAGCCGAAATCCCTTACAAAATCAACGAGTTTGTAAAATATATTTGAAATTTCACATTGTTGAAAATTATTACCGGAATATATCGCATTTCTACCCTTATATTAAATTAATTATCATTTTATATCAAATTTATCACAAACATATCACACCACCCAGAATTGACATTCGGTTTAATTATTTCAAATTAAGCGTATAATAGACCTATAAGTAAAAAAGGAGTATCTATGATTACGATTAAATCAAAACGCGAAATTGACGGTATGTATCAATCCGGGCAATTACTCGCTTCCATCCATGAGTCTCTACGAGACTATATAAAAGCCGGAATATCAACACACGACATTGACCAATTTGTACAAAAAATGATTGAAGACAATGGTGGTGTTGCAGCCCAAATTGGTTATGAAGGTTATAAGTATGCTACGTGCTGTAGTGTGAATGACGAGATGTGTCATGGTTTTCCAACCCACACAAAACTTAAAGACGGTGATCTTGTTAAGGTAGACTTTTGTGTTGACCTCAATGGATTTCTTTCTGACTCTTGTTGGGCATACTGTGTTGGAAATAATCCAAGTCCTGAAGTAAAACAGTTAATGGAAGTTACTGAAAAAGCTCTTTATATCGGGATTGAACAAGCCCAAGTTGGCAATCGTGTTGGTGATATTGGTGCCGCTATGGATGAGTACATCACGCAATTCGGTTATAAAATGTCTCTTGATTTCTCTGGACATGGTCTAGGCCCCACAATTCATGAAGAACCGATGGTTCCATTTGTCGGTGTGTATGGAACTGGCGCGAAGCTAAAAGAAGGTATGGTTATTACGGTTGAACCGATCGTCAACGAAAGTTCACCGTATGCGAAGTTAGATGACAATGGCTGGACTGCTCGTACAAATAACGGATGTCTAAGCTGTCAATATGAACATACTTTCGCTATTACGAAAGATGGTCCCTTCATTACAACCAAACAAAAATAAAACGTTCAGGCATAGCCCGAACGTTTTTTTTTACGAATCTGTGTATTTAAGTTTACGTCCACAATACTCACATGGAATGGTTTCATGTTGAATGACTTCATTTGAAGCACCACATCCTGGACATCGAATCATCTTCGACTGTACTTGAGCTTTGTATTTCGATACAAATAAACCTTCAATCATTTTCGAATCTCGATTAACACTCATATCTTGAAGATAACCTTTTCGTACAAGTTGATCTAAATCTTGAATCGTTTCTGGATATGTTTTATCCATTGACCGTGCTAAGGAATCAATTGAAAAAATTCCTCTCTTAAAAATAAGTTGGTTATAGGCATGGTACCGTTCTAGATTTAAGTTTGATTTGGTTGCCGAGTAAACCATCGCCAGACCACCAAACATGAACGCAATACCGATAATCATACCGCTGTAATCATAGCGATACGAATCTTGAACTTCAGTCACTAGTCCAAAAAGACCAAAGAAGAACAAGACAACACCCCACACTAACCGACCTGTCTTACGTTGGTAAAGACGTGATTTTGGATTAGTTGATATTTTTTTAAACTGCATAAGTTATTTCATTTCCAAGCGATCTGCTTTGTTCTTAACGATTAAAAGGAACACCATAAGTAATGCATGAATTACAATTTGACCAATCAATAACGTTTGATCGGGTTGATGAATGAGAAACGATACAATCAGTGTATAACTTATTGATAATAACGCATAGAGCGCCATGATGGTCGCGACACTGCTTTTTAAAAATGTTGATTTCATTGTACCCACAAATCCCGTGATTAAAAAGAAAACAACTTCTGTTACGAGGATCCATATAAATGCAATTTCAACAATAACACCACTCAAATAACCAATCAATACCGTCGCAAGTACCGTTATCAGTCCGATAATATTATAATTTTTATTCATGATCATCGACCTTCTTTCCACAACTTCCACAGAATTTCGCATCACTTGTTAATTGTGCGTCACATGATGGACATTTTTTTTGTAACTGGGTTCCGCACTCATGGCAGAATTTTTGCGTAGCATCATTGAGCTCTGTATGACATCCCGGACATTTTTTCACTTCGTGTTTAAGCACTTCGGAACATGTTCCACAAAACTTATCCGACTCCATGACTTTCGCACCACAATGAGGACATGACAGATCCGCATCAAGGCTTAAGGTTCCCATGGTTTCACTCATAGTTTTTCCAAGCCCTGCTCCAAGACCTAATCCCATACCAGCACCCATAACACTGCCCATACTTCCTTCGTTTTTCGCAGCACCAACAAGAGTATCAAAGGAACGTTCTTGTTTGTAGTCATATCCAACAATATCCATCTCTGCACGTTTTGAAAGTGCTTCTTTAAGACGCATTACCGCACCATCTGTATCTGGGACACTAATATCCACAATATAGAAGTTCAAGAGATTAATACCATACTCCGAAAATGTTGGTTGCATTTGTTCTTTAACAGACTCTGATAGTTCTTTAAGATATGCGCTCAGTTCAAGAACTGTAATGCGTTTTTCCACAAGATAGGTTGAAATTGCATCTTTCACATGGGTATTATAAAACCCTCTAAAATAGTTAATAATTTCATTACGACCAAAGCTTTTAAGTGTCCCCACCAACTTAATCAGAAATGCTTTTGGATCATGAACTGTAATTCCAAATTGACCATAAGCACTGAGAGGTACATATATACCATACTTAGGATCTTGAATTTGGATGGGTGATGTTGTTCCCCACTTAATATCAAGGGTGTGTGCTTTATTTACAAACCATACTTCTGCTTTAAAAGGTGATTTCTTTCCAAATGGAAGATTCACAATCTTATTAAGAAGTGGAATATTTGCGGTATCAAGGGTATGTCTTCCAGCTTCAAAGACATCATAAGCAACCCCTTCCTTATATAATACTGCCGCCTGTGATTCATTCACAATGAGTTGTGTAAATGTTGTAAGTTCATCACCAGGGTATTTCCAAGCGAAAACATCTTGATTTCCTTCGTATTTTACGATGTCGATAAGTGCCATAATAATCCTCCTATTTTTCTAATGTAAACGTACCGGATAATAAGGTGCGATTACTTTCTGATACAACGGTAAATTCTAATTGATCGCCGAGATTCATTTTCAACACTGAATTGCTGTGTTCTTCTAATTCATAAAGCACTTCTTTCGGTTCATTTGGGTTAATGAAGCTTCGACTTGATGTTGGGTAATTCGAGCGTTTCCGTCCAGTATTGAGGGATTCAAGTGATGTTTGTAAATCATTTACTTGAATGGGTCTGGTTCCATGGTTTTCAAAGCGTACGCGATACATCATCGATCGTTGTACTCCTTTTTCCGCATAACGTCTTCCTTCCAAATAAGAAGGTTTGTATTCGCCATTAATGAAGTCAATACGTTCAAGGGTCGCGGATAACATTCCATCCTCTGATTTAAACGTAACGTCTGGCTTATATTGTTCCGTTACAATGCCCTGACCGTAAGCCGAGCGAAGCATATTTGTCGGCAAGGCCAACGAGGTGTCATAAATTTTCGCTACTTCTGTCTCCGCAATAGGAATATCCAGTTGACGATAACTTTCAAACAAACGATCATCCGTGAAGTCCCCTTCAAAATTAATTTCAGGTGACTCAAGTTTTAAACCACCCTCCATGAATAGGTTTGCATAATGTGTTGGACTTAAAGCAACTAAAAGTTCGCCTTCTTGTTCTGCTTCGGGTTGAATTGTAATATGACCACCTGTTGCAGAGGCGCTTGCCCAATTTAAATTGGGATAACTTGCATCCGTTTTAATCGCATTAAGATAATCCCGTTCAAAATTAAAATTTTCAAAATTCTTCACAACAATAGCTTCCGACTGATGATTTTCGACTGTTATATGTGCAATCAGATACCGCTTCGTTGATGGGGTTCGTGATGATGACCCAATTTGGATGGCTTGTTCCAGTTCCACAAGTTCATACCCTTGAATTACTACATCAACACTGTTGGCGTTGTAGGTGAAGGGTTTTTCCAGTTTGAAAAGTGATTTTGTTACAGGTGATCCTAAAGTTTCAAAATAGCTGTATGTATCTTTAAAATCATAAGAACCGTTGATGGTTTCATAGTTTTGTACATTGGTATAACGTGCCGAACGCATTTGTGCCGGGCGCATCTCCCAGCCAAGCCAAGTAAGCGTCAAAATCCCCACAACCATCAGTACAAACAAAATCTTATAATCACTCACCCTCTGTTTTAAATGTTTTAACTTCAATGCATCCACCCCTTTTTTATATTAATTTTAGGAGTAATGGCGTGAATTCACGGTGTAATGTTATAAAACACTGTGAATATGTTATAAACGTCAAAAAAAAGACAGCTTATGCTGTCTTTTCATGCTTTTCTATAATTTCTAAAATCGATTCAAGATAGTGCTCATCGTAATCTACTTGATAGTCTGCATAGGGTGCAAGCCGTTCATTAAAGTTAATCATAATTCCCGGATTTGCATGATCTAACATCTCTATATCATTGATATCATTTCCCATCGCAATATAATCTTCGATGCCAAGACGTTTTAAGGCATCATATTTCGATGTTTTAAATGCCAGTATATCTAAAGTTCCTGTCGATTCATGACGGTAAAATGAAACCGGTAGATCACTTAGACGATCGTGAACACGATTCATATCTTCAGCCTCTAAAACGATTAATTTCATAACCCCATCTAATGATTCAAACGATACATTGTCTCCAAGATTCCCTCGATTAACATACTGCATTAATTCATGGGAGCCATCTCCGTTATAACTAAAGTTCCATCTGCCATCTGCTAAATAGATCACAGATTCATCTTCTAAAACGTCCATAATCGATTTTAAAAGATCCGCTTCAAAAAGACATACGTCCACAATTTGGTCATTTTGAGAAATGATTGAACCATTTCCGCCAATTAACGTATAGTTACGATAGCGATCTTTTAGAACCGGTAACATATCACGAATGGGTCTTGCGGAAGCAAACATTACGTGATGACCTGCTTCTTCAAGCGTTTCTAAAAGTTGAACCCCTTCTTCACTTAAATTCATATAATCAAAACAAATTGTTCCATCGATATCAAAAACACAATTCATAATCTTCCTCATAGTTTTCTATCTGTTTAAAAGTAATCTGAAAAATATACACGGTCGGACACTACAATACGTTTAAGATTTCGTAATGCACGTTGCGAACCCACTATGCGTCCAAGTCGTGATAAATACGATACGGATTTATATCCCATTAATAATGTAGTAAGGGCTCCAATATCCAATCGAATTTCAGGACCTACCGCTTCATTACTAATCAGAATATTCTCTTCATCATCCCAGTTGATACCAAAAATTCGATGATTCCATGGCGCTGCCTGATCTTCGACGATAAAATGAAACGGTTCGCAGATGTCTGCGAAGGGATAGTTACGTAGAAACCCTTCCACATCCACAATCCGAGCCATGTAGTAGGGCTGAATCGTTTCGACAATATCGCTGTCTTCAAGATAAAATGCAATGGGTTCTCCAGAATAGTTTTTTCCACTCACCGATTCAATCATTGAAAAGTGAGCGGCAATAAAATTCCAAATTCCTTTGCGCGCATCTTGATTAATAAAGATCATCTCTTTAATATTGAAGACTTCATCGGAAATCCAATAAAAACAGAGACCAGTAGGTTCCTCATCTGCATTATAATAAACTGCGGCAAAACGATCTTCTTCATTTTCCCATCGCCAGTATTCTTCCCAAGCTAAACGATCACGAATCATCGCACCGTGATTATTACGAGCAAATTGATCATAAACACGATAGACATCCTCATCATCAATTTCTAATCGTTCAACATGTCCTTTTACAGGAACTGTTTTGGGTAATTGGCTGTCTTTAAGAGTAAATGTCATTTGATCTGAAATAATCTCCCAGCCCTTATGCCGGTAAAACGGGATACTATAAGGATACAAATAGGAGATATATTGTTTGTTTTCACGCATGGATTCTAATGCTTTTTGAATTAACTCACGCACTAAGCCCATATTGGCATACTCAGGATACGTACCAACACCGGTAATGCCTCCCATTTGATACAAGGTACCATGAACATTAACTTCACAGGGATAGATTGCGATTTGAGACACCAACTCATCTTGATTGTACCAACCAAAAACATCAGCTTGACTTAGAATTGGACGTTTAGCACGTACAATTTCTTCTTCGTCTTCATACCCTGAACTGATTATTTCTTCCCCAGTAACTTGAAATACATACCGCAACAATTCATTAAACTGATCAATATCCTCAACGGTTACGGGTTTAAGTTTTAGTTTTCTGTGCGTAGAATGCTTACTCATTCTTTCACCTCTTTGTTTTTATTATAATTAAAAATAAGTCACTTTACAATTGGTTCAAAATTTGAGTGTTATTTACAAACTCAAAAATCCGTGAATCTTCACTACACACGAGTTTTGAAACACTTAAGTTTTCAGGACTGCGATTTAACCAAACACCTTCTGCATATAATTTAAAGAGTTGCGCACACACTGCACCATGACATACGAGCATGACGTTCTCATAACCTTGTTTACGTGCATCTTCTAATGCATCATCAAGACCTGCCACAATACGATTTTCGAACTCAGCGGATGATTCAGCACCACAGTTATCAAATTGATGGATCCAATCGAGTCGATCAATCATATTAACTTCTTTTTGTAAGTGTTCAAAGTTTTCATATCCGCGATGTTTTGCGATTTTGTTCCACAACTCCACAACAGGAACACCTTCAAAATGTCCAAAAAAGAATTCGCGGAAACGGCGGTCTGCTTGCATCGGTAAAGCATGTCCATAACCTTCGAGGATGCAGTCACGTGTTTGGTATACACGTCCACTATCACTTGAATAGAGTGCATCAAAATCTATTGTTTTTAAGTTTTTTCCTAATTGACGTGCAAGTACTTCACTTTCCTCAAGTAAAGGTGTATCACTCCACCCTTGCATGCGGTCATAATTATTAAAAATTGTTTTTCCATGTCTAATAACATATACATTAATTGGTTTACTCATATTTACCTCCAACAACCATACTGTGATAGTATAGCAGTTTCTAAACATTCCTGCTTTGAGATACCCCCGAAAAAAAAGTGCACAAGGCACTTTAAACATTTATTGATAAGCATGTTGCAGTTCCGGACATGCGTAAATCATTCGTATTTGCCTCAAGGAAGAGCGTCTCTCCCGCCTTGAGTTTGGTCGTGTGATTATTATGAGTAATGTCTAAACTCCCTTCCAAAACAACCCATGTTTCAAAACTTTCAGGTCCGACTTTATAATCTAAAACACCGGATAGATTCATGCATGTAGTTTTAAAATACGGACAAGATACCAGAACTTGTTTCTGATAATTCTCAAAGGTTTCAAGTTTGCCTTGTGGTTTAAAATGGGTATCCAACGGATCCAAGTTTGAAACATCAAGAGCTTGTTTCAGATGTAGTTGACGAAGATTTCCGCAAGCATCTTTACGATTATAGTCATAGACACGATAGGTTGTATTGGAATTTTGTTGGATTTCACAGATGACAATTCCTGCGCCAATTGCATGGATGGTTCCTGCTTCCACAAAAATAACATCGCCTTTTTTTACCGGAACACGATTTAAAACATCGAGGACGGTATTCGATTCGATTGCTTGCGCAAAATCATCACGACTGATTTTATTTTTGGTTCCATAGTAAATAGCGGAATCGGGTTCTGCTTCAACGATATACCACATTTCTGTTTTTCCGTATTCCCCCTCATGCTTGAGGCCATAGTCATCATTTGGATGTACTTGAATCGAAAGATCCTTTTTCGCATCGATAAATTTAACTAGAATCGGGAAGAAATCAAAATCTTGAGCATGTGTACCCAAAATTTGGGTACCATAATATTTTATGTATTCAGTCAGTGTTTTGCCCTCATCCACGCCACTTACAACATAACTGGGACCATCAGGATGTGTCGATACTTCCCAACTTTCTGCCACAATATCTAAATCTGTTTGTTTTTGATACATTTCTTTTAAGCGTGTCCCACCCCAAAGATAATCTTTAAATGCAGGACTTAGTTTAATTACAGCCATATTAACCTCCCTCAAGGTTGGTCACGTGTTGTGGCCAACCACAACACTTATGAAAGTGAATTAAACACAAGTAATGCGCCACCGATGATGCCATTGTCATCACCCAGTTTTGCTTTCTCGATTCGTACGTTTTCTTTTTGAACCTCATAAACTTTTTCTTTAACACGCTGTGAAACTTCTTCAACATATCCGTCGATTTTCAGTGCCACACCGCCTCCTAAAACAATAATGTCTGGGTCAATCATGCCAATCATCCCCGCAAGTGCATTTGCAAGGTATTCTTTGCTTTCATCAAGAATGATTTGTGCTTCACGATTTCCCTTTTTCGCATAAGTCACCACATCGCCTGCATGATTTACATCTAGCCCCTCTGCTTGAGCACGAGCCAGTATTGCAGTGCCACTGCACATTGATTCTAAACTTCCAGGCATCAGTGGTTTTAATTGATGTCCTCCAGGAACAAGAATGATGTTCGCAATTTCTTGCGCAAAACCGTGAGCGCCTTGGAATATGTTTTGATTAATAATCAAACCCCCGCCAACTCCGGTACTTATCGTTAAAAATTGAACAACTTCACAGCCTTGCCCTGCACCTAAACATGCCTCAGCAAGGCCTGCAAGATTGGCATCGTTTTCCACAAACACTGGACAATCGAAAAGTGATTCCGCATATTCTTTTAAGGGAAAACCGTGCCATCCCGTTAAATTAGGAGGGGTCAATACGATACCTTTTTTTAGATCTAAGGGTCCTGGACACGACATCCCAACTCCAAGGATGGGTGTGTCAAACGCCTTCACAATTTCATGAATTTTCATAAGATTCGCTTTAGGATCATTTGAATCTGTTGAAAACATATTTCGTTTAAGAATCGCTCCAGCTTCATCAACTAAAGCCACACGTGTATTGGTTCCTCCAATATCAACACTAATCGCATATTTCATGATTTTCACCTCCACATTGACTTAAATGCGATGCTACCGCGCCAATTAAGTTCGCATCATTATGGTACGAACAAGGTTTGAGATTGATTTTTAGCTCATCAAGTTGGGCCTCTTGTAATAAGCGATTAATGCGTTGATTTAGCTCGGGAATTAAATCCGGATGTTTTGATACCCCACCACCTAAGACAATACAATCTGGATCTAATGTGAACTGCAGATTGTACAGACCAAGTGCAAGCGCATCATAAAACTTATTGACTTCTTCTAAAGCAATCTGATCGTGCTGCGCACGTTGGAATACGGTTTCTCCCGTTAATGCATCCATTTCAAGTCCTTTGCGTAGACAGTATCGTTCAGCCATGTGTACGGCCGTCGCAGCCATACTCCATGTATTTTCACCGTCAAAAATCATGCAGCCAAATTCACCCGCAAATCGTTGTGACCCCCGTTGCAACACACCATCTACAATGACCGCACCGCCAATGCCTGTGCCAATCACGACAAAGAGAAGATTTTTCATGTCTTTTGCGACACCACGCCAAGACTCCGCAAGTGCTGCACAGTTTGCATCATTCTCGATGCTTACAGGAAGTCCAAACAGTGATTCCATTTCCTCTACAATTTTAAAATTATGGATATAGTCGATTGCACTTAGGCCCCCAATAATACCTTGTTTGATATCAACACTTCCGGGTGATGATATCGCAATACCTTGAACAGTATTTTGGTAAGGTTTAACGCGTTCTAACATCTCGTTTTTCAGTTGTTCCCAAGTGGAAGGGGTTTTAAAAGAACCTGGATCGCTTAAAGTATCGCCATCCCATAATGCATATTTCACAGAGGTTCCACCCCAATCAAATACAAAATATTTCATCGCTTATTCCCCCTTTTGATGGTGTTCAATCACCGCACGCATCCAAAAACTGCTCTGTTTTGGAAAACGTTTTTGAGTTTTAAGATCAATACGATAAAAACCATAGCGATTGCGATAACCATTTAGCCACGACCAACAATCCACAAATGTCCACAAGTGGTAACCAAAGCAATTTGCGCCATCCGCAATGGCTTGTTCTAAAACCTTCAAGTGATCATAAATAAATTCGACACGATAATCATCTTGAATTACGTCGTCTTCATCGACAAAACGCATCTCATCTGCTACACCCATACCATTTTCAGATAAGTACCAGGGTATGTTGTGATACTCATCCTTGATTAGCGTTGCGATATCACTCAATGCTTCTGGATAGATTTCCCATCCCCGATAGGGATTCATTCTTCGTTCGGGCCATATATACGGAATATAGAGATCTTCTGGATCTTGTGCAGGTGTTTTTGATGTTGTGGGTGCTTGAACACGACGCGGTTGATAATAATTCACTCCAATAAAATCCAGTTTAACATCGGAAATAATTTCTAAATCTTCAGGATTTGTATCTGGCATTAAATCATGTTCAAGGAGTAACGCCTTCAAGGGCTCGGAAAAGGTTCCAAGTACCATACCATCAAGAAAACTTTTGGTATTGAGTAAGTCGGCTGCTTCCTGCGCTTTCAAATCTTCTTCCTGAACACTTTTACCATAGACTGGCGTTAAATTTAGAATTGTACCGAGTTTGGCGTCGGGTTTCACAGCGCGCATCGCTTGAATCGCTTTCGCATGCGCTAAGATTGTTTGATAACCCGCATGAATTGCCTTCTTAAAATCATGGATTGCAGGGTAGTGATATCCATAAAGATAACTGCACTCTACATGCACAATAGGCTCATTAAACGTTGTCCAATATGTGACCAAATCTCCAAAAGTCTCAACACAGACTGAAGCATAGTAAGCAAATGCATCGCTTATACCCTCATACTCCCAGCCACCTTTTTCCATGAGCCACCAAGGCATATCAAAATGAAAGAGATTAATCACCGGTTCAATACCCGCTTCTAACATGGCACTGAAATAATCTCTATAAAATGTGACAGCTTTCTGATTTAAGGTTTCACCATCAGGTAAAAGGCGCGTCCACGCAATGGATGTGCGAAATGAATTTAATTTCATCGCTTGCATGCGTTTCACATCTTCGCGGTAATGATGGTAAACATCACTTGTTTGATTTGGTCCTATTTCTTGATCAAATTGATTTGGTTCCAATTTATGCCACATATCCCATGTACTTGGACTTTTTCCATCGACATCCGCTGCACCTTCTGTTTGGGGAGCAGACGTTGCTGCCCCAAACCAGAAATGCTTTGGAAGACTGAAATCATTGGTCGGTTTCATCATTGTCCCTCCTTTTTAAAACGAAGGGTCACAATTTCTGCCGGCTTTATGATGCCATCAAAAACTCCGTTATCTCTTTCTAAAACATCTGATTTCATCACCGTATGATTTGGCAGACAAACCTCCAAAGCATCACTGCATTCCGATTCCATATTGAATAAACGTACAATAGGATCTTTCCCATGCTCTTTACGTTTTAAAGCAGTCATCCACATTCTTTGACTCTTTAAGCTTAGATAAGTATGGGTTGGGGCAAGAATTCCTTGATGATGCTTGCATTGCTTCACTTGGAATCCAACTTGTTTTGCTTTCACAGTTTGATACATATTCACACGATTCGTATCGTTATGACATCCAAAATAGAGTGTCGTATGATGATCACCCAAACATTGTGCTTCAGGTGTAGGGAAGTATCCCCAATCTCCCATTTCCCCAACACTTCGAAGTAATGTAACAGCGATTGTGTCGTTATTGACTATTTCATATTCATTCAAACCAATATTCCCAATAACCACGCCTTGTCCGTGTGTATAGAGACCACAGAAAGCTTGTTGGTGTTGGGGATTCGAAGGATTCTCCCAAGATTTGCTTACCGCATTAGGACGAGTAACCACTTCAAAGATACTTTCTGCTTGATGATGTGTTGTTTTAAATCCAACATCAAAACAAGCACGCAAACGATGATCTTTCATTTCATTTGTAAATCGGGTATCAATTTTTAGAACCGGACTGTTTTTTTCTAATGTGAATTCTGTAGTAATTGCGAGCGGTGCTGTTTCTAGATTTCGTTTAGCGTTCCGTTGGCGCATTTCTGTAACTGAAATTTGTTCGTACAATAAAGATTCATCGGCACTTACAGGAATATCAAGATTTTGAGTCATAGCGACACGTTGAACCAGTGGACTTCGTTCAAGTTCTTCAATTGTTGCTTGAACATTACGACTTGTAAGTGTTTGCTCCCCATAAGGTTGTTTAAAAATGTATTCATTTCCAATATCACCCGCATCATCGTAATAAAAGACATCTAAGTATGACTTATGATTCGCTTTGTCATAAACATCAACCGCTCCATTTTCATGAATGGTCACTTTTAAAAATTGATTTTCGAGCACGTTCTTTTCGATAAGTTCTTCAGCGCAATCAATCGTATTTTCTCCCTCAACCAGTGCAAACGATTTCCAACTTAGGGCCGGCAGTTCACAGGATAATCTCACCTTCACGCGTTTGGACATATGTGGAACGCGGAAACCATCTTTTGGTAGGTCATAATCAAACTGTACCCACGAATCTAATATTTCTGCTTCAACCTTATGTCCTTGTTCATCTTGAACACATAAGTTTGGAAGAACTTTGGCTTCAAGTTCCTTATACAACTGGTCTGGTTGTTCGCGGTTAAAGTCTAAGCGCTCCAATTCAAGAGTGATTGTCACTGTTTCATAGCGTTTGATTCCAAGTGTATTAAAAATTGTAAATGGACGACTGTTCTCTGGGAACATCGATGTATCCATTTGCTTCTCTAAATGATCCAACGCGAGATCTTTGACATAGACTCCAACTTCTTCAGCGTTTTCAAAACGGGTCATCATTTGGCGATGAACTGCATCAACCGAGCAACCACAAATACTGTCATGAGGATGATTTTGCATTAATGTTTTCCACGCATAACGAAGCATGTCATGTGGATAGTCATTTTCCATTGCCATTGTAGCGAGAGGTTCCGCAACAAGTTCAAGAAGATTTTGTACTTCTGTATTCTTTTGTTTTAAATAAACACGTGACGACGACGTATTTGCAAGAGTATACCACCCGTCCGTTTCTTGACTTGTAAGCTCACCCTTTACCCTGCCCAAATCATTGGGTAATTCAGCCATCACAGCTTTAAGATAATCATCAAAATTACTGTGAATGAATTCATAGTCTGGATATAGCTCGTTCGCAAGGCGGATGGCCTCCGCAACATTTTTTTGAACAGGTTGATGATCAACACCATTCATCATGAGGAGATGACGTGTGGATGCATACTTCTCAACATCCGCAAGTTTTTGATTCCAAAACGCTTGGGCTGCATCTTTTTCAACGGGTATTTCATTACCATTGCTATACCAGTTCGCAAAAAGAATACTGAAAATTTCAGTTTGATCTGCACCTTCCCACATAAGTTCGGAGTAATTGGAAACATAAGTCTCATCCACAACAACATTATTAAATCCAGTCGTTTTTACTCCACGTCCATACGCAACCGCATGAATATCTGCTTGTTTCATCAATTGTGGCGCTTGTCCCATGTTTCCAAATGTATCCGGGAAATAACCCAACATTACTGGTTCTCCCCATTGTTTACTTTCATCAAGTCCTACCAACATATTTCGTGTATTCGCCTCAGCGCTGATTAAAAAATCATCTTGAAGAATATAGAATGGTCCCACTTTTAGTTTCCCAGATTGCGTTGCCTCAAGAACTTCTTGACGTCGATGAGGACGAACCGCTAAATAATCATCAAGTGGAATGGTTTGTCCATCCAGATGAAAACTTTTAAATTCTGGGTCTGTTTTAAATAAATCCAAAAGATCATCAATAAGTTCAACTAAACGCATATGGTGTTGCTCGTAAGGTAAATACCACTCTCGATCCCAATGACTGTGGGATATGATATGTACAATTTTTTTCATCTTTATTGTTCCTTTCCAACACGAATTCCGAAGTAGTCCATAACCAGTTCACAGAACATCATGTTTGCCCAAGAAAACCACTCACGTGTATATTGTGTTGGATCTTCTACATTAAAACTTTCATGCATCATTTTCGTACCACCATCCGTTTTAACAAGCGTATCGATAATTTGCTTTTTCTCTTCGAGAACAGGTGTAGTCAATCCTTCAATTGCCAGTGCAATTGGCCAAATATAACCTTTAGGTGTGTGAGAACTTCCACACCCTGATGCGAAAGTACCCGATTCGAAATATCGGTTTGATGGACTTAGAATATGATTGCGCGTACGAAGATACATTGGATCATCCCATGCACAGTACCCAAGATAGGGTGCTGCTAATAGTGAAGGAACATTTGGATCATCAATCAGACTCGAATTGCCAAGACCATCCACTTCATAGGCATAAACTGATCCATAATCTGTATCCACAACGCCAAACGATTCAATTCCTTCTTTAATTTCATTACGAAGTTTTTGTGCCCGCTCTACAATTTCCGAGTCCTTTAGAATATCAGAGTATATTTCTTCTATATATTCCAGAACAACCACCGCAAACATATTTGAGGGCACAAGATAGTGATACTCACACGCATCATCACTTGGTCTAAAACCAGACCATGTCATCCCTGTATAAGCTACAGGTGTTCCGCGACCTTCATTTACTAGAGTATCCTCAGGACGATCTGTTGGACGCGTAAACGTATATGGAGATGTTTCATGATTTTGTTCTGTTTCCCATACATCTAAAATTGAACGTACTGCTTGCGTATAAGCTTCACTAAATACCCGAGTATCTTGAGTAGTTTGGTAATAGAGATAGGACAATTGAATCGGGTAACATAAAGAATCGATCTCATATTTACGTTCCCAAATAAACGGTGTCATGTAAGTGTTATCCGTTTGGTGACCTGCTCCATTTTCCGTCTCATTAAATGCATTCGCATACGGTTCATGGTTAATACAGAAAATTTGACGATTGATCAACCCTAGAATCATTTCTTTAATGGACTCATCTTCATTCGCGAGAACTAAATAAGGGCGAATTTGTGCTGTAGAATCGCGAAGCCACATCGCAGGTATATCACCCGTTAAAACAAACGTATCATCTTCTGCAATCCGTTTAACCGTTGTGAGTAATGTATTGGAAAAGACGTTTTCAAATATTTCTCCCCAAGCTTTATGTTCTTCACCACATTGCGTTTGAATTTCGCGAATCAGCTTCTCTGCTGATTGCGGTACCGTATTGTAAGTTGTCATAAACCCTCCTAGTTGATATATCATTTTATGATTACTATTTACACAATCATTGTATGATATACCAACATTTAAAATAATGGACAAATTATAGGTTTTTAAGTACGTTTTATTGGATTGATTTAAGCCTTAAACATGCTATAATTTCGATATGATATATCAACTAGATAGAGGTGCGAATCATGACAAAACCCTTATATGAAAAAATAAAAAATGATATCCAACGAGATATCATGAACGGAACCTTATCGGTACACAGTCAATTACCGACAGAACTTGAACTTTCCACCACTTATGGCGTAAGCCGTATTACATCAAAACGAGCCCTAAACGAACTTGAACAAGATGGTTTAATTTATCGCGTTCAAGGAAAGGGGAGTTTTGTAGCAGAATCCAATACAAAAAAAACATCCGAAGATGTCTATGATTTATTATTTATGATGCCTTTCCCCGATGCTTCGAATTTTGGTGATTACACGTCCGGAATGCTTCAAGCTCTACAGGGAACGCCTTACCGCTTACAGATTCAACGCTACGATTTAGAAACGCAATACGATGATTTCGCTGGCGTTATCTTTTATCCCATCGACAATCACGATGCACTGGAAGCCGTCTTTACTCTCTATGCACGAAACATCCCGGTAGTAATCTTGGATAAGGAAGTTTCCGGTATGCCAATCACAACCGTGGTTTCAAATAACGATCAAGGTGGTTACGAAGCAACTAAACATCTGATAGAACAAGGTGTAGATGAAGTCTTGTTTGTGACTTCGGAAGATATTGAGAACGTGTCCTCGATTCGTACACGTTACTTCGGTTATTTAAGAGCACTGTCAGAATCATCTGATTACACGCATCAAAATCCAATTTTATGGTCCCCATCTGATCGAACCTTAGATCCAGACTTCTTAGAAAGACTACAATCCAAGCATTGCGGACTTGTGTGTGGCAATGATATTTTAGCTCTAACCTTAATGGCTGAACTCAAACACCTCGGCTTTCTCATTCCTCAAAACTTAAAGATTGTTGGATTCGATAATACACAAGCAAGCGCATATGTTGATCCCCCTCTTACAACCATCGCTCAAAATTTTGAGGAGATAGGTCGTGTCGCCATGAATGAGTTACTTTCACGAATTAAAAATCCAAGTCATCCGGTATCCCGTCAAGTCCTTGACGTAAATCTTATAAAGCGAAATTCTACGAATTAAAGGAGACTCTATGAAATCACTTAATATCGATACACGCATTGGTACCAATAATCAACACAGCTTTTCAAGAGGTAATGCTCTACCCTATACAGGTGTACCCTTTGGAATGAATTACTTCGCCCCACAAACTGATGGATCCAAAGGAAGTTGGTGGTTCCACCCGGAAACAGAGACCTTTCAAGGTTTACGAGTAACGCATCAACCCAGTCCTTGGATGGGGGATTTTTCGTCCATGTTGATCAGTCCCTTCTCTGGAGACCAACGCATCCATTCACTTTATGACATTCAATCCACATATCGCAAACAGGAAGCAATTTTCGAACCACATTATCTAAAACTCTACAGTCCGAGATATCAACTCACAAGTGAATTAACACCTTCAATGTATGGGGCTTCTATACGACTACAAGGCTCACAAGCCATTTCTGTAGCATTCAGCGCCATCAACGAGATTGATATTTCTCAAGACGGTCAAAACCTAGTCGGTTGGGTATCGAATCCTTCTGGATGTGAGGACCCAAATCTTAAGATGTATTTTGTATTCACAATGACTCAGCCTGGGACCTTGATTCAAGAAAAGGATTTTTATGTTTTCAAATCCGACGCCAACAACTTACAGATTCACGCTGCTTTTTCCCATCAATCACTCAATCAAGCACACTTGAACCAAACTCGGGAAATTGATAATTTCGACGCCATGTGTGATCACGCCCAAATACTTTGGACACAAAATCTTGATCGGATTACGTTTAATCATCACAACCCTTCGCAAAGTCAAATGTTTCGACACTGTCTCTATCGTGCACACTTATTTCCAATGACTTTTTACGAATACGATGAAAATATGAAACCTTGTCATTATAATACAATGGCAAAACAAACCAAACCGGGTTATATGGTTACCAACAATGGCTTTTGGGACACATATAAAACAGTCTTCCCTCTTATGAGTCTTGTGAATTCTGATCAATATGCATTAAGTCTAAAAGGATTTTTAAACCACGCCAACAATACCGGTTATTTACCCAAATGGCTTTCTCCCGATGAACGTGGACTCATGCCAGGAACGCTCATAGATGCAGTAATATGC
The DNA here is from genome assembly GCF_940143175.1 of Erysipelothrix amsterdamensis. NCBI lineage: Bacteria > Bacillati > Bacillota > Erysipelotrichia > Erysipelotrichales > Erysipelotrichaceae > Erysipelothrix > Erysipelothrix amsterdamensis. The sequence goes on along the minus strand of NZ_OW659496.1, from coordinate 291,708 downwards.
GATGCCATCTTAAAAGGCATTGGAACTGAAGATGCGGATCAACTCCTTGCATTTATGATTCATGCAGCTTCTGAAGAATCATCCAATGCGAATTATGGACGTCGAGCCGTTCGCGACTATCTTAAGTACGGATACGTACCGAATCACTATCACGAAAGTGTCAATCAAACGCTCGATAATGCGTACTCTGACTTTTGTATCGCGCAAGTTGCAACGTATTGCGGAAAACCCGAGCAGGCAGAGACCTATCTCAAACGTTCTTACAATTACCAAAACCTTTTTGATCCACAGACCGGGTTCATGCGACCACGCGATACATCCGGAAACCTCGAAGAACCCTTCAACAGCCATCGATGGGGAGGTGCTTATACAGAAGGTTCAGCATGGCAAAACAGTTTTGGCGTTTACCACGACATCCAAGGACTGATCAACCTTTATGGTGGACCCGTCCCATTTACACAAAAGTTAAATGAACTCGTAAATCAAAAACCAACATTCGATGTAGGAAGTTATGGTTTTGAAATACATGAGATGAGTGAAATGGCCGCAATTGATTTTGGGCAAATGGCAATCTCAAACCAACCATCCTTCCATATCCCTTATCTCTACACCTACGCAAATCAAGCAAGTTCAAGTCAGGTTTTATTAAAACAATTAATGACTCACTGTTTTACAGATTGTTTTCCAGGTGATGAAGATAATGGCAGTATGAGTGCTTGGTATATCTTTAGTGCTCTCGGATTCTATCCCGTATGCCCTGGTAGTTTAGAGTATGTGATTGGAATACCGCTTCTAGATTCTGCGCAAATCCACCTAAGTAATGGTAATACCTTCAATATCACTACCCACAACAATCATCCGCAATGTAATTTTATAAACGAGATTCTGTTCAACGGAATTCCTTATCATGATTGTATCCTGAAGCACGATACAATCATGCGTGGTGGACATCTCGAAATAACACTTGGTATTGTTCCGAATGATGATTGGTTCAATAAGATAAAACCATTCTCAAACACAAAAAAGCACATCTAAATGTGCTTTTTCTTTCGCTTATTTGGAGTTAGATATGGTATAGTAAATCTTAGACAAAGGAGCATTAATGATGACATTCACTTCAATCATTAAAAAAATTGCGCCCCTACCCGACTTAGATGTTTTTTTTCAACGTTCGAATCGATAGGAGGACTATTTTTTGAGAAAAAACATCGTAAATTCAGAACCAACATTTTTATTAATAATTATACTATTGGGATTTCCCCAACTTCATGAGGCATTATTTGCGCCATCCTTACAACATGTCATGCAAACATTTTCTGTAAGTGCAAACAGTGCTCAAAATACCATTAGCATTTATTTTCTAGTATTTGCTTGCGGTGTTCTCTTTTGGGGAACCTATTCTGATTCCCACGGACGAAGACCGGCAATGATGTATGGATTGTCCATATATTTAATCGGTGCTTCTTTAGTATTTATAGCATCTAATTTCACTTTATTTGTTATGGGTCGTGCAATTTTAGCCTTTGGAATTGCTACTACTTCAGTTACAACACAAACAATTTTACGTGAAGCATTTTCACCGAATGTGCGCAATCAATTATTTTCAAAAGTATCTGTTGGCTTAGCTTTTGTTCCAGGTTTAGGACCCATACTCGGTGGATTTATTGTGGAACGCTACACCCTATATTCTTTACTCGCACTATTAGTTGTATTAGGACTGAGCATACTTGTTCTCGCTTACAACAAATTACCCGAAACACGTATTCAAGAAGACTTACCGAAAAACAGTGTTCTCAAAGTCTTTTTAAGGTTAGTTAGAACCCCAACAGTTTGGATCTACGGATTCTTTATTGCGGTTATGAACGCGGTAATGTCCTGTTACTATGTGGAAGCACCTATAATCCTGCAAGCATTTTTCAACCGTTCGCTCACAGAAATTGGTAGTTACAGTGTGTTTTTCGCAATATCTACAATCCTGGGAGCGCTCTTAACTCAAATGCTTTTAAAACACTATAAACCCGAACGCATCATGCTCATTGGTAATATTGTTTTCGGACTCGGTAGTTTAACCATGGTTTTTGCTTCACACAATCCATCTCTTGTGTTTTATATTGCAGGAATGATTGTTGTTAGATTTGGTACAGCCATTTCACTATCCAATGCAATCAGTTTAGCTCTAAATGGCTTCGAAGATGTTTACGGAACCGCAGGTTCCCTATTCAGTCTGGGTTACTACCTATGTATTAGCTTGTTAGTTCGTATTATGGCAAAACTTCATACGGGTAGTATGCTTTTGATGCCACGATACTTTTTAGTACTAGCAAGTACACTAATCATTCTTTCCATTTATACACTTAAGTCCAAAAAATTATAACGTTACAAAAGTAAGGCCTCAACACATTGATGTTGAGGCCTTTTTTTATCGTATACGATCTGGTTGTTTCAAATAACGTTCCCGATATTCTTTCGGTGAAATACCGCATTCCTTTTTAAAGTTTTTATAGAAGTATCCGGAACTTGTATAACCCACAAGTTCCGCAATTTCATTAATATTATGATTCGACTTTAAGAGGAGATTTTGGGCCTCTTTAATTCGAAAATGATTTAAGTATTGCGAGAAACTCTTGTTTGTTTCTTTCTTAAACAATTGTCCAAGGTACATCGCATTCATATGCAATGTGTCCGCAATTGAGCTGATCGTAATATCTTTTGCGTAGTCTTTCAAAACGATCTGAAGTACTTTCTGAATATTCGGATTGTGTTGCTTTAAGACCTGATCATTACGGGTTGCTTCAAGTGCATGATGCAGTACTTCCCGAATTTCCGCGATGCTATCACATTTATTTAACTCATGAAGCAAGTCATGATACATCTGCGAACCAACACTTTCATGTTGTCGATAAATATCTGAGAAAATTACAAAACCAATATAGCGAACATATTCTGGATCTGCTTCGTATTCAAATAACAACTTAAACATCGACCCAATCTCAGATTTAATCAGATGAATATCCCCAATTGATAAAGCATGATGGAATTTTTTAAACGAAATCTCATACATAGAATCGTTTTGTTCCAGTTTGTTTTTAAGCATCATCCGTTCTGTAATGGGATGATCGCCATAAAACCGAGACACACTCACCAGTGTTTCTGCTTGTTGATAACTGTTTGGAACTTCTTCAAGTGGAACTAAAAGTTCTCCGACTGCAAGCATCTGATTTTGATGATTGATATGACTTGAAAGATCTTTTCGAAGAGCATCAAACTCTACGCGATCAGCCTCCAAAATCATTACAAGATCTTGATCATCATAAAAGGCATAATATTGATTATGATGAATGAGTCGTTGAATCCATGTTGTCTGTGCTGATTCTGGAATTTGAGTAATAATCATGCACGTATAAAGTGCATGTGCCTGCAAGGGTTTCCCCACCTGTTTTAATATCCGCCGTAAATCAACATTATCGATATCATCATTCACCCAACGTTCAAGTGTATTTTCAAAAAGTAATGTATCCGTATGAGCATGGCGCTTCTCACTATCAAGTTTAGCTACTGTCTTTCGTAAGGTTTCATTTAACTCGTTCTTATTAATGGGTTTGAGTAAGAAGTTCTCCGCCCCAAGTCGAATTCCTTCTTTGACATACTCAAACTCTTGATATCCCGATAAAACCACAAAGTTAAAGTTGATATCTTCTTCCTGTGCGGCCTGTACAAATTCAATTCCTGACTGTTCAGGCATACTTACATCTGTCACCACAATATCTATTGGGTTTTTACGCACAAATTCTAGGGCTTCTTGACCGTTGGATGCAGTCCCTATACATTGAAGTCCTAAATCATCCCAATTAATAATTTTCTGTAATCCACTTAAAATCATATACTCATCATCCACAAGTAAAACATTATACATATTTATCCCCCTCCTCATCAAAACGCATTGTGACCGTAAAACCTTTAAGATTATTGATGCTGATTGTCATACTGTAGTGGGAATCACTGAAGTATGTTTTGAGTCGTTCATGGACATTTAATAGCCCCACTGAATTGTGGTCGTTGATGTTAAAGACTGACTCATCGATGAGTTTCTGAATATGGACTAAGCGCGAATGATCCATGCCTTTACCATTATCGGAAACCTCTAAAACAATTTGTCCTTTCTCACGATAGGCTGTAACCTTAATTGCATTATCCACCCGTCCAAAATCAATACCATGAACAAAATAGTTTTCGATTAGTGGTTGCATGGTGAATTTAGGCATAATGATTTGTTCTAAGCCTGGTTCTATATCAAATTTATACGCCACGCGATTTGGATAACGCATTTGATGCAAGTAAACATACTTCTCACAGAACTCGAGTTCCTTAGCCAAGGTCGTAGTTTTTTCTAACGAAATATTATTTCGGAGCAAACTGGCAAAGGTATAAACGACATCCGCCAATTCATCGACACCTTCGCTCACCGCATACATTCGAATAAATTCTAGAGTATTATAGAGGAAATGTGGATTGATTTGCGATTGAAGAGCACGTAGATTAATATCTTGTTGACGGATCTCAAGTTGGTAAATTTCCTCTACGTACTGACTGATACTATCGAGTGTTTCATTAATACCGATTGAAATATCACGTAATTCATCTTCTTTATCTTCCGTTGGAATACGATAATCAATGGCCCCGTCTTTTACGCGACCCATGGATTGCAAGATATCATCAACTTGATGACTGTATCGACCAAAAGTTCTAAAGAGAAGCCACAATAAAAGCACATCTAAAACAATACTTCCCAAAATAACTGAAGCATATGTTTTAAATGATTTCGCGACAACATCTGCCCGATTCACCGCTACCACAACACGGTTCCCATTTTGAAGGGGTACTTCATGTTTAAGATAATGCTGATCAATCAAGGCACTGTAATCGCGTCCTGTCTCATAACTTTGACGCAGCATCACACCCAAGCCTTCGTCTTCACGATCGGTATAAGCATACTTAATTTTCCCATTATCCGTTAAGATGTAAATTGAACGCGGAACCGAATGATTGATTGAATCAATTTGTGTATTAATGCTTTGTGAATCCGCAATAAGATGAATAATCCCTACGGGATCATACGAATCATAATTCGTCAAAACCCGATGAAACATGAGCTGTTCACCTATATTGGGAACACGTTTTGGTTTATAACCCATTTTTTGTAATGTATGCGAATAGTACAAATCATTTGAATTATTTAAAGTAATCATAAACCCTTCAATCCCATCATAACGATCGTAGAGTTTCTGAATATCCTTAGGAAAGAAAATAAAAGGATCTTGTGACAATTGTTGCGTATAATACGTAGGAAGATCCATATAAAAGTAATCTTTCATACTTTGTACATGATCAGCATCCGTAAACAAATCAAAAACAATTTTACGTAAATCCTGTTCGTAACTCTCAATAATTTCCGTCATTTTTTGACTGATCGCTTTATTCTGAAGGACTGCCTCATCGTAGTCTCGTTTTGATGTGACATACCCTACCGTAATTGCGAAAATTGTAATAATGATGATTAAGATAACCGAATAGGATCGAATCAATTTTTTCATTAAACTTGTGTTTTCTGTATTAGCGCTAAAGGATCTCAATCTTTTCATCAACTTCATGAATCCAACCGTTTAAACTCCAATGCATCAGCGCAATATAAATCCCAATACTACCAAAAAGAATTAATCCCTTATATCGATATGTTAGTGCGAGTACACACATCATTAACATAAGGATACGAAAGATTTTGAAGAAATTAACAAATACAGAAATAACACTCAGTTTAATAAGGTTATAGAATTCAATCTCAAATGCGGCATTTAAAACCAAAGCGTAAATATATGCAATCGATAGGAAAATAAACATTGCAATCAAGACAAAATCTAAAACAAAAAACAATGGATGTTTCACTTGCGTGGCAAGGTACACATTATATCCAATTAAAATTTGTGGAACTAAAACGGTATACAGTAAAGCATTACCACGTTTGAAGTGAGTTTTAAATAGTGATACAAGATTACGCCATGCATAACCACGATACTCCCAACCATGTTCATGATATAAATCCATCAAAACAAGAAAAGCTGGACCAACACCTAAAACAACACCACCCATTAAAGTTAGTACCCAGAACATTAAACTCATCTTCATAACGGTATAGACCCGCTCAAAGACATTTGTTATTGTTGTTGCAACCATAAAAATAGACCCCCTGACATCATAATCATAGCAAAAATCGGGATATCAAACGATACCCCAATTTGTGCTCTTTGTTCAATTTATTTATTATTTATTAGCACGGAATGCATCGTATTGTGATTGCATTTCGTCCAAGACTTTATCCCAACCTGCTGCTTTAAGTTTTTCCACAAATTCTGGAACTTTAACTTCTGGATCAACAGTTCCTGTATTGATAACTGCTGAGTATTCTTCCATAACGTTCATTAAAGCACTGATTTCTGTTTTAACTTCATCTGTCTTAAAGTTAAAGCCTAAGATTGGTGAAACAGGTGCATTCTTTGTATCTTCTGCACGTTTCGCAATCATTTCATCCGTGATCTTAGCTTGTTGGAGTAGAAGGGCACTGTTCCCTGTATTCCATGCAGCCATGTGATTGTCTTCTTTATAACCATCAAGTAATTCTAAGTGGTTATCATCAATTTTTTTCCATGCTTCGCCTTCAATACCATAGATTAATGTATTCATCATTTGTGCATTGGTATTTAATAAGTTTAACCATTTTACTGCTTCAACTTTATGTTTTGAGTTGATTGCAACAATAAAGTTACCCATTTGTGCTTGAGCTGTAGATTTTAAAGGTTTATTAAGTGGACGTGAAATAATTTCTTTACCAGCTACTTGTGATAGTAGAGAATCACCGTAGTCTGCAGGTCCTTGAGTTTCTTGTCGCATAAACCATACTGGACTTTCAAGTGCATATCCTGTTGTGGATGTTGCTGCATCTTGTGGAATTAATCCTTTTTGGTAAAGTCCGTGAATTTGTTTTAATGTTTCCATACCTTGTGATGTTTCATAAGCATTCACAATTTTTGTTGTGTCGCCATCAAGGTTGATTGCAAATGGTAACTTATCACCTAAAATATAGTCAAAGTTTCCAAGTGTTGCTTTGTAGCCACTACCGATTGCAAATGGAGCCACTTCAGGTTCATTATCTTTTACGGTTTGAAGTGCTGCTTCCGCATCAGCGTAACTGTTAATGTTTGATACATCGATATTGTATTTGTTTAGGTAATCTGAATTAAATGTAAGCATTTGTTGTGCAAACACGTTTCCGTTAATTGGGAAACCGTATAGTTTACCATCAATTACGTTACCATCATAGTAGATTGGATCTACTGAATCAAAGAACTCTTTTGCGTGTTCTTTCACTAAATCTGTTAAGTCTGCATAAGCACCTTTTTGTGCGTTAATCGTATAGTTATTCGCAAATGCTAAGTCAAACTCATCACCTGCTGTAACCATTACAGACATTTTTTGTTCATAGTCTCCCCAACCAATATAGTTAAATTTAACTTTAACCCCAATTTCTTCCTCAGAAATTTTATTGATTGCATCTGTTAATTCATCAAGGTTTTTGGGTGCATCCCCTACTTGATAAAGTTGTAATGTCACAACTTCTCCCTCTGGTTTATCAGTTTTCTTACCACAACCTGTTAATACAAGTAATGCAGCCATTAAAACTGTAAACGTTTTAAAAACGCCTTTTTTCATGATGTTCCTCCTCTATAAAATATCATAATTAGGCAAAGCTGTTTATATCGCTCTTATTCCTTTACGCCCCCAATGGTTAAACCACTGACAAAGTATTTCTGGAAGAATGGATAGGATACTGCAATGGGCAATGTGGACAGAACAACCATCGCCATACGTGCAGATTCTTTCGGTAAACCGATGCCACTATTAATTCCAGATAACCCTACATTTTGTGAGATATAATCAAGATTTGATTGGATCTTCATCAATAAGTATTGGAGCGGGTATAAGGTTTCAGAGTTGATATACAAGAGTGCATTAAACCAGTCGTTCCAGAAAGCCAGTGCCGCAAATAAACTTATGGTTGCGATACCAGGAACCGCAAGTGGTAAAACTATTTGAATAAAGATACGGAACTCACTTGCGCCATCAATTCGGGCTGATTCAATGATTGCGTCCGGAACGGTTCGTTTGAAGAATGTTCTCATGACGATGATATTAAACGGACTTAATGCCATTGGCAGAATTAATGCCCAGACTGTATCCTTAAGTCCTAATAATTTTGTCATCACAATATAGTTGGGAATCATCCCAGCACTGAATAACATTGTGAGTAACGCAAATTTGGTAAAGAAACGACGATATTTAAAGTTAGGACGTGAAATTGCATACGCATACGTTGACGTAAATGTTGTATTAATAAGCGTCCCAACAACCGTAATAAATACCGTAACACCAAATGAATTTAAAAGTTGTCCCTTAAAGTCATATAAGAATTTGTATCCATCCAAACTCACTTCCTTTGGAAAGAGAGAGTAACCATTTACCATCAACGCTGTTTCTGTAGTAAATGAGACCACAATTACAAAGATAAATGGAAAGATACACGATAATGCGAACAGCCCAATAATAACATTAAATACGCGGTCTGTATTTTTACTGAAGCTTCGTACTTCTACTTTTTCAATTTTTTTCTTCTTCATACATCCTCCTAGAATAATCCTGATTCAGGATCAACACGGCGAATGATGGCATTAGCAGAAACTAACATCACAAACCCTACAACGGATTGATATAAACCCGCGGCGGATGACATCCCTAAATCCCCTGATGCCGATAAGCCTTTATATACATATGTATCAATAACCATCGTAACTTGGTTCAGTGGTCCTGAGTTACGGGTTACGTTATAGAATAATCCAAAGTCAGATCGAATAATATTTCCAATCGCTAATATCAACATAATACTAATTAGCGGAATGATTTGCGGAATCGTAACGTGACGAATTTGTTGCCATCGGTTGGCACCATCCACAATTGCCGCTTCATAATATGTTGGATCAATCCCCATAATCGAAGCAAAATAAATAATACTGTTATATCCGATATTCTTCCATATTCCGATGATAACGATAAATACCGGCCAATATTTCGGCTCATTATACCAGTTAACAGGTTCTTTACCCATCATGGCTAAGATACTGTTTAACGCGCCCTTATCAGGACTTAAAAACGAATAGACAAAGAATCCAATAATAACCCATGATAAGAAGTATGGAAACAACATTGTTGTTTGAAATACTTTTATTTTTTTCTTTGAACGTAACATACTCATAATAACAGCCAAGACTACTGCGAGAAACGTTCCGACTATAATAAAGACTAAGTTATACAATACGGTATTGCGTGTCATGATATAAGCATTGTCGGTAGCAAATAGAAACTTAAAGTTCTGGAAACCTACCCACTTACTGTTATAAAGACTTGCGAAAAATCCATCCGGAGAAAATCTAAACTCCTTAAATGCAACTACGTTTCCAAGGACTGGAATGTAGAAAAAGAAGATCATCCAAATTGCCCCAGGCAATGCCATTAAAAGAAACGGTGCATTTTTCTTAATATTGCGTAATACTTTTTTCAATTGATTCACCCCAAACATCTATAAATTCAAAGGTCTTGCTGTTGTTTTACATATTAAGTGTACCGCTTTCATTTCAGAGATATAAGAGACAAAATATACTAATAAATCAACAAATTATAGTTATGATTCCACAAAAAACCTATAAAAAAGACATCCTTTTCACATTGATCCTATCAATACCACAACCGAGAAGGAAGCAGGTATCTCAATGCGAAAGCATGTCTTTTAAGGTCTATAACAGGAGACACCGTCATGAGACCTTGTGTACTCGATTATCAAGAATTATAGGCTCTTGATATATAAAGTTTACGTATTTTAACCCATGCTCACAAGAAACGGATTATAGGTATTCACCTATTAATCTTAGTTTTCATTCCAGCACTTTAAGGCGAATGCTCGTAACGGTGCTTGAATTTGTAACGCGACTTGCTCTGCCGTCAGCGCTTCGGGTTTATCACACCAGATTGAAAACATTGCGCCCAAGGTTTCGGCACGTTGTTCTAAATCACCTTCACAGGTTTCATGACGGTTTGGAAAACGATCTGATTCAAAGGATGTCATAATTGATGCTTCCGTGGGATAGGTATAACCTGCATTCTCCCCTAAAACAAAATACAACAAGCTGTCCATATAATTCACCACATCATGACCGCGATCCACAAAAGTTTTCACCGGTGCCATCATTGGATTCCAACTCGTCCAATAGGTAATGATGATGTCTTTGTTAAGAAGTACTGTTGGTTTTTGATCAATGCGATACAATCCATCATTCCAAGCTCGAACCGTCTTTCCTCGCCCTTGGATGTGGGATGCAATGTCATTTACATAGTCCACAAAGGTATCAAAGCCTTTCGCCTCAGGTCCAAAGTGTTCTTTCGCATACGTCTCGAGTTGTGGAAATTCATCGTATTTTCCAAAATCAATAAATTCATCCGCCCCCATATGAAAACTTGTGGATGTATGAAATAAATCATCCATCTCATCATAGATTTCTTTAATAAAGGCACGTGCATCAGGGTTGGTGATATCCAGTCCCATTGTTGTATTTTCCATAAGGAATTCTGGGAAGGCTTCTAATACAACTTGAAGATGACCTGGTGAATCAAAGGACGGAATAACGTCAATATAATAATCATTAGCATGGTTGATGATACGTCTTACTGCATCTTGACTTAAATGTTCATTTGATACGATTTGAGGAAAACGTTTCGATTCGATACGAAAACCTAAATGCTCTGAAAAATGCATCTGCAACGTATTTAATTTAAGACGCGCCATTAATTTGATCGTGTCCATAAACCACGCCTCACTGAAGAATTTACGCCCCATATCAACATGCAATCCACGCTCTGCTACGTTTGCCTTCTTAAGTGCCGTAGAGGCATTCCCCGAAAATACATCCAAAAGTCCATAAAAATGTCCGCGTTCTGTATTTGAGGCGATAATAATCAAGTCATCATCATAGTGAATTTGATACCCATCAAACTCATAATTTTCAAGTACATGTTGGTTAAGTTGTAATTTTGTTATATCCAAATTCGTGTTGGGATAAAGTGCTTGTGCTTTTTTAATTAATCCATTTGTGTCCATCGTATTTGCTCCTTTTGAACGAGTGTTTGATAAGTCATTGTACTTTCTTTTCGCCATGCTTTCGCGCTCATTGCACAAAGAGGCATGTGTATTTGTTTTAAAATTTCATCCTCAGTTTGAAGTTCTGGCTCATCACACCAAAGTGAGTAATAAGCGCCCTCAACCTTATCGGTAAGTTGATTGGATGGAAAGTGATTGGGCGTCCATGTTTCAAACCAACTTTCTGGATCAATGCATTTGACCCCTACTTCCGGATGTAAGACATAATAAAAATTCTCTGCATGAAAATTAATCAAGGCAATATCTTTATTTTCAAATTCACTGATGGGTGCCATGTAGCGATTATACTTAGTCCAATAGCAAACTTGTATCGATGGCTTGAGTGCAATCTTTGGATTTTGATTGAGTCGATACAAACCATCATTCCATAATCGCACCGTAAACCCTTTTGTCTCTAGTCGTGATGCGATGGTATTGAGGTAATCAAGATACGTGTCATATCCAGTTTCTCCCTCCAAATGATTTTGCGCATAAGTTTTAAGTTCAGGGAAAGCATCAAACTGCTCGAAATCAATAAATTCATCACCCCCGATATTGAAATAGCGTGATTTTTGAAATACTTCTGCATAGTAATCATAGAGCTCATAGATCATCTCAAGTGCCTTTGGATTGGTAATATCCCATGCTTCCCCATCGGATCCAGGAAGTGCATACTCTGGATAAGTTTTTAAAACATGCTTAAGGTGACCGGGACTGTCGAATGAAGGAACGATTTCGATACAATATTCATCCGCAAGTTCCATAATTTCTTTAAGTTCTTGTAAGCTTAATGCTTTTTGGCTTACGATTTCAGGGTACTGTGTGCATTCCAAGCGAAAGCCCTTGTTTTCACTAAAGTGTAATTGAAGCATATTAAAATTATGCCATGCTAAGGTATCCAAAAGTTGATGAATCCATTGCGGTGTAAAGTACTTACGACCACAATCTAAATGGAATCCACGTTCCTCAACACTGGGTTCATCGATAATCTCGCCTTTTTGTATTGCTCCATATGTCAGTTCGTATTTAAGAAGTGTTTGAACTGCATAAAGGGTTCCTTCTTCATCATTTGCATAGATTTTGATGGTATCATCAATTGTGATGATATAACTACCACGAGGGTGTACTTCTTCCATTGGAAGTATATGAATGCTTGTTACGTCCTCCTCAGGTTCATAAACAATTTTTTTATGATTTTCTCGAATGCGCTTGTAGATTGCTTTTGAAATAAGACGCTCAGTTTCAATAAATATTTTTGGTTTCAGTTTAACGACACCGTCATGAAGTTGATACTGTTTTACTTCTGGAATGATGGTACGCTCTAAGTTAGATTCCATAAGCTCCTCCTTATATAACTAAGTAATACCATGCTTTTCATACCGCGTCATCACCAAATCATGAAGTTCAATAATATGTATCGAAATGTCTAAAATTAATACTCAGATAGAAAAAACACATCAAGATGATGTGTTTATTTTTTATTTAAATATTGATCGATTTTAGTTTTGATATTTGTGACTTTGGGTCCATAAATAATTTGAACTGTATTTCCACTAATTAAAGAACCTGCGGCGCCAGTTTGACTGAACTGGTCTTTGTTTACACTTTGTGCATCCTTTACTTCAATCCGAAGTCGTGTCGCGCAGTTATCGATGGTTACAATATTGTTTTGCCCCCCTAGCGCTTCCACAATCAGTGCTGAAACATCATCTTTATTTTTCAAATCTTTCTTAGTATAGAGTTGTACATTTCCGTTCTTTTCACGGCCCGGTGTTTTGAGGTCACACTTCTTAATTGCAAAGGTAAAGACCGCATAGTAAATCAAACCATAGATGAGTCCAACCACAACTACAGGAATCCAGTGGGTCATTTGGTTACCCGGCAATATTCCATATAAGACAAAATCAAGAAGTCCTCCAGAAAAAGTAAGACCGACCCCAACAGCGAGCATATGCATCAGCATAAATGAAAATGCCGCCAGAACTACGTGTACCCCAAAGTAAAGGAAAGGAGATGCAAATAGGAACGAAAATTCGATAGGCTCCGTAATTCCCGTCACAATTGATGTGATTGATGCAGATACCAATAAACCTTTAACTTTTGCTTTGTTTTCAGGATATGCCGTTTTATACATTGCAAGTGCTGCGGCTGGAAAACCAAAAATCATAAATGGAAACATTCCTGAAAAGAAACGAGCGTAGCTTGCATCGACTGGGACCCCCGCAGCAAGTTGAGCGAACACGATATTTTGAGCTCCTTCAACTACCGTCCCTGCCACAACAGTACTTCCACCAAGAGCAGTTTGCCAGAAAGGAAGATAGAAGACATGATGAAGTCCTAGTGGAATCAATGCACGATAAATCAATCCATAAACAAAGGTTCCAAAATACCCCATTTTAGAAATCGCAACTCCCAACGAAGCGATTCCAAACGCGATGTAAGGCCAGATCCAAACAAAAATAATCCCTACCGCTATCGCAACAATGGATGAGATAATCGGTATAAATCGTGTTCCACTAAAGAATGAAAAGGCATCGTTAAACTCAATTTGATAAAATTTATTATGAAGTATTGATACCATAATCCCCACAATAATCCCACCAAACACACCCGTATTCAAAGTATTTTCAATCCCCAACACCTGTGTAATCAAACCCGACGTTTTCATTAACGTATCGAGATTACCAAATTGTTCGATGGTTGATGCCATAGCGACATTCATCATTAAATATGATATTGCAGCTGCCAATGCCGCAACCTCTTTCGATTCTCTTGCCATCCCAAAAGCAACGCCAATCGCAAAGAGAAGCGGTAAGTTCGCAAACACAATCTCACCACAAGCTTTCATAATCATGAGAATTTTATACAATACTCCCGTTTGCGCTAGAACGCCTTCCAGATGATACATTTCAATTAAAGACGGATTGGTAAAAGTTGCCCCCAATCCCAATAAAAGCCCCGCAAACGGTAATAAAGCAATCGGCAACATAAAGGTACGTCCTAATTGCTGTAGAAAATCAAAAACCTTCTTTTTCATACTTTACCTCCTCAAGTGTTTATACTTTACCGAAAAAAGTAAGGGATTTCAAGATGATTTTGATAAAAAATGATAAATTAAGATAACACAATTAGGTGTTTGATTTATAGCGAAATATACACTTCGAAAAAAAAAAGACCGTTGATTAATCAACAGTCTTTTGGCTTCCTAAAAAATTAAACTATTCATTTTCTTTTGATTCTTTATTTAACTTCAACATCACATAACCAATACATGTAAGTGATAACGCAACCACAATTGCGAAACTTGATGTGTATTGACCCGTATTCGGTAGAGTCATTTCAGTCGATGTAACGTCCTTGTCTTTTTTCTCACCAAGAACTTCCGCAGGCTTGTTCTCTTCTTTAGGTACTTCTGCAATTTCTCGAAGTGATACATGCACAGAATGTTCGTCATTATTGACACCATAGAGAACGGTGAACATTCCAGCTTCCTTCACAACAAAATCTGGATTCTTCCATGTCCATCCTTGTGGTAAAGTAAGTGTCGATAGTGTACTCCCTTCTGTTATTTCAAGTTCAAACGATTGAGGAAAGGCTTGCTTTGAAACAACAAGTGTTGTTGCTTGACGTGCAACCGGTGATTTAATATCTTGTGTTAAATCAACACCTTGTGGCGTTGCACTATAATGAAGATTATACGTTCCTTCTGGAAGATTTGAAATGAGATCCTTCTCAGCCAAACCCTTTACAAGAAGTTTCACATTAGAATTTCCACCGCGTGGATTAAACATTGGTGTATCTTCGATTGAGAAGTCTAAATCATAACCTTCTATTGTCTTAATTCCATCAAGGGGATTAATTGTTCCACCTTGCATGATTGTGAGTGGTTTAACCCCTTCTAACTTCGGTGCCTTGTCATAATAGGCTTGCGCAGCTTTCGCTTGGGCAGCGGTTTGTTGATACGATACCGAGTCGATTACAAATTCAGTTCCTGCAAGGTTTTCCCCCACAGGTCCCGGCCATGCTCCACCCATCGCTAAGTTAAGTTGAATATATTGAGGCTTATTGAAAATATCTTTAGCCATTGGATCCTGTCCATACGGTACCGTATGAACTTTTTGATCATCAACATACCACTCCAAAGCATCTTCGGTCCAGTTTAATGCAAATGTATGAAATTCATCATTAAAGTTTCCTTGAGGAATGGTATGCGCTGTACCGTTTCCAGAAAAGCGTCCCACATTGTCCTCAGCAGGACCATAATGAACAGTTTGGTAAACCGTACGGTTACCATGGGAACCATCGCGATCCTCACCGATTAATTCCATGATATCAATTTCACCCGTACTTGGCCAACCACGACCTTGTTCTGCTTTTATCTTACCATCAAGGGTAAAATCAGCTCCCAAAGTCCAAAAGGCTGGGAATGCGCCTCTTCCTTTCGGAAGTTTTGCGCGAATTTCTAATTTACCATACAAGAATTCGCGTTGTCCGTGTGTACGAATACTTCCTGAGTTATAAATTACTTTGCGAGATGCATCACGTGGATGTAAATATTGATCCGATACATCACGATCCGTTGCACGTAACACAAGCTTACCATCACGTAAAAATACGTTCTCTGGATTGTTTACATAATGTTGTTGTTCAATTCCACGAATCGAACCCAGCTCATAACCCCAGTCTTCCATATTCAGGGATTCTTGCTCAAAATCATCACGCCATACTTCTGTAAAGACGTCCTCATTCTTCTCTTCTGAAACATTTAATTCTTTCGTTACCACAACGTTATCAACATAAGCATTGGACTGCTTTGTTTCTTCTTTTTCAGACCACTTTACAAGTTGAATTAATGCTCCTTGTTCCGTACCTGAATTAAATGTATAACTTACTTTTTGCCAGTCTGTTGATGAAACTAATTGATCTACGGTTTGACCGTTCTCTCCCTTAATAACATCCCCTTGTTGACCATCCCAAAAGCGGCCTGTAAAGACTGCATCCGCCCCTTTAACATCCACTTTCGCATAAGCACTTACATGATAGGTTGTATTGGGCTCAAGTCGAATAACTTGACCAATAAAACCATTTGCAAAGTTACCTGAAATTGCTGTATGAGGAACAACCCCAGCATACTTGCCATCATAAGAGACCTTGTCTTGAACCTCACCTTTATTGCGTTGTGTCCATGAAGACCCACCTTGTTCAAAATCACCATCTTGAATTAAATTCTTAGCATCACCCTCAAGCGCTGAGATTGATGTCATTGATAAAGCTAAAACCATAAATACTGTAACGATATTTCTTAAACCTTTACGCATTTCATGCTCCTTTATTAATGTTTAGCGATTTACAGAGCGGGCACATGATGAGAGTGTGTGTCGAATACCACGGATTGCTTGACCGATTGCAAAAATGTTTTCAACCGGAGCTAATCCTGCATATCCAGCGTCACCAATGTGATGAATATCCACGCCACAAATCTTATTTTGAATTGACATTTGTGCAATAATTTCAGGCGTTGAACCTTCTTGACTCGTCCCAATTGCACTCATAACTAAAGTATCGCGGGCATGTGCAAATTGCACAATTTCCTTAAGTTCGTTCGCATCAAATCCTGGAACCGTTCCAACAGCAGGGACTAAAATAACATCCGCTCCTGCCTCAATAAACGCTTCTACTGTTTTTAAGTCAATAATTGGACCCACAACACCGGCTCCATGCATTTTACCTGCAATAACAAGACCCGAGAACTTCTCTTTTGCGATTTTAATTGTAGAGATAATCGCTTCGTTTGTGACTCCTGTACCAGGATTTCCTGTAAAACAAACAAAATCAAAATTACGACGTTCTATCTCTTCAATTGTCTCTACAGTTGCCTGTCTTCCTAAAGCAATCTCAAAGCGTGACTCTGTCATCTCTGCATTTTGATCAATAGGTTCTAAGTTAACACCAATGGGAGCTCCAACTAAACGATGAAGCTCATCCACAAAATTCTTTTCGATACACTCAATTGCAAATAAATCCGGATTAAATACATCGACGCCATTTAGTAATATCAAGTCTGCACCACATGCACGTGCAATCTCAGAGTTACTAATATCTCCCACAAAGCTTTCGCGAGCAGCGTAGTTTTCCGATAAAACTACGCGTCCTTCACTCGCTTTAATACTTTGTTTAAGTTCTTCAGCTGTCATGTTTAAAATATCACTCGTATTTGCACTAATTAATCGTTTCATCATTTCACACTTTCTATATAATAATTACTGTTCTGTTGTTTCTTCTGCCTTAAATCCTTTTTCAACCATTGCAAAGAATGGTAAGTATAAGAGAATATCAAGGGCAATTAAGATAACTTGTAAGATTGATCCTCGTATACTACCAGTTGTTAAGAATCCACTAATTACTGGTGGCATTGTCCAAGTTGCTACAGTACGTGTTAAAGGAACAAGTCCCGATGCCATTGCGAAATAAGTAATAAGTGCATTAAGCATTGGTGCTAAGATGAATGGAACAATTAATAATAAGTTAAGCACTACTGGAAGTCCAAACATTGTTGGCTCATTAATATTAAAGAGTCCTGGTACAACTGTAATTGGCGCAAGAGCTTTAGTACGTAAACTTGTTTTTTTCTTACGTGCATAGTATGCAATTGCGAGTACAAGACCGATTGTGGCTCCACCACCACCGATGTATACAAAGTTATCCATAAATGGTTCTGTAATAATGTGTTGTAATGCCTCGCCTGCTTGATAAGCAACACGGTTCGCATCTAAGTTTGCAATCCAAATTGGTTTCATAATTGAGTTTACAACATGGCCCCCGTGAATTCCTAAGAACCAGAAAATACTGTTAAATGCAACAACAATCATTGTACCAATAATGTTATTTCCAAGTAATCCAAACGGTTTTCCTAACACAACAGCTGCAATATCATGTAAGTTTGGTAAACCAAATTTATCAAGTAAACCAAAGATGGTTAACCACATTGTAATAATCACTGCACCCGGAATAATTGCACTAAAACTTTTCGCAACTGCAGGTGGTACTGTATCTGGCATTTTGATTTCAATATTATTATTGATAAACCATTGGTAGATAAGACCGCTAATAATTGCTAAGATGATCGCTACAAAGAGCCCACGAGCACCCACAAGTCCAACCGTAATACCAGCACCTGTTTCCCCCTTAACAAATGGCGTTACAACGATAAATGCTGATAAGGCAATAATACCTGCTGAAATCCCATCTGTTTTGTGCTGATCTGCAATACTGTAAGCAATCCCAAATGCTGAGATTAATCCAACTAATCCAAAACTACTGTCTACACCTTTCCAAAGGTAGCCCGCAACACCAATATCTCCCAACCACGCTTCCCAACCTGGTACTGGAAAACTTGCTATAACCATAAAAATAGAACCGATAATAATCAATGGCATTGAAAGTGTAATACCATCACGAATTGCAATTAAAAATTTATTACTTGAAAGTTTTGCTGCTACAGGCAAAACTTTTTCTTCTAAAAAATCTCCTACTTTATTCATAATATCCTCCTCTTTTGGTTATAATATAGAACAATTAGAATGAAAATGTGCGCAATATCTCAGTAATTAATTATTTTATATTACCAACTACCTACACTATAGAACACTTCATAATAAATGTAAAGCCTTACATTTGATAATTGTGTTGGTTTTGTTAAATTTCACCCATTAATGATTACAAATAATAATTAATAGGTTACAATGTTCTTAATGGAGGTGAAATATGCAACTCAGTAAAGCAAAAACAAAGCAAACAGCTTTAATTCTTGACTTATTATACTCAAAAGGCCCACTTTCACGCATCGATATTTCAAAGACGCTTCACATTACCCCAGCAACCGTAAGTGATCTAACACAGCACTTAATCAACGACAAAATAATTTGCGAAATCGGAGAAGATACCGACAATACACGAGTAGGTAGACGTAAAATACTCTTAGGACTTCTCCCCAATCATTCTTATTATCTCGGTGTTGAGTTGTTTGAGCACTCCTTTACATTGGCTTTATCCGATAATCTTAACCACATTCTCTTTGAAGAGGCATTTACGCTCTCTAAATCCGATCATGTGCGTCATGACTTATTAGTAAAAGCAATGAAAGATTTTATGAATAAACATAGCGATACCCCCGTTACAAGTATCGGTATTGCAATCCCCGGACACTATGATGGATCATCAGCCCATATTCTGACCAATAACCACTCATGGTCTAACTTCTCTCTCGATTATTTAAAGCAACATCTCGATTTGCCAGTCTATTTTGAGAATAATGTTAACGCAATGGCAATACGCGAGCGTTTATTTGGGCATGATAAAACCGATGCGAATTTTTTATTCCTTCATTTTAGACGTGGAATCTTTTGTTCATATGTTTATCAAGGCGATCTCTATGCACGTAATAATTACTTTGTTGGAGAAATCGGACACTTGGTTGTTAATCCATTCGGAGAACAATGTGAGTGTGGCAAAGTTGGGTGTCTGCAAACCTATGCGAGTCAAACCTGGTTACTTCATAAAGCAAGTCTACTATTCAACAGTTCCGCAAATACTTATCTAAAACAGCTGGTAAACGAAGAACATGAATTATCGATGGATATTTTATTGCAAGCCTATCACCTCGGTGATTCTGCTGTAATTCAATTATTAGAAAATGCGATTAATTTTCTAGCAATCGCCCTCAATAACATCATTGTTACCCTCGATACGGATATAATTTATTTACACGGTCAATTGTTTGATGATGAACAATTGTCTACATTGTTACTGAATAAAATCCGAGAACATGATTCCGAATTCATATCAAGACAAACAATTCAGAAAAAAATTAAACCGTATTCAAAAGCAAATGGAGCACGTGCAGCTTGTGCACTGGCTATTAGTGAAACATTACTTTGTCAATAAAAAGAGCCAACTTAAAGTTGGAGTTGTCAAACAAAAGCAGACATTAATAAAAGACTAGAAACCCTTATCCATTTTATATTGGATAGGGGTTTTGTAATTTAAACAGTAAGCAGGTCTTTCAAAATTAAAATAATGTACATATTCTTCGATAAAATT
Organism: Erysipelothrix amsterdamensis; assembly: GCF_940143175.1. NCBI lineage: Bacteria > Bacillati > Bacillota > Erysipelotrichia > Erysipelotrichales > Erysipelotrichaceae > Erysipelothrix > Erysipelothrix amsterdamensis. Next base: position 271,316 of record NZ_OW659496.1, on the reverse strand, counting down.
TTCAAAGTTATCTACGGACCAGTATTGATAATCACACGCCATTTCTGCTTTAATCCATCCATTTAATGATTCGACAATTGGATTATCTGTAGGTGTTCCAGCTCGTGACATAGTCTAATTATGTTATAATTTTCATGCGCTTTAGCGAAAGCTTTAGAGTGGTAGACAGCTCCTTGATCTGTGTGAAGAATCGTGGGAGCTGTTTTTTTATTATCCTTAAGTAGCGCAAGAATATCCTCGAGACACTTGTAGTAAGGCTTAGGATCACCAGTTGTACGCGATAATGCAGAACCTATAATTTCATTGTTGAAGGTATCAACTATTAAGGTCCATTCATAATTAATCCCTTTGTTTCGAATATGTGTCATATCTGAAACAATAATTTCTAAAGGTTTTGTTGCCTTCCATTGATTCTTTATAATATTAGGATAAATTCGACTTTGTGTTCCAGATTTTTTATAGGAATAGTGTTTAACTTTTGATTTAATATTTAAAAACTTGCAGCACTTGCGGATTAAATTATCTGAAAATTCAAACCCTAAATCACTTTGCTTTCTCATGACTGCAGCGATATCATGATAACCATAACTTGGAAAACGTCGATGCCAGTCTTTAATCACAACGCTAAGAATCGCTCTTTTTTGTTCATAAATATTGAGATCATCTTTATGCTTTAACCACTTGTAATAACCAGATCGGTTCAAATTCATAAATTTAAGAATGAACGTAATCGGATGTTTAAAAGATAAATCATGTGCTATTTGGAATTCTTGTCTTTTAAAGTAACGAACTCCTTGTTTACACCAACTCCTTTCACCTGGTACCCTATTTTTAATCGTGCAATCTCAATATCTCGTTTTAGAATTTCGAGTTGAAGTCGTCAATCTCAGTTAATGATTTACTCGTATGAAGCGCAGAAAAATGATTTCCTGTCTTTTTCTTATTTTTTTAAACCCTCTTTACCATCGCGCATGAATCGATCAATCCACCCATTAATCGTACCTTTAGGACTTGTGATAGTTTCGCAACACTTATATGTTCATCAACATGACGTGTAACGACTTTAATGCGATCCTCATAAGTCCATTTATCATTTAATCCACCTTTGGGTCTTCCCATCATTAATCCCTCCGTTTTATCGTGGATTTAATTATTACACAAAAAAAGTAGACAAGTCTTTTTTACTTGTCTACTTTTAGTTTACTACTCCACTTAAAGTTGACTCTTTTTTTATTTATATGCACATAGTGTTAGAACCTCGTAATCTGCTCCAACATCATATCCGCTAGTGTAATCTCCAAACCACTCAATCTGACCATAACCACTATTCCTTAACATCGTTTCCATCTGATCTATTTGATACCAATATAAATCAAATACTTCTAATTCCTGTTCACAAAATTTATCTTCACGCCAGAGTTCATATTTAAAAAACTGTCTGGTTTGCTGTGCTTGCCAATTAATTGTATGTTGATGATCTTCAAGAAACAATACATCCTTTTGATTCGGATAAACTACGTGGCGATGAACACTCCCCGGAACAAATCCATGTGGAAAGATTAAATCAAGAACTAGCTTCCCACCTTCCTCGAGATGTTCATAACAGTTCTCAATCACTGCATTTGGGTCGCTAAATAAACAAAATGTTCCTGTAGGAATAATAATCGAATCAAATGTTCCAACTTCACTCATATCATAGACATCAATTTGTTTAACACGTGGTTTTACTTCATGATCTATACAATTACTGATACACATCGAGACCATCTCGCTAGAAGCATCAATACCTTCAATTTCCAGTCCATTTTTTAAAAACGGAATTAATAACCGACCCGTTCCCGAGCCAACTTCAAGGATAGATCGTGCGTCCTTGATTGCTTGATAATAAAACTCCATGTCACCACCAAGTGATGTTCCAATGGGTTTTGATGTTTCATAATACATCGTACTTAATTTTGAATACATTTACTAAAAACCTCTCTTTATTCGATATTAATTCATTGTATCAACTTGTATTTCAGTTTCAATCGTTTTCTCAGGATTACGTTCTTTTACCTTCTCCACAATATTTATGCAGTGATCCCCTAAGCGTTCTAAAGAGGCAAGAATATCTACATACAAACTACTTGCAATCGGATCGTCACAAATACCATCCGAGATACGATGGAAATGACGTTCACGGTATTTCTCATCGATTAAATCGAGGTAATCCTCATCCTGTACAAGTTTTTCATATCCTTGAAGTGAATCCGATTTAAGCATTTTAAAACTTCGTTGAATCATATCCAACACCAACTTGTACATCGTTTCAAGATCGTACAATGCTTCTTCGGAAAACGATCCTCTATTTTCAAATATTCTTTCATAAAACTCCGCAATATTTGTGGTTATATCGCCCATTCTTTCAATATTTTTAACGATATCAACACTGGTTGAGTATTGTTCCGCCATGCGACCATCCAGTTGTGTATCCTTCGCAATCGCAAGAAGGTATCGTGTTAAATTGTAATCCAATTCGTTAACCATCTCTTCCAACTGACCAATAACATCAAAGTCTTCCTCATCACGTGTTGTAAGATAATCATGTGTCGTTTCAAAAGATTCCACAACCAAATCAGCCATCTGTAGTGTTTGTTTCTGTGCTAATTGAAAGGCTCCATCCGGAAACGTCTTAATTAATTCATAATCCAGAGCCTCAATTTTTTCACGTTCCTTAATACGATCTTCTCCAGGTATTAGGATTTTAAGAAGTCGAATACAGGCCGGAATAAATGGAATGATTCCTACAACCCAAATTAAATTAAAGACGAAGTGGTTAATCCCTACAGCCATTTCGGGTGAACCACCCATTTTCCCATTAATATATAAAATAAAGTTTGAATATGGATAGATAAATAACATAGTAATTAGAGCACCAATCACATTATAAAGGGCATGGAACCAACCAGCGCGTTTTGTGGATACAGATCCTCCGGCTGAAGCAAGGATCGCCGTTAATGTTGTCCCGACATTAGAACCATATACGAAGGCAGATGCTGCAACCATTGTCATCCCACCACCGGCATAAATCTTCTGGACAAGCGCAATCACAGCCATTGATGAATTAATCACTGCTGTTCCAATGGTCCCAGCCAAAAGGGCTAGCCACGGATTATCTGACATTTTAACTAAATATGCTTCAAACTGAGGAACATCTTGCAAGATAATTAACTGATCACTCATTAATTCAAGCCCTACAAATGTTATTCCGAGCCCAAAGAATATTTGACCCACACTTTTGTATCGTTTCTTTGTGAGTAGAATTAGAGCCCCAATAAAGACAAAGTAATAACCCATCGCCTCAATATTCAGTCCGATCATTAAAGCTGTAACCGTCGTCCCTAAATTCGCCCCCACAGAGATTCCAATCGCCGCTTCAAGACTCATCAAACCTGCACGAACAAGACTAATAGAAATTACAGTAGCGGCTGTACTCGATTGCATCAACGCAGTGATTACTGTCCCAACTAGAATTGCGGAGAGTAAATTACCCGTATAACGTTCGATATAATCTCTGATTTTGGATCCTGCCGCATCCTTGAAGCCATCCCCAAGCAACTTAATGCCCAACAAGAACATACCAAAACCACCAAGTATTACATTAAATGCAATGTCTGAAAACTGTGCAACTTCACCGATTAATAACATCATGCACCTCCTGCTATTGGATTCTTAAACTAATCGTAACACCCAGAGCCAAATCTAGTGTGATATTTTGTTAATAAATGAAGATGTGGATGAAAATCAAATTGTGATGAAACCATGATATTCTTGCGAAATCATATCAGATTTATGTATTGTATAAAGATTTCCCCTATAATAATTATGCAAGGCAAACTTGGGAGGTGTTTTTATGTGTACAAACATCACGTTAAAAAGTACTCAAAATCATTTTTTAATGGCACGAACAATGGATTTTTCATTTGAACTAGACCCTGAAATGGTTTTATTTCCACGCAATGTTCCACTTCATTTTGCTTATTTAAATCATGAGATTTCGAGTCATTATGCATATTTTGGGCTCGCAAAAAACATTGGTACCTACGCGCTCGCGGATGGTATCAATGAATATGGACTGGCAGCAGCGGCTTTATATTTTGAAGGTTACGCGAGTTATGTTCAAGAGAGCATACCAAATCAATCACTTGCACCCCATGAAGTGGTCATGTGGGCTCTTGCACATTGTAAGACAATTGAAGATGTCCGGATGATGTTTCAAGAACATCCAATTACACATCATGTTATTGAGTTCTTAGGGATCGTCCCTTCCCTGCATTGGGTATTCCAGGATGCAAATGGCGCATCCATAATTGTAGAACCTACGGACCATGGAATTCAGATTCATAATAATCAAATTGGTGTACTTACAAACAGCCCCGATTATACTTGGCATCTGACTAATATTCGAAATTATATTGGTCTTGATCCGGGACAAGTTGAACCAAGAACACTATACGGAAAAGAGTTTAAACCCTTTGGGCAAGGAAGTGGAACCTTTGGAATTCCCGGAGACTTAACCCCTCCTTCTCGTTTTATAAAAGCGCTCTATTCGAAACTGAGCGCACAAAAACCAAATACGGATAGAGAACTTATTATTGCCGCAAGTCACATTCTTAACGGTGTTGATATTGCTAAAGGAAGTGTCGTAACACAAAGAAAAACCATCGACTATACTCAATATATGTCGTTTATGGTTAATTCAACGCAGACCTATGCTTATAGAACCTATGATAGCTATAACACTTATAGCCACTGCATCCATGATTTCGATCTTGATCAGTCTGAGTTGATTAAAATATAACAGGGGGAATAGAAGATGAGTACATTTTTTAAATTGAATTGGTTAGTTTTTGTAGTGACCTTCGCAATTTTATTTGCTGGTTATTTTGCTGAAAAGAAAAAACATATCATCAGCAACCAATTCGGTATTGCCATGAAGAGCTATTATGGATTAATCACGTTAATAGGTATTATTATCGCAATTATTAATTATGTCGCGATTGTCATCTTTGGTTCATGGCAAACCATGATTTTCGCTACTATTATAACGGTGGCACTTGGATCAATCATGTTTTATTTTTTAAAACATCGAAATAAAAAATAGAAAAGAGGATTTATATGAAATCATCATATTTTGACGGATCAATTTGGTCCTATATTGGATTACAATTAGTAAATATTATCATTGCAATTGTTACTTTAGGTTTAGGGACACCTTGGATTCTCGTTCGAACCTACCGTTGGGAGTCAGAACATACAGTTATCAATGGACAACGTTTTCGCTTCAACGGTGATTCTGTAAGTTTATTCGGTCATTGGGTCATCTGGTGGATTTTGACTCTCATTACATTTGGATTATATGGAATTATTGTACGTGTAAAACTTATCTCATGGCGTGTAGAGAATACTGAAATGCTTGGCAACTACGATTATTAATCAATAAAAAACAGCGAGATATTTCCGCTGTTTTTTATTGACTGGTTGGCAACTCAACGCTCGTCTTAAAGATATTTTTATCTCGTGAAGTTGAAAAGTGTCCTTTATGAGTATCAACAATTTTACGACACGATAGTAATCCAAAACCAGATGCTTCTTCTGTAACTTGGTCAACTCTTATTCCATTTACAATCTCAAGGGTACACCATGAATTTTCAATTGTAACTTCAATTTGTATCGTTGACTTCGGTTCCGCATACTTTAATACATTTGAAATAATATTTTCGAAAAGACGATCCATGTAGTATAGATTAAGACTTACATAATGGTTTTCTTCATTAACAGTCTGATGAATCACTACCTCGAATTCTTTTAGATTTAAATCCGATTTGAGACGATCAACTGCACCTTCCATAAAATCTTGAACATGTACGCGTTCAAGGGGTAACTCACTATCTTCATTTAAAGAGAGCGTCGAGAAAAGTGAGAATAACTCATCGGAAATTGTCTTCATTTGGAGTGCTTTTTGTTCACAACGGTTCGCAAGATCCTCGATATCTTCTGATTGAGCCTCAAGCTTTATAAGGGTGATATACCCAATTAAAGAAGTCAGTGGCGTTCTTAAGTCGTGAGCCAAACTTGTTACGAGTTCTTTGAGTGCATTTTCAGAAATAACAAGTTCTTGGTTTTTTTGAGATAATTCTGTAATAAGCGCATTAATCTCAAAACTTAATCGTCCTAGCTCATCATTCCCTTTATCACTTATATAACTGTTTGGTGTTCCTGCTCCAATAATTTCAATCTCATTAGTTAGTTGCTTAACTCTTTTGGTAATATTTCGAATACCATAATAGAAAACAAGTAAAAAGGTCATTGATGAAAGGATTAAACCGAGATAGGTTGCGTAATTTTCTACTTCTGCTCGCACAGAATATAACATATCTATATAGAAGTACTTACCACCGATATAAAGCATCGTCGATTCGAGCGACGTATTTCCGGCTATTTCAAGTTCTTTACTTACAAAAAGATCGTCATTAGTATACACAATGTTATTGTTTTCTACATCGACGATATAGATAATCATATATTTATGATTTTCAAGCCAGGGACTCAAATCTTCAATATTCATCGGTGTAATATCATTATCGATGATGTAGTGTTGTAAATCCTGTTTATCTCGAAGCATTCTTGAGTGAATCCGCTCATCGCCTTTCACATACGTAGCAATTGGATCAATGGATAACGTTATCGTGATTACAAACACAAATAACGACGCCAAAATTGACCCAACCGTTATGAGGAATATTTTAAGACCCAATGTGAGCGACTGCTTGCGATGCTTAATCAATTTTATAACCTCTACCCCAGATATTCTTTATTATCTTCGGATTTTCCGGACAAATTTCAATTTTTTTTCTTAAGTTACGAATATGCACCATGACTGTATTTGCAGATGAGTATAAGTACTCATCCTGCCAAACGTTCTCATAAATACTTTGGATTGAAAAAATTTTTCCACGATTTGTGGCTAATAATTTGAGAATTCGAAATTCCCGCTCCGTTAAATCCAGAGGCAACCCATCTTTAAACGTAATGCCTTTATCAAGATCAATTGTAATTGAATCAATCGTATTAACGTGGTTCTTTTCAGAAATATTCTCAGTTGCACGATCATATTGAATATAACGTCTTAGGAGTGATTTTACACGAAGGCTTAGCTCTGAAAAAGAAAATGGTTTGCTAAGATAGTCATCACCACCAACAGAAAAACCTACAAATTTATCTTGCTCCGTAGCTTTTGCGGAAACAAATAAAATTGGAACATTATATTTTTTCCTTATTACCTCGCTGACCTCAAAGCCTGTAATTTCAGGCATCATAACATCGAGTATTACAAGTTTTATACTTTCATCGAGGTATTTCATTGCATCATTTCCATCTGAAGCCACTACAACCTCATATCCATCGATTTCTAAATAACGCTTCATTAAATCTCTGATTTCTTTGTCATCATCAACAATAAGTATCTTTTTCATAAGCACCTCCTTTCCTCTATTATATGTTTCTTTTACTATACTTTGTGTGTTATTTAAGAAATTTTAAGATTTAGCACATCAACGCTTCGATTGAACTATGGGTTAATCTGCTGAATAAATGCGTTAAAATCTTCTTGCCACAACACTCTTTCTTCTTCAGTATATTCACTCTTAATTTTATAATTTTGAGCTACGTAATCAACGAGGCGTCTCGTAACCTTTTCGGCGCCTTTTAAATTCAAATGATCACCTTTGTCGTAGGTGTCTTCTTGCCAATTAATCCCTATTGAATCGGCTTCAAGATTTAAATCTAAAAAAGGTATCTGATTTTCTTTTGCATAGGCGCTTACGCCATTGTGTTTTTCGTAATTCCAATTTCTTGGAGACGGTACGCTAACAAGAAGCAATTGAATATTATGTTCTTTACATAAAGAAACGATTTCATCAAGATAATGTCGATTCAAAGTCGGAATTTCCCGTTCTTCTAACGTTTGATGCATATACGGTCCGCCTTCATAGGCATTTTCTTTACGATTGATGCGCCACCCCTTCAGAGGATTTCGCTTGATCTCTACACTTTGCGCTTTTTTTAGCGAAAGAATTTGCTTCCAATTATCATGATAGTTCAAGATTGGAAACACATTGGCCAGCGTGTTTGTCATCGACTTATCTACAAGATTAGCAAGTCCTCCAATGTTGGTATAAACTTGATTCGTTTCTAAAACAATCATTTTAGGATTTTGCTTTTGAATAATATGACTAATCGTCTTATGTCCATCCGCTAAATTTTGAGAAGCGACTGCTATATTGTAAGATTTTATACCGAGTTTCTCCCAAAATCGCATTGGCATAAATGACGTAAACGACTCACTGTCACCCGTGAAAAGCATATCTAGACGATTCGTGTCTTCTGCAAAAATACCATTGAACGCTGTACTGTTCCCTTTTGCGAATTGGTCGATTTCATAGGGAGCAAAAAGAGGTGTTATTGTAAATAATATAGCAATAAAACCAAGGGTAAACAAAATTGATCTAATTATTTTCATAAGACCTCCTAAAAGTTTGCATAAATAAGTTCTACGATTGCGTAACCATAACCATAAGCTCCAAAAATAACTAAGAATAACATTGCACCATAATAAAACGGAATGCGAACATAACTCTTCCACTGCGCAATTTGGATTCTTATTTGAATACCATTTTCTTTAAGAAAACCGACAATAATCATGATAGCTAACCCAAATAGAATGATTCCGAAATCATGAATATCCATTCCTTTATTAAGGAGGGATCCATCCATAATTTGATTCACATTAAAATCTTGTATCATTTTAGTTAACATTGAAATGGCCTTCGATATTCCATGAGAGCGAAACAACATCATTCCAAAATTAACAATAAGCATAGTTCTTATCCATCTTAATCCATTAAGAAATTTACTTTCTCGATTTAGTTTTGTTCTACTGAATAGACTTAAGAACAATGGCTCCAGAATCATTCCAAATGCAATAATCACAAAATAATACATACCATAGGCTAAGTACTGCCATTGAGCTCCGTGCCACAGTCCATTGCACACCCACACAACAAATAATGCGCCTAGCGTTGGTAATAGACGACTATATCTTTTTCCGATTTTAGTCTTGAGCCATTTTGTTAGTTTACGATTAAATTTTGATAATGAAATAGGGTAGAAAATATAGTCTTTAAAAAAGCCACCTAAGGTCATGTGCCAACGTCGCCAAAACTCAGATGCGCTTTTTGAAAAGAAAGGCTGGTTAAAGTTTTCGGGCAATTTCACCCCAAATATCTCAGCACTTCCTAAAACAATGTCCATCGTACCCGAGAACTCTGAATAAAGTTGAAGCGTATATGCAAGAACTGCAATTAAAATCACGACACCACCATTTGTGTCAACATTCTTAAAAACAGATCCCACGAACGGATCGAGACGATCGGCAATTACAACTTTTTTAATAAGGCCCCACAGTACTCGTTGTAATCCAAATGTTAACGAAGAATATGTAATCGCCTCACCTGTACTAAGCTGTGGTATAACCTGATCATATCGTGCTATCGGTCCTTCAATAATGGTTGGAAAAAACGATAGATATAGTAGGATTTTAAACGGGTTTTGTTCTGCCTTAATTTTCCCCATTTTAACATCTACAAGGTAACTGATCGCTTGTAATGAAAAAAACGAAATACCGATTGGTTGAATAAATTTTCGATATGGAATGGTTAATTCAAGACCTTTCAGCACAGAATTCAGATTTTCTCCAATAAAGTTGTAATATTTGAAGACCGTTAAAATCCCTAATGGAATCAGAATTCCAAGAGACAGAAAAAGGCCTTTATGCTTCTGTTTCGATTGAGATAATCCTAAACCAATGACATATGTAGATAGACTGATGAGTACCAAATATACAATCAGTTTTGAACTCATCAAGAGATAAAAAGTAATGCTTCCAAGAAGCATTACAAGGTACCGATATTTTTGATTGCATAATTGATACATAATCATCATAATCGGCAAAAACAAGAAAAGATAAATGTAATTATGATATGCCATTAGTTTTCACCGCTAAGACGACTTACCATTTCCCACATACTCTTGAGTGTATTAAAATTATTCGGTTTGATTTCATCATAGGGAATTTCGATATCAAAAGAATCTTCAAGTTCTGCAACCAAAGTCAGGATTGAGAACGAATCAAGTATCCGTTTATCAACCAATTGATTTTCTGTTTCATAATCGATATTTGGTTTTATGTCTTCTAAAATTTCAAGTAATTTATTCATATTTTTCTCTCCTTAATTGAATTCAGTATATCTATTTCTACAGTATCTCTAATAACCTCAATACCACTTTGTTTACGGTATAGGTTAACCTGTGGAAGGTCTCTACTAAGGAATAAACTTATTCCTTCTGTAACGCTATAGGCTCCTACATTTTTGAATGCGACAACATCATTCAGCGCGAGGACTGATTCATAATCTTTTACCAAGACATCCGCAACCGTACATAAAGAACCACACAAATTCCATTGTGCAGAATATTCGGGAGATTCATTTAAAGCAATACGTTCAATATTTGGACACTTCATTCCTAAAAACTGACCGTAATAACTAACATGGTGAATTCCGCCATCTAAAATTGCATAATGCTTCATGTCGTTTGTTTTTATATCCACAACACGCGTTAAATATGTGCCACAACCTGCAACAATAATTCGGCCCATCTCTAAAACAATTTCCCCATCGAAGCTCAAACTTTTGAGAACTGAACTAAATTCGGGAATGGAAAGTGTTGGTTTATCTGATTCGAAGTATTGAACACCTAATCCCGGTCCAAACTCTAAACAAGGGAGCTCTATTTGATAACGACTTCTCAATGTTTCAATATATGATTTTAACGATTCGAGTTCGGCCTGAACTTTGTTAAGTTTATGCTTTTGCGTTCCTGAATAAAGCTGAATACCATGCCATTTTAGAAACTGGAACTCGTTTGTTTGATCAAAGACTCGCTCAATTTCAGTAGCGTCCATTCCAAATTGGTTACCACTTGTCAATCGTAAGATTACGTTGATTTGTTTCTGATACTCGGTTGATAAATCATTAAGTAATTCCAGTTGTTTGATAGACTCGACTGTATAGATTGGTTGTTCTTCCATCTGTATAATTTCCCTGATATCCTCAGAGTTTTTATAAACACCAGAAAGTATTATTTTTCGATTGGAAATATTATTCCTTTGACAAATACGGTATTCTCCAGGAGAACATACTTCAAATGAATCTACTATTTTATCGAGAATACCAACTAAAAATGGGTTGGCTTTCATTGCGTAACATAACTTCGTATTGGCAGGTAATGATGCTTTGATTGATTGAACATGTTCTTCTAAAAAATCAACGTCAAATATATAACATGGTGTTTTGAGTTCGTTGCACGATGTGCACAGTTCCATTAGATTCATACGTGTATCCCTACTTCCGATTTTAAAAGTTGACGATCTATTTTTCCGTTTTTAGTTAAGGGCATTTGATGCACCTGTATAAACGTATTAGGAATCATATAATGAGGAAGCTTTGTTTCTAAATATGAAATAAGTTCCCTTACATCGAGATCCCCGTGATAGATGCCATAGATTTTATATTTTTTTTCATGATAGACACAACAAGCTCTTGAAACGCTAGGATGTTCCTCAATTTTGCGTTCAATTTCCTCCAATTCAATACGGTGACCCATATGTTTTATCTGAAAATCTTTACGCCCTCTAATACATAATTCACCGTTTTTGTTATAGTATCCTAAATCTCCGGTACGATAAATAACATCCCGGTAAAATGGATTTAACGGATTTTGAACAAAAACACGATTTGTCTGTTCTTGATTATTGAAATATCCTAGTGCCAAGCTCAAACCACCAACACAAATTTCTCCAAGTACATCCGAATCGTTGACAAGCTCATCATTTTCATTTAACAAAAATACTTGATCGTCATAAAACGGTATACCAATTGGAAGTTCCTCATCATAATGTCGATCTGTTTCCAAAATATAGTAAGTACAATTACATGTAATTTCAGTTGGACCGTATAGATTTACAAACTCCGTGTTTGGACAGGCTTCACGCCATTTCTCTAGATGTTTAACGGGCATACGTTCTCCACTAAACATTATTTGTCGCAGTTGCTTTGGTTTCCGATAGGATAGACCTTTTAATTGACTTACTAGACACAGTGCTGATACAGCCCACGTTAAAACAGTCGCTTTCGTCTCACAAATATAATCCAGTAATGTTACAGGATTTGTAAAAAATGATTTTGGTATTAACACCAAGGTAGAACCTTTCATTATTGAACTGTAAATATCCTTAACTGATACATCGAAATCAAAAGGTGCTTGATTCGCAATCACATCGTTTGAAGAAAAACAAAACTTATCGGTAAAATCACGAATAAACCGAATTACAGATTGATGTGAAACAACTACACCCTTAGGATTTCCTGTGGAACCTGATGTAAAGAGTATATAAAGCGGATTTGTGGAGATATGCGAAGCCATGCGTTGCTCAATCCGTGCATCATCTGAACTTCCGCACAGTACTGATTTGAAATCTATGAATTTAATATTTGAACCCAATTGCTCAATACGGCATTTTTGATCAGCAGCAGCAATAATATATTTCGTTTTTAGTGTTTCAAGAATCGAAACAACACGATCATCAGGTTGTGATGGATCTACAATCACGTAGGGACAGCAAGCATAGGCTGCACCAAACATTAAAGAAAGTGTATCGATTCCCTTCTCTCTAAAAATAACAATTGGATTATTTTTATCAAAATGATTTATAAAAAACGTTCCTGCGATTTGAGCCTGAGTAAACAGATTCTCATAAGTTATCGTTTGATTCGGTTCAACAACTGCGATTTTTTTTGGATGATGCTCTACAGTTGCTTCAAAATACTTTAGTATATGATTCATCATAAAACTCCTTTTATTTCGTGCCAATTATACCATTCGCTTTCTTAACACAATCTTAAGAACGACTTATAGATTCTTAAGAGAACAAAAAAAGTTCTAGAACAGTGTTATGCTTGCATTATTAAGGAGAAAAATATGGAAAATCACGTTGTCATTTATCAAACAAAAAAAACATCAATCCGCACTCTTGAAATGTGTATTCAAGACTTTACTCGGCGTAATAAGATCGATAACACTTGGTATCTTTACAAAACCGAAAACGGTAAACCCATCATCTTAAATAATGATTTTTATTACAGTAAAACAATTACAGAAGCATTTTCCAGCTATGCATTCAGTCTTCATCCAATAAGTATCGACATCCAAAAATTTGATGAGCATGTGAATTACCAAAAAATCTCAGACCGTTTTTACCACCCTCAAGAAATTGAGTATGTCAAAAAACATGGCATCCGGAGTTTCTACAAAATCTGGTGTCTTAAAGAGTGTTATATCAAATTTTTTGACCTGCGTATTGAAAAAGACTTTCCTCAATTCTCTGTATTAGAAATCCTAGATAATAATATGAGAAATCTAACTTGTACTCTCCTTCCCTTAAGTAATGAGTACTTTGGTTCGTTACTTACTGAAGCACCCACTACATTTGAATTTATTTCCATCGAAATGAAGGACTAAATAAAGCAAGTCCAAACAAAATCTTTATAAACCGGTTCACTTAACGAAATCTATGTTAAGATACATATATAAAATAGGAAAGGATTTATTATGAAAAAATTAAAATTAGCTTTAATTGGGCCTGGTTTTCTAAACGATATCGTGGCTCAAGCTTGGGTGGATGGCTATCTACCTGAATACGAACTTGTTGGAGTATTAGGTCGAAACCCACTTCGTACCGCTGCGTTCGCAAACCATTATGGTTGTAAAGCATGCTCAACAATTGAAGAATTAATGGCTCTTGAACCAGACTATACATCTGAAGCAGCTTCTGTTAAGTCTGTCGTTGACTATACTGAAACAGTACTTCGTTCTGGTTCAAACCTTGTCGTACTATCCATTGGAGCTTTTGCTGATGCAACTTTCTATAACCATGTACAAGATGTTGCTCGCGAAACAGGTAAAAAAGTTCATATAGCAAGTGGAGCTGTAGGAGGTTTTGATATACTTCGTACTGCGACACTCATGAGTCCTGTAAATGTAAAAATGACGGGGATGAAATCACCTCGAGCATTAGTCCATACATCACTAAATCGTGAAGGTCTAATTGATATTCAAGAACCAGTTGAAGTATTCTCAGGAACAACAAAAGAAGCAATCGCTGCATTACCAACTCATGTTAATGTTTCAGTTGCTATTGCACTTGCAAGTGCTGGTCCAGAAGAAACCACATTAAATATCAATGCAGTTCCTGGTTACGTAGGTGACGAACACCGCATTATGCTTGAAGGTGAAGAAATCAAAACAGACTTAAAAATCTATAGCCGTACAAGTCGTGTGGCAGGTTGGAGTATCGTTGCAGTGCTTCAAAACATCGTTGCACCAATCGTATTTTAGATTTAACCGATCTAACTCATATCAATATACAAAAAAAATAACTCGTGAGAGTTATTTTTTTGCTTTTAAAATATCTTTAATTTTTAATTTGTTACCATAATTTAATGAACCAAATCGATAGATATAGACTGAAATCTTCGCAATTGCCAAGGTTGATAAAATCATAATAACCATTGAGATTACTATTTCAATCCAGTTCACTGAGGTCAACATAAAACGAATAGGCATTGTAAATAACGAGACAAATGGTACATAAGAACTAATAATTGTCAATTGGCTATCCGGTGCACTCAAACTACTTGAAGCAATAAAGAATGCTATCACAAATAACAAGGTAATAGGCGTAGTAGCAGAACTTACATCCTCTACTTTAGAAATCAACGATCCCAATGCCGCAAAAATATAAAGGTATAAAATATAACCTGCTATAGAAAATACTAAATACACAATTGCTGTATAGACGGTTAGTGAACCTTGTACCATCATTAAAATATCAGCATCATAATTAACTTTATTTACCATAAAACCGATAAATACAGATAATGAAATTGTACCAACTTGTAACAGTCCAACAGCTCCCATCGCAAATACTTTCCCCAAAATAAGAACTTTCGGATCAGTACTGGTAATGAGTAGTTCCATGGTTCGACTGTCTTTCTCACGAGCAACCGATGTTGCTACGGATTGACCAAAGAAAAGAATCAACATATACATCGCAAACATAATGACGTAAGCAATAAAGAACCCTTGTGATGAATCCTTACCAATCGCTTCTACCTCAGATGTAATTGAAACATTCATGGCGTTACGTGCATCTTCTACATCAATATTGTTGGCTTTAAAATTCTCATTAATGGCCATTGTCTTTAAAGTGTCCTCGATAATACTATCTTCAAAACCAAACATATCTTTATCTATAGTTAGGACTTTGTAGGAAGTACTATTGTATAAAACATAACCCTTCTTAATCTCTTTATTGAGGAGGGAAGTTTTCATTGCTTCTTCTGAATCAAACTGTTTAAGATGATTAAGACCAAGGATGGTTGTAAATGCTTCCTTATCAATTGATGAATCCTCAAAGATAAATCCCCACTCATTACGTTCCTCAGGTACCACTTCACTTGTCTGTTGATCATTTATTTGATCATCCTTAAATAAAGATTGAATGGTCGGAATTGATGTTATCAACAAAACCGCAAGACATAATATTAACGTTGTTACTTTTACACTACGTTTGCGTAACATTTCTAAAAATTCAAATTTAAATACCGTTTTGAGTTTATTCATGATGATCTCCTACCTTTGCTACAAAAATATCTTGAAGACTTGGTTCATAATCTGACAGAAGTTTTATATCAATATCAGATTCAATCACCGATGTCATCCAAACTTTCTTTGATAATTCCTCAGATAAAGACACAATCACCGATTTATCATCCGATTCGACATGAACAGAATTACTGCCTAGTTTTTCCATTAATTGCTTCGAGTCATAATTATGTGCCTGAATACGAATTTTATCTTTTCCAAGTTCTTTCTTGATTGAATTTAGGGATCCATTTAAAACGATTGATCCTTGATTGATAATCGCAATGTCATCACAAAATGTTTCGACATAACTCATTTGGTGACTTGAAAAAATAATAATTTTATCATCAGCAATATAGTCTGTTAAAGCATCTTGAAACACTTGAGAATTAACTGGATCTAATCCACTAAAGGGTTCATCTAAAATTAAGATGTCCGGATTATTTAAAAATGCTTGGGTAATTTGCACTTTTTGCTGGTTCCCTTTTGATAAGGTTTCTAATTTTCGATTGAGATACTCTTCAATCTTAAACTGTTTCGCCCAATAATTTACAGAATCCAATGCAGC
This sequence comes from Erysipelothrix amsterdamensis, assembly GCF_940143175.1. NCBI lineage: Bacteria > Bacillati > Bacillota > Erysipelotrichia > Erysipelotrichales > Erysipelotrichaceae > Erysipelothrix > Erysipelothrix amsterdamensis. Next base: position 254,887 of record NZ_OW659496.1, on the reverse strand, counting down.
CTCACGAGTTGCACCGCGAAGCATTGCAAAATATACAAGTTGATCAACAACACGTGTCTTTGAATACATTCCTCGTTCTTCCGGTAAGTACCCAATTTGATAATCCTCAGGATTAAAGGGTTTCCCATCTATAGTAATCGATCCTGAGTTTGCCTTGAAAACATCCATTAAAATTCGAATTGATGTTGTTTTTCCAGCACCATTTCGACCAAGATATCCGAAGATTTGTCCACTGTTAACTTCAAACGAAATATCTTTCAGTACATGATGCTCATCAAAATACTTGTTAATTTGATTAAATTCTAATTTCATAACTTTCTCCTTCTCGCTTTAAAAATATATTATCATACGGTTATGCAAAAATTGTGATGTCGTTCTGAATAGACTGATTTTGTACCTAAATGACATATTTGAGGTAGGTAAAAAAAAGCCTAGCATCTTTCGATGCTAAGCTTCTCATAAAATCAATCCAAACTATGCTTCTTCATGTTTGCGTTTTTTAACAATTACCAATCCTAACCCAATAAGAGTTAGACTTGCGATTAGTGCAGTATTATTTTCAGATACCCCTGTTTGAGGTAAATCTGTTTGATTGTTTTCGCCTGGTTTTGTTGGATCAACAGGTTTTGTTGGATCTACTGGTTTTGTAGGGTCAACAGGTTTTGTTGGATCTATAGGTTTTGTCGTTTTACTCCATTGTGCGTAAAGTTTAACATTACCAACAACATCAATTGAGTCGCCAGGTGCATAACTATCACCTTTTCCATCAGCTTGAGTATTCCAACCAATGAAATTGAAACCATCATTAACTAAGTTGTGAGAACTCATAACAATGATATTTTCACCTTTTTCATAAAGATGTGCATCAATCGGAGCATTTCCGGAAGTATTTCCATTTCCATCGTAAACAACAGTATATGTATCTACAACAACAATTGTTTTTTTCCATTGTGCGTATAATGTAACATCCTCATTAACGGTCATTGTACCACTTACTGTGTTACCTTTTCCATCAGCTTGGGTGTTCCATCCAATAAATTCGTAACCATCTTTAATAAGATCTCCAGCTCCAAGAATTGTTGCTGAGTTTCCTTTTTCATACTTAGTAGCATCAACAGGTGCTGTTCCTGATGTGTTTTCGTTACCATCATACGTTACTGTATATTTTTCAGTAACAGGTGGTGTTACATCTTTTTCCCATTGTGCATAAAGATCAACATTTTGAATCATTGTGATGTCTGCATCTTTAGCGTAGTCATTTCCTGTTCCATCAGCAAGCGTATTCCAGCCAATAAAGCTCCAACCGTCTTTAACTAAGGTTGATTCACCTAAAACAGTTGCTTTTTCATTTGTATCATAAGTATTTGTATCTGTTGGTACTGTACCATCAGTATTTCCATTTCCATGATATGTAACTGTGAAGGCATCCCCTACACGCCATATAGCGTAGAGACGTAGACTATCATCTTGAACTTTCACAGGTTTACGTGTGTTAAAGTCTGGATCTGGAGTTGTTGCATCCTTATCTTTTGACCAACCCATAAACTTGTATCCTGTACGTTCTGGATGAATGCTATCTTCTGTTTGTTCTTCTTTAATAGTATCAGCAGAAGTTATATCATAATAAGAAACGACTTTTGAAGATGCATCTTTTTCATAGTATGTTTCACCTTCGTAATCATTCATCTCTTCTAAGTCGAAGTCACCACCATTAGCATCATAGTTAATCCAAAGGATTTCTACAGCACCAATATCTCCTAAACGTTTCTTCCCACGTTGATCGTATCCATCAGTATGTCCTCCGCGGAATGCGTCATCAGCTGGACCTTCTGGTTTGATTGCGATTGTAGGTATGATTTCTCCTTCAATCCCTGCAATTAATTCAGATTGATCACGACTGAGACCAACATTTTTATAACCAAAGATATCTTTTTTTGCTTGTGCAGCAAGTTCAGCTGTAGTTTGGTCAACATTAAGGATATTACCTTTTGAGTTTGCTGTAGATAGAGTATTTGAAATATCTTTATATTTTGCAGTTGGTTCAATCACACCATTTTTGTAAACTTGATTACCGAAGAACAGTGATCCCTTGTAGCTGATTCCTGCAGTAGCAAGAGTACCAGCACCACTTAAAGAAATCGCTCCACCTCTAAATTCAGTATTTACATCTGCATTCCCTGCGACATTATCCATGAATGTAGAACCCGAAAGAGTGTTCGTCATCTTCGAAGAACCACCATTTCTAAAGTACATGATAGCACCACCGGGTAGATTTGCTCCATCAGTACCACCGGCTTTATTGCCATAGAATGTACTGTTATGGATGTTTGTAGTTAATCCAGGATTACCAGTACCTTGGAATAAGATTGCACCACCATCATCTTTTGCTTCATTATAAGCAAAAGTTGTTTGGTCAATATCAACGGTTGCGCCATCACGTCCATCAAAGATATAAATTGCACCACCATCATAAGTTTCAGAATGGCCATCACCACCCGCTTTATTGCCTTTGAAATAACTTTCTTTAATCGTCATATTTCCGCGATAGTAGTGTAATGAAATGGCACCACCGCCACCACCAAATACACCAGTATTGATGGAATCATTATGATTCTTACTTAAAATTGTATTTGCAATATTAATATCACTGTAGATGTTTTTACCACCGATTGCTCCAGAAGTAAATCCACCACTTGTACCTCTATTATTTGAAATTGTACTATTTGTAATGTTAAAGGTTCCTCGACTGTTTTCATGAAGATGAACAGCTGATCCACCACTCACACCCTTATTATTATCAATAAGTGTTGTATCAATATTGAACTCAGTTCCAGGTTGTAATTGAGCAGTAATTGGAGTTGCACCATTATTGATAAATTTGCTGTTAACTAAATTAGTAACACCTGCTTGATTTGAAATACGAAGTAGATTTGATGTATGTCCTACCCCATCCATAACAAGATTCTTAATATTAAGTGTTACGTTATGAGTTACCGTAACTTCAAGCGTTGAATTTGTCCAAATCACATTATTCGCATCAAACGTAATGTTTGCATTTGGAACAGTAATTGAAACATCTTCGGCTACAAAATCAGATGCTAAAGTAATAACATCACCTTCAAGAGCGCCCGCAAATGCAGCTTCAAGCTCAGTTTTGTTTTTGATTGCGCCAAGATTATATTTAACGGCTTTCACCTTCTTAGCTTCATCTTTCACGTCTGTTTTCACAGCTTCTTTTTCAGTTGCTTCTGATTTTTCTTCTTCAACTGCTTCTGCTGCAACTTCATTCGTTTCTTCTAAAGTTGTTTCTTCCTCAGTTTCAACGTTTTCTTCTTCGACTACAGGTTCAGTCTCCTCAGTTTCCTCACCTTCGATTGTTACGTCTTCTTCCACAACTTCTGTGGATTCTTCTTGTTCTTGATCTATTGCTTCAGTTTCGACAACGGAATCTTCTGAAATAAATTCAGCATCTTCATTTGCGAATGCAACTTGTGCGGTTCCCACACCGAGCATTAGACATAACATAATAACCAATGATTTTTTAGCATAAATATTTTGTTTTTTCATACCCTTACCTCCATGTAGACATTATATTTTCTATCAAAGAAAAAAATATTCAAATGTCATTAATCGATAAATCTACGTTATAAAGAAAATATAGTTTATGAATCAAGTTTGGAATTTTTGGGTTATTATCCGTGTTCCATAATGAAAAAAGGATGAATATACGCTCATCCTTTTCTAACTATAATTCTTTTTTCTTTAACATAATAAGTGTAATACCAATAATGGTTAATCCTGATCCTACAATTGGAACAAGAAGGTTTTCATTCACACCTGTACTTGGTAGTACTGCATCACTTTGTACATTTCCAACACCATCTGGATGATCTTTCTGTATTTCATCGATATTTAAATCAGGCTGTGTCACTTCTGGTTTTGTTACTTCTGGCTCTGTTGGAATCGGTTTTTGTTGTATTTCCCATTGAGCGTAAAATACGATATCGGACTTGATAGTCAATGTGTCTTCACCGTCATAATGATTACCTGAACCATCCGCTTTATCATTCCAACCCATAAATTTATGGTTTGCAAGGATAAGGTCATTTTCATTTCCTAAAACTTTATATACCGTGTTCTCTTCAACTTTCGCTCCGTTTGGTACTACTCCCTGGTCTGCACCATTTCCATCATAGCTTACAGAATACTCAACCGTTGGAATAATGTCTTTCTTCCACTGTGCATAGAATATTGTATCTTCAGTTACCGTAAATAACTCATTAGGTTGAACTGCTTTACCCGTTCCACCTTGTGCAGTATTCCATCCATCAAATGTATATCCTGGTTTCGATAGATTTGGAAGTGCATCGAGAACTGTATAAACTGCATTTTCCTCGACACGTGTTCCATTAGGAACATCACCACTTAAAGCACCATTTCCATCATATGATACTGAGTACTCCACAATCATAGGATCTTCAGACCAAACAGCAAATAAGTCCTCATGCCAATCAACCAATTGGCTATCGAGATTCCACATATAACCACTACCCGCAAAATCCATTTCCCATCCTACAAATGTAAATCCAGGACGAACAGGTTCTTCATAATTTTGATCATATGTTAAAAGTTGATCCAAGTAAGATGCCATCGAATAAGTGTTTGAACCATTTTGAAATGTTCCACCTTCTGCATAAAATCCTGCATTAAATCTATTTGATGAATCAAATGTACTCTTAGCAATAAGTCCGGGCTGTTTGTTCACCATTAAGATGTGTGATTGGACTAGGCCTAAATTAACATTATCTACTAATTTAAATCTGACCGTCTCCATAACATCGGCTTCATCTTCACAAATCACTGTGTCAATCAAATCAATAGCGCCTGTCTCATATTCGAAATAGAGTTCGTATACGATTGGATAAGATAAGGATGAGGGATTTGTGACCTCGGGGATAAATCCTACCTGGTATGATGGTGATAAAATAGTTGAACTATGATTTCCCAAAAGATCTGCTGGACTGTAGTCTGCTTTCACACCACCGCTAATATTCACGACGTTTAACATTAACATCGTTACTAAGACAAAACTTAAAATATGTTTTCTTAAATTTTTCATCTTAATTCTCCTTTATTAGATGTATATAAAATTTAACATCGATGTAGAAAATTAAGATTCATATGACATGATACGGTCAAAATTTGTAATTAAAAGACGGATTTAGATCTGATTTCTTTTAATATAATGTTATGAAAAAGGTAAATTTAACGGGATATTAGCCTAAAAAGAGCATATCTTAGGCTTATATCAACGATTATTGATGCATCAACAAATTTCACTTTTTTCTGGTTTGCTTAATCGTAAAAATTCATAAACTTAATAAATACACTTTCGAATCAAGAAAAAACCCCTCGAGCCTGTGAATAGGTTCAAGGGGCATGAGTAAGTACTCATTATTCGATTTACGATTGAACTATTTTTCGTTCTTTTTTCTTAATACCATCAATACTGATCGAGCTAATGCAATTCCTAATCCTAATGAAGGGAGGAATTTCGATGTACTTAATCCCGTATTGGGTAATTGAGATTGAACATTACTTTCGATTCCTGAAACTTGTGCTTTCTGAGCTGTTGTTTTTTCTTCGAATCCTGGAATATTTGGTTTTGTAACTTCAGGTTTCGTCACTTCAGGTTCAGTAGGAATTGGATTTTGTTCTAATTCCCATTGTGCGTAAAGTACTTTATCTGATGTGATTGTCACGGTATCTTTCGCATCATAATGTTCCCCTGATCCGTCAGCTTTATCATTCCAACCCACAAATTCATGGTTATCGAATGCTAAGTTGTTTATATTTCCAAGAATCTCATAAGCTGTGTATTCTTCGACAGTTGATCCACTTGGGACAGATCCTTGTGTTGCACCATTCGCGTCATATGATACAGAGTACTTTACTGCTGGAACAATATTTTTTTTCCATTGTGCATAGAATACTGTATCTTCAGTAACTGTAAATGCATCATTTGGTTGAACAGATTTTCCACTTCCATCTTGCGCTGTATTCCAACCATCAAATGTAAATCCTGGATTAACTAAATTTGGAAGCGCATCAAGAATTGTATACGTTGTGTTTTCTTCAACACGTGTTCCACTTGGTACATCACCACTTTTAGCTCCATTCGCATCATATGATACTGCATAATCCACAACTACTGGATCTTCAGACCATACTGCAAATAAATATTCATGGAATGTGATTAAACGATTCTCTACATCCCACATATTACCGCTACCCGGGCGATCCATTTCCCATCCTTCGAATGTGTATCCCGGTTTCACAGGTTCTTGATATTCTGAACCATAAGTTATAAGTTGGTTATAGTATACTGAATTCTCTCTAAAATCGGATCCATCTGTAAACGTTCCGCCCTGAGTATCGAATTCTACGAAATACATGTTTGAAGAATAAGACGAAGTAAAGAGACTTACTCCTGATTGTTTATTTTTCATGGTAACATGAGAGCTTACCATCCCAACGTCAACATTGCTTTCGATTTTGAACTGTACAAATTCTGTTAATTCAGTCTCATTTGCACGAGTTATTGAATCAATATATCTGAATTCTCCTGTATCATATTCGTAATAAAGTTCAAATACAACTGGATATGTAAGCGAAGAAGGGTTAACAGCTTGAGGCTGAATTCCAACTTGATAGGACGGAGAGCGAACGGTTGGTACAAATACCTCGATTTGATCACTCAATACAAAATCAGCTTTAACACCACCATTAATATTCACGACGTTTAACATCAACATCGTTACTAAGACAAAACTTAAAATATGTTTTCTTAAATTTTTCATCTTAATTCTCCTTTATTAGATGTATTTTCAATTTAACATCTGTTAAGAAAATTAAGATTCATTTGATATAATCGTTGCGATATTTGTAACAAACGGACACAAATTTACGTTAATGGTTAAAATTATATTACATCTTCTGCGCATATTGAGTTGAATCATTACAATGTAAGCGAACCCATCACTTAGTTTATCAGTGAAAACATTAATATGAACATTGTATCCCGTAAATTCGAAGCAACTGCCCTTTTATACATATATTACATATTAGATAGAATTTATCTCAACCACCGATCATATAAAATAAGTATAACAGTACACAACGCGCCTTTCGTGCACACAATCAAAACTATTTGCTCATCCATGTTCTAATAAAAGGAAAAACAATTCTGTGTCGTATGAGTATTATGAAGGGAAAATAAAAACTCACTCTATAAATTTTTTTGCTGATTATAATTACCTTCACAGCTATAAAATATATAAAAAAAACAAACAATAAAATTGTTTGCTTGTTTATCATATTGGCTGGGCCACCTGGGATCGAACCAGGGAATGTCACAGTCAAAGTGTGATGCCTTACCGCTTGGCTATGGCCCAATATCTTTCCGTGTTTGCTTGTTTATTATAGCATAACACGTAGGCAATGCAAGGGGTAAAACGCATTTTTTTGCATAATTATCAATCTTTCAAAAATTCGATTATAAATGTGATTTTCGTTCACGAATCTCAACTCAAACCGTTTGTTTTAGCGAGTAACATAATTATACACAATAAGAATCAACATCGGTAATACAATAAAAAACATATCCGTAGAAACACTGACCAACTCCGAGCGTTGTTTCTTATGATTGCTTTTAGGATGTTTTTTTTCTTTACGACCTAAAATCACGTTACCAAGTCCAACCAACACAATTCCCAATAAAACCAAAGATGCTAAAAACTCTAGCATTGAATAAAAATTAAACGGTAAAATAAAGCTTAAACCATACGTAACTGCAGAAAGAACCAAACCTAATGCGATATAAATAATATTCTTATACTCTTTCATAGTTTCTCCTTATATATATGGGAAAAAGGAGACTGTGTCTCCTTTAATAAAACTTACTTAATAATATTTTCTGAATCGATATCGAAGAAGTGACCTTTACTTAAGTTCATTGAAAGTTCGACTTCTTGACCTGAACTGTATGCTTCATTAACTCCAAGACGAGAAATAAAGTCTTGTCCATCGATTGAAGCATGAACCATCGTTTCAGCCCCCAATAACTCTGATACAGAAATCAATGCCTTCACAATCGATTCTGGTTGTGAATCCAGAACAAGTGGTTCATCATGAATATCTTCGGGACGAATTCCGAAGATAACTTCTTTTCCTTCGTAGCCATTATCTTGTAGCACTTTATATTTTCCTTCTGGAATTGGAACATTTAGATTTTCACTTGCGATAAAGCGTCCATTTTCAACACGACCATTAAAGAAGTTCATGGCTGGTGATCCGATAAAGCCAGCTACAAATACATTATTCGGTGAATTATAAACTTCTTTCGGTGTTCCGATTTGTTGGACAATACCTTTTTTCATAATTACAATACGGTCTGCCATTGTCATCGCTTCCGTTTGGTCATGGGTAACATAGATTGTTGTTGTTTTAAGACGTTGATGTAGTTTTGTGATTTCTGCACGCATCGCTACACGTAATTTCGCATCAAGGTTACTCAATGGTTCATCCATTAAGAATACCTCTGCATCACGAACAATAGCACGTCCAAGCGCAACACGTTGACGTTCACCACCTGATAGCGCTGCTGGTTTACGATCTAAGTAAGTATCCAAACCTAAAATCTCAGCTGCATTCTTAACTGCTTTATCGATTTCATCTTTTGGTGTCTTACGAATCTTAAGACCGAATGCCATATTATCATAAACTGTCATATGTGGATATAAAGCGTAGTTTTGGAAAACCATCGCAATATCACGATCTTTTGGTTCGACGTCATTTACAAGTCGATCTCCAATCCATAATTCACCTGAAGTAATATCTTCTAGTCCCGCAATCATTCTTAATGTCGTAGACTTACCACATCCAGATGGACCAACAAACACAATAAACTCTTGATCTTGAATTTCAAGATTAAAATCTACTACCGTATCGTGATCATTTTTATCATAACGTTTATAAATACTCTTTAAGCTAATATTTGCCATACTATTATCCCCTTTTACTTTCTTAATCCCATTATAATAAAGCGGTTACAAATATGATATAGTATTGTTGAACAAAGAAATTGTGCAAGGAGACCATATGACATTTAACGACTTACAAAAACTCTACCCTAGTGCTCGTATAAGCCAAATTAATAATGCGTCCGAATCAGAATTTGTCCTTTATGATGGACATCAATATTTGATGATTAGCCTTTCTGTTCTCAACCAAACAGAGAAAGATTTACTATCCTTAATGTTTAAAGAAAAAGATCAAAATTCAATGTGGTATCAACACCTCATTAATGGAGAAGCTTTAAATATCACGTCTCATAAGCTCTACCATTTCGTTCATTTTCATGTGAAATATTTAAACCAGAATCATGACTTGTGGCTAAAAACATTCAAACACTTCTTTACAACACCTCTTGATGCTTTCTATATTAATAATCATTCAGGTATTATTATCTTAGATTCTAGAAATTATGACATCGAATCCCTTGAAGGTTTTATCGCTGCACTTGATGATGATTTTTCCACCAACACTTCCTTATATATAGGAGCGGATCGAATGATTCATGATGACCTTATTGCCCTCTTTAAAGAAGAGACCTTATTATTTCATAAATCTGGATATCCAACACGTATCAACACCTTTGCGAATACCTATTTGAAAGCATATGTGACGCCAAAAATCAGATCAAGTTCAATTGGATCATCAATTCGACAACTCATTTTATCTCAAGATGAAATGGTTGAAACGATCATATGTATGTGGAATCATGAAGGCAATGTAACTTCATCTGCACAAGCACTCTTTATCCATCGAAACACACTCAATTATCGTATTGATAAGTTTAATGAGTTAACTGGTTTATCCCTGCGTCATTTGGATGATCTTCTTTTAGCCTATCTTCTGATTGTATAAATTGTTCTTTTTGGTTTCTTTTTAAGCCATTTTCTTTTACTCGTGAACATTTGGTGTATAATAAGTAAATGTATATAGGAGGTAAACTTACAAATGGATTTATTTGAAGGTTTAAAAGAAAAGATTTCCGGGAAAGACATTAAAGTCGTTTTTCCAGAAGGTATTGATGCACGTATTATCGGTGCTGCAGTACGTTTAGCAGCTGATGGACTATGTCATCCAATTATCTTAGGTAATAAAGAAGTAATTTTATCGTCAGCACAAGATTTAGGTTTCTTGATGGATAAAGTAGAGATTATCGATCCAGAAACTTACCCTGAAGACAAAAAAGAAGCAATGGTTGATGCCCTTGTGGAACGTCGTAAAGGTAAATTAGCTAAAGAAGATGCTTACGAGTGGATTAAAAACGTTAACTATTTTGGAACAATGTTAACATATATGGGTGATGCGGATGCTATGGTGAGTGGTGCAATTCACTCAACAGGTGATACTGTTCGTCCAGCATTACAAATTATTAAAACAAAACCTGGAGTAAGCCGTACAAGTGGCGCATTTATTATTTTCAAACGTCATGAGTCATACTTATTCTCAGACTGCGCAATTAACATCAACCCTAATTCACAAGAATTAGCAGAAATTGCTGTCGAAAGTGCAAAAACAGCTGAACTCTTTGATATCGATCCAATTGTTTCGTTACTAAGTTTCTCAACTAAAGGTTCTGCAAAGAGCGACGAAGTTGATAAAGTTGTTGAAGCAACACGTATCGCTCAAGAACTTGCTCCTGAATATCAAATTGATGGTGAACTACAATTTGATGCTTCATTTGTACCCACAGTTGCTCAATTAAAAGCTCCTGAGTCAAATGTTGCAGGTAATGCACGTGTCTTTATTTTCCCAGATTTACAATCAGGTAACATTGGTTATAAGATTGCTCAACGTCTTGGTGGATATGAAGCGATTGGACCAATTCTTCAAGGACTTAACAAACCTGTGTCAGATTTATCACGTGGTTGTGTTGAAGAAGATGTTTACAAACTTGCAATTATTACCGCAGCTCAAACATTAATTAAATAATATGGACACTCCTCGGAGTGTTCTTTTATTTTTAAAGGAGGATCCAAATAAAATATTTGTATAAAATTTGCTTAATAGTGCATTAAAACGGGCTTATTGTACCTTTTAAAGAACCTTTTATCGTTAAGTTAAAACTTTATCGAAATAATTGAAATAAATCGACTTTTAGTGTTGACTATATCAAGAAGCGTATGGTATATTATTAAGGCGTTAAGGAATACAAGCAAACGCAACAGACCTGGAGGTTTAGCTCAGTTGGGAGAGCATCTGCCTTACAAGCAGAGGGTCAGCGGTTCGAGCCCGTTAACCTCCACCATATATATGCCGACTTAGCTCAATTGGTAGAGCAACTGATTTGTAATCAGTAGGTTGGGGGTTCAAGTCCTCTAGTCGGCACCATTTTGAATAAGAATGGGGAGATAGCGAAGTGGCTAAACGCGGGTGACTGTAAATCATCTCCTTAGGGTTCGGCGGTTCGAATCCGCCTCTCCCCACCATTCTTTTGTCTCGTTAGCTCAGGTGGTAGAGCAACTGACTTTTAATCAGTGGGTCGTAGGTTCGAGTCCTACACGAGACACCATTCAAAATGCGGGTGTAGTTTAATGGTAAAACTCCAGCCTTCCAAGCTGGCTACGGGAGTTCGATTCTCCTCACCCGCTCCAATTATATAAACTCAAGATCGTACATTACGATTTTTTTTATTATCTGGTTCGATTCAGGGTTAGGATTTATTTATAAAATAATGACGAAAGTACAATACATAAAAAAAAGGATATTTTTATTAATCTCATATTTACAATTCACAATAGATTTGTTAGAATATTTAAGCAAGCAAACCTTGCGGGTGTAGTTTAATGGTAAAACTCCAGCCTTCCAAGCTGGCTACGGGAGTTCGATTCTCCTCACCCGCTCCAATTAATTTAAACCAATCGAGAAATCGGTTTTTTTTTGCTTTATTTTATCAGTTGATGATCTATTTAGCCTTATTCCCCTTAGAGAATTGCTTTGATTCTAGAACCGATTGACTTCGTATTTCACACTCGTTATTATAAAAGTGCTCAAGATATGTGATCGAAAGCAAAAGCAGAATTTTATTCTGCTTTTTTTGACTTTATCTTAAGTCATATCCAAGTTATAATAGTCGAAAGGAGATTTATATGATACGTACATGTGATGTTATGGATTTGGAAGAAGCAACGGATTATGCTTGGTCTCATCAATCAAATCCTTTAACTCAATCATTTCCAAGGTATAAAACGAAATCCGAGTTTTCAAAAACAATAAAAAAATCATTTTGTCTCGCGAAGTACAATGATAATAACGAAATTATAGGCTTTGGTGCGTTTATGATTGCTGAAGATGATCGCATAATGCAGACTGTTGCAGGTATTTACGCTTCCGATGATTTACAGGACGTTCTAAGTTCATTTGTTGATTATTTAAAGCGTGCTTTCCCTAATTATCAGTTACTATGCGGTTTTCCAATTTCAAATCAATCAGCTCTTGAAGCATACGATCAATTCGATGCGGTTTTAATTGATGATTGTACTGTTATGCTTTTGGATGTAGAGCGAATTCCGAAACTAAAGCGTGCTACACTCCACATGGAGCCGCTTCTAGAGTCAAATGAACAACGATTTAAACATCATCACGATCAAGTTAATCCCGATATTTTCTGGTCCGCTGATAAAATATTCAGAAACAAGAAACCGTGGTTCGTTTTTTTAGAAATGAGCAATCAGTCTGTAGTCGGATCGATTACGCTAAAAAAATATAACCGTGTTTGTGCTGAAGTATTTTCTTTCTATTCAAATATGGAATCAGCATACGAATTTTTAAATCGCTCTGTACGTTATTGTGCAGATCAGGGAATTGAAGAAATTATATTCTTTGTAGATACAGATAATGCCATCGCACTTGCAGCAGCTACGGCCAATGGTTTTAGGGAGCAAGATCATTATTTCAGTTTTAAAATTCAGTTGTAAAATATTTCCTGGGTGATTATCACGAACATAAATAAAAACACACTTATATTGGAACGGAACTGACCTAGTTCCGTGGGACTAAAGAAAAAAACCTCTTGTATGAGAATTATTGTAAAATAGTTCAATATAGGAGGTTTTTATATGGGAACACGAACTATGCATAGCTATGAGACAAAGATGAAAGTTATAGAAATGAAATTGGCAGGCTACTCAAGCAGGTTTATTCAGACTGAACTTGGAATAAAAAATGTAACACAAGTCAAAACATGGTGGAGATGGTATCGAAATGGTGAACACTACCGATTTTCTCAACCTGTAGGCAAGCAATATACTTTTGGAAAAGGGCCTGAAGGAGACACGGTCGAAGAAACACAAAGACTTAGAATCAAATCTTTGGAGCAACAAATTGAACTATTAAAAAAGTATTTGGAAAGAGAAAGGATGTGGTTCCTGAAATAATCATCAAGCTCGTTGAAGAGTATCGCAACACTGTATCTATTAAAGATATCTTGAATCTTTTTGGGGTACCTAAGTCAACGTATTACCGTTGGACTAAAAAAGAGCAACTTGAGTCTAATAATTATTCTGTCAATGAAGCATTAGTAATTGAACTTTGTAAAGAAAATAAATTTCGTTATGGATATCGAAAAATAACTGCATTAATTCGAAAAGAAAGAATTATCAATAAGAACACTGTTCAAAAGATAATGCAGAAACACCAATGTCAATGCCGTGTTAAGGTCAAACGGTATAGAAAAAACAAAAATCCGAAGATCATTATGCCCAATATCATTAATCGCGACTTTAAATCACTACGTCCTCTAGAGAAATTGGTGACAGATATCACTTACATCCCTTATGGCCATAAGATGCTCTATTTATCTACGATCATGGATTTATATAATGGTGAGATTATTGCGTCTACATTGAGTGACAGACAAAACCTAGAATGTGTGGTTGATACATTAAATCAACTTCCGGATATCGTTCAGCCATGTATTCTTCATTCTGATCAAGGGAGTGTCTATACATCAAAAGAGTATCAACTCAAAGTAAAAAATAAAAGCATTACCATGAGTATGTCCCGTAAGGGTACACCCGCTGATAATGCTCCTATCGAATCGTTTCATGCCTCGCTAAAGTGTGAAACATTCGAATTAAACCCAGACCTAAAGGGTTCTACTGAAATTGTATCACAAACTGTGATAAACTATTTAAAATATTACAATGAAAATCGAATACAAGAAAAGCTAGGATATCAATCTCCCGTAAATTATCGGTTAACTTCATCCTAACTTGGTTTTTTCTTTAGTCCCAAGGAACTAGGTCAGTTCCATTTTATGTGTGTTTTTTTGTGTTAGTGTTTTTTCTATAGCGCGATGCCATTCAGATAATTTCTTTAAGCGTTCATCATCACTTATTTTAGAATCCCAAGAGGTGTTTTTTGTGCGTACATCTATTAGAGTATCTTTGTTTTTAAAGAATCCAGTTTGTAATCCCGCTAAGAAGCATGCACCTAATGATGTAGACTCAGGAGTAAAGGATCGTTGAACATTCACATCCAAAAGATCAGCTTGAAATTGCATTAAAAAATTATTGCTCGATGCACCACCATCAACTTTTAAAGATTTAATTTTAATTTTTGAATCTTCCTCCATCGCTTTCATTATATCGTAGCTTTGGAATGCTATGGATTCTAGAGCAGCTCGTATAATATGATTTTTATTTGTTCCTCGTGTTAAACCAAATATTGTACCGGTCGCGTCCATATCCCAATAGGGTGCACCCAATCCGGTAAGTGCTGGAACAAAATAAACACCACCGCAATCACGAACTTTCTGCGCAAAGTATTCCACATCGGAGGCATCATCGATAATACCCAGTTCATCACGTAGCCACTGTATAACGGCTCCCGCAATAAACACCGAACCTTCTAATGCATATTCAATGTTTCCATCCAAACCAATCGCAATCGTAGTAAGAAGACCATTTTCACTCTCGACAAATTGGTCCTTAGTGTTCATGAGGAGAAAGCACCCAGTACCATAAGTATTCTTTACATCTCCAGAATTGAAACATGTTTGACCAAATAATGCGGCTTGTTGATCTCCGACAACACTGGATATTGGAATTTGATACCCTTGAATGTTTGTATAGCCATATAAGTGACTGCTGTCGAACACTTCTGGTAACATGCTCATTGGAATATCCAACGCGTTTAAAATGGTCTGATCCCACTCTAAACGCTTTATATTGTATAACAAAGTTCTTGAAGCATTGGTATAGTCTGTTGCATGAACTTTACCACCAGTAAGATTATAAAGTAACCACGAATCTACAGTCCCAAACAATAATTCGCCACGATTTGCTTGTTCTCGAGCACCTTCAACATGATCAAGTATCCACTTTACTTTAGTTCCTGAAAAGTAGGCGTCAATTATTAATCCTGTATTCTTTTTGATATAGTCGGATAAACCTTGTTGCTTTAGATCTTCACATATGGAAGCAGTGCGACGACATTGCCAAACAATGGCATTATAAATTGGTCTTCCAGTATTCTTATTCCATACAACTGTCGTTTCACGTTGATTTGTAATACCAATCGTTTCAATTTCTTCGGGTCCAACCCCTGCCCGTGCTAAGACTTCGTTTAGAACACCACTTTGTGTTGCCCATATCTCCATAGGGTCTTGTTCTACCCATCCCTGCTTTGGATAAATCTGGGTTGTCTCCGTCTGTGCTTTCGCGATGATGTTGGATTCTTTATCGAAAATAATAGCGCGTGAACTCGTAGTTCCTTGATCAAGTGTAATAATATAGTTCTTCATGATTATCTCCTTATTTGATTTTATTATACCATTCTGTTCCGTTTCTTAGTTGATAATTTGTCTGTTTAAGATGACTATTGAGCTTTTATGTAGAGAATAAATCACGTTTTGAATAATAAATCATATTATTTCGTTTTTTCCCTTTATTTGCTTTACATTGTCCAATTTGTTTGTTAATATAGTAAAGCATTAAGGAAGTAATTCGGAGGTTTAGCTCAGTTGGGAGAGCATCTGCCTTACAAGCAGAGGGTCAGCGGTTCGAGCCCGTTAACCTCCACCATTTTTTTTTGCTCAAATTTTTGCTCAAACTGCCGACTTAGCTCAATTGGTAGAGCAACTGATTTGTAATCAGTAGGTTGGGGGTTCAAGTCCTCTAGTCGGCACCATAATGTCTCGTTAGCTCAGGTGGTAGAGCAACTGACTTTTAATCAGTGGGTCGTAGGTTCGAGTCCTACACGAGACACCATTTAATATAAATTACAAGCATCCTATCGATGCTTTTTTTTATGTCTTAGCCTGTTATATTAAAAAAATAAATGAGAAAGCGATAACATCTAGGATATTTTACACATTTCTCGCAAAAAGTGATAAAATGAATGCAGTTTTGTTAAGGAGATTTCTTATGAACATACTAAGTCAATTATTTTTAATCCTCGCATTCACTTATGCAGGTGAAACGATCACAACACTACTCCACTTACCAGTTCCTGGAAGTATTGTTGGCCTTTTTCTTTTATTCGGTGCTTTACAGTTGAAGCTTATTAAAGTAAAACAAGTTGAAGAATCAGGTTCGTGGCTTAAGAATAATATGGCGTTTCTTTTTGTTCCCGCAACCGTTGGGATTATGCCCTACTTCGATATTATCCAAAAATCTTGGCTGAATATTACAATCGTATTAATCGTTTCAACTTTAATTACGTATATTATTACGGGAGTGGTTGCTGAGTTTTTAAATAAGAAAGGCGTACACTAATTATGAATTCATTATACAGTAGTCCCCTCTTTGGACTGGTGATCACTTTTGGCGTCTATCTTGGATCCCAGCAATTACAAAGAAAATTTAAATCACCCCTCTTGAATCCACTCCTTATTACTTCCCTAACAATTATTATCCTTCTCACCGTGCTTGGTATCGATTATGAGAGTTATAATCAAGGTGGTAAATTCTTAACGGCTCTAATCGGTCCTGCTACCGTAGCACTTGCAATACCACTCTATAATAATCTTGATTTGCTTAAAAAGTATAAGAGACTTGTACTCATTAGTACACTTACCGGCGTAATCGTCCATGCACTTTGTATTTTAGTTCTTTCTTTAGTTTTAAATCTCGATTCAAAGATGATCGCAACCGTTATTCCTAAATCAGTCACTACTGCTATTGCTGCAGATGTTGCATTTAGTTTAGGGGGAATTAAAACACTGACGATCTGCATTGTGATTGTAACCGGAATTCTAGGGGCAGCCCTCGCACCGATTATCAATAAACGATTCCATATTAGCAACCCCTTAGCTCAAGGTCTCGCATTAGGAACTGCTGCACATGCAGTCGGAACTTCTAAAGCCATTGAAATGGGTGAGTTACAAGGTACGATGGCTACTTTGTCTTTAATTCTAACTGGACTGGTTACCGTAGCACTGAGCCCGTTAACATTGAAAATTATTACTGCTATAATGTAGATGAGGTGAATTATGAAACATATTTTATTTGTTTGTCTTGGGAACATCTGTCGTTCTCCGATGGCCGAAGGTATATTTAAAGATCTATATGGAGATCAATACGTTGTGGGATCTGCGGCTACGAGTTCTTGGGAACATGGGAATCCTGTACATCCTGGAACAGCATCTATTTTAGAAGAGATGGGGATTTCCACCGACGGAATGTTCTCATCACAACTAACAATCGACGATTTTTATCGATATGATTATATAATCGGAATGGATAAAAGCAATGTAGAAAACATCTTAAAGATTGCACCAAAAGGAACAGAACACAAAGTGTATCTATTCCTAGATCAAGTAGATAATTTAAAAGGGCACGAAGTACCCGATCCATACTATACTGGCGACTTTGAAGAGACTAAAAATCTTATCTTACATGGTTCTCATGCTTGGCATCAATTCCTAACTAAAAAAGAATAAACCTAAGTTTATTCTTTTTTTATGTTTGTAATTAATTCACCCACTAAGGCAACGATTGGAAAGATAATCCAACCTGGATGCCATAAGTTCATGGTAAATCCAAGAATAAGGTACACCATCGCTGCAAGTCCCATAAGTATACCTGTGATACTCTCAATACGTTCCTCACGTTTTAAGGTTTCTTTTAAATCAGAGGAACCGGCTTTACTTTTAGTCCATTCATGTCGTGATGTGAGCATTACAAGATGAGAATGGTTTACACCCGCATTGATAAACAAAACGACCGCGATAGCAGTAATAAACATAAACAATAATGAAGAATACTGTTTAACATGCATAAAATCTTCTAAATATACAACTGAAAATACTGCGATGATGCATAATGCCACACCAAGAACGATCGAACGAATAAATGATGGTTGATAATTCTTTTGAATTTTATTGAGTCGTTGATACTGAACTGAGTCCACAATACCTGTGTCTGTTATATCATCATAGGTTGCGTAAAGCATTCCATAATATACAAAAAGCGTTACACCCACAATCAGAGAAAGAAAGAAAATAATTAAATTATCAAAATACTCAGTTGCGCCGATTCCGACCATAATTACTGCAACACCCATCGAAATCATCATTGCGAACCTTTTAATAAATATGAGATATTCCTCAACGCGCGGAGTCTCAAGATAAATGACGCCTTCATCATCATTCATATTAAGACCAAGGGCTTCTTTGAGTTCTTCGATACTGCCAAACTCTCCAATTACAAGACCAATTGCCTCCGACTCCCGTTTTCCTTCTTCAAGATACTGATTAAATTTTAATTCCATTGAATCCGTCATATTCATTTTTAGTTTTTCAACTTCGTCTGTGTGCGGTAGTGATTTAAACATCACTTCGATATAATCTAAAATTTGATTCATAATGTCTCCTCCTGATTTTGTGTGAAAATATCTATTATTTCCTTTACGAGATTCCACTCAACACATTTCTCAAGATAGTATTGGTTTCCTAAATCCGTAATATGATAGTAGGTTCGTTGACGTCCCTTTGTTTCTTCTCCACCACTATATGATTTGATATACCCGTTTTTTTCGAGACGGGCGAATGTGGAATAGAGCGTTGTTTCTTTTATAGTATACTTCCGATTTGAGAGTGCTTGAATTTTTTGGCCAATCTCATATCCATATGAATCATTTGAGCGCAAAATATAAAGAACAATCGTATCATTGTATCCTCTCATTACATCACTACTAAGCATTGAACCACCTCTACTTCATCTGTCGTAGTAAATATAACACATCTACTACGACAGGTAAAGTACTTTTTTATTAATTCCACAAAAAAACCAACTGCGATTTGCAATTGGTTGGATTTTAAAAATCGATTACTACAATTTCAGGGCGAGCAAAAATTCGAATCGGGATAAGATTAACGGTTCCACCTACGCCTGAAGTAATATAGATACTATGGTGTTTATCATGGACTAATCCATAACGATAGCGTTGTCCGTATTCACTATGATTCGCTGCAGGCGCATAAAGACCAAAGAATGTTAATTGTCCACCATGAAGATGACCTGCTAAGGCAAAATCGATATCCGCATCTCCATCTAGCTTAGGCGCATAATCAGGATTATGAGTAACCAGTAAATTCAGACTATCATCATAATCAGGAAGTTTGATTTTACCACGCTTATAGTCGTCGACTCCGATAATATTCATACCATGAAAGCGAACCACTTCATTTTTGATGACTTGTACGTTTGCGTGTTTCAAACCATTGAGTGATGTTTCGAGATCACGATAGTCATGATTCCCCAATACACCTACTTTTGGCGCTTCAATTTCCTTTAAGTAATCAAAAATACGATTGTTCCGGCGATGTTTTTGATGAATATAGTCTCCTCCTAAAATAACTAAGTCAGGTTCAAGACTGTTCGTTTTATTAACAACATTTTGTGCCGCATGGTCTAGAAAATTACGACCGCGATGATCAAATTGAAAGTCAGAAATAAATACAATTCTTTTTCCTCTTAATTGATTAGGAATATCTTTGCTTACTTTAAAATCTTTTATATTAATTTGTTTTGTTTTGAGCCAATAGTATTCCAGTAATCCGTAGAGCACTAAAACTACTATAAGAATAAAAATGAATAATACAATTTTAAATACCATAGGTCACTCCATTCATAAACTTATAAAAAGTTTGAAAACAAACTATATCACGTTCATTATTCATTGTCATCGCTAACACTTGTTGATTTAAAATAATCATTTTGATATAAGATGCGTAATCCGTCATTGAGAAGATCGGGTTTATGAATGAAATCAGGAAGATTATAATGAATCAGTTGCGCATAACCGCCTGTAATTATTTTAGTACACTTCATTCCTAATTCCTTCTCCATCATCGTTGCAAGACCTTGAATCTGTGCAACCAAGCCGTAGGTAATTCCCGACTGAATACAGCTTTGTGTGTTTGTGCCAATCACATTGGGAGGAACTTCAAGTGCTACTGTAGGGAGATGTGGTATATAGTGCACAAGAGCATCCAGAGATGTTTGGATTCCTGGAATAATGACACCTCCAGAAAATGCACCCTCACTATCAACGACACTTATTTTTGATGCACTTCCAATGTCTGCGATGATAATCGGTGCTTGATACTGTGAGAAAGCGCCTACTGCGGTCGCAATGAAGTCCGCTCCAATTTCTTTAGGATTGTCTAATTTAACATCAAAATTTTGAACATTATCAATCGATACACTATCGATACTACAAGCAAATTGTTTAGTTAAAACACTAATAATCGTATCTGTAATGTTTGGAACAACACTTGATAAGATTACAGCCTCCATATCACAATCTAACGATTCAAACTGAGAAGTGTAATACGAAGCAACATTATTTTTTTCAGTATTGATTCTTTCTTTATAGACTATTTGATTCTTTTCATAACCAACTATTACCGTATTTGAATTACCAACATCAATTGTCAGAATCATAAGCATACCTCTTTTCATAATTACCATACACCATTTCATCATAATTTTCTATAATTCATGATACAGATTTCTAAGTCTGTATCATGTATGTGAGACCTGAATCTTCAAGTTTTAGTGGCAAATCAATTGAAAAGAGCGTAATGTGTTTTATCAGTTTTACCCGATAGCGATCCCCATCCCGTCTTGTTTGAATCAAAACTCCCTTACACATTTCTAAATCCGATGATCTTATTTCTGGGCTGTGAAAGTGATTCATTCTGGTGATTACATGTTCCTTACACAAAGCCAAGTTATTTTGTTTATGATTTAAGTCAACAATACAAAATAGTACACAGATAGAAATCATCATAAGCATTAATTGTAAGTATCCTTCTATTGCTTGTTTCATTAGTTACGTGTTGTCATGGTTTGCCATTGATTAAGAAGTGTTGTTTTCAACACATCTTTAAATTCATTCGAAAAAATAATCATACCAGTCGCGATTACTGTTACCACAAGCACAAGACCGTATTCCTCAAAAAAAGCCTTTATACAACTCACCCCCCTTCCATGAGTGATACAACTACGATTCCCATTAGAAGTAAAAACAGAATTCCTACACACACTAGTGGAATTAAACCCATTGCACTTATTTGCGTAATCTTCATTTCTTTCTTCTGATTTCTAGAGAACATTAGCCATTGATGTGATTCTGATATCATCGCATTAAGACGTATAGATGCATCATCAGTACCTGCTGTACCCACTCGATGAAGTACCTTCATTACTCTTCTTACTTCCAAGCTATCGTAGTCTTTTAGAAAATTATGATAAGGTTCAATCGACGATGGATACATTTCAATCCCCTTAACAAGTTCGTTAATAGAATAGCGTAGTGACTTTGGTGCAATCTCACAACTTGTCTTGATAGCTTGATAAACCGTATTATAGGCTAATAAGCATTGCAGTTCTCTTAGCCATATGGGAAATTCATATAAAAGCATCGAGAGTTCTTTCCTATACTGACGGTATGCTCTCAAAAAAACTAAACCTTCTATAAGAAACAGCATGATAGATCCGAATAAAACAGCTCTCCTACCACTTAAAATGCAAGGAACCAAAATATACAATAAGTTTTTATGAAGTTTCATATTACACGATGGATTTACGCGCGTTATTCGCTGATATCTACGATATAGTTTTAGAAATAATAAATCTAACAACGGTTCCCCAAATATATGCACTATAAAAATATAGAGAACACTGATACAGACCCTAATCAATACATTCTTCCTCGCCAAACCATGATGCTTTCATTCCTTTCATTGTTTCCATAAGAACAATTAAAATCACAATCAAAAATCCAGTTACTGCATACTGATAAAGCCATGAATGAACAATTTCCACAGTTTCACTTAACATTCCAATCGAAAGATAAGCAATTCCAATACTCATTATAGTGAGTAGCAATACCTTTAATCGCATCCCTAATAGTTCTTGATTTAGTTTTTCTGTATATGCCTTCCACTGATCGAGATCTTCTTCATAACTAAGAAGTGCGTGATCGAGTCCCGCATTTCCATATGTTTCTGCCATTTCCATTATTACAGCGAGCGTTACAACAAGATAATGTGTCGAGATTTTTCTATATGCACTAATTATGGATTCTCCACATTCGATTGCACTTAAGATGATGTCTATATACGATTTGAAAGAGGGTTCAGTAGATACAATATGTTCTAAACATGGCAATACTTTTTCCCAGTTTCTAAAAAACGATGCATTTGAACTTAGAAATAGATACAAAGATTGAAAGTTGTTTTTTTGATTTTGATAACAACAAATAATATGAAGTTGCATAACACCACAACAAATCGAGAATACACTCAGTAAGGCGATGAATGAAGTCTTAAGTCTAAATAAAATTCCGACAGAGACGATGGAAACAAGTAGGATAAACGCGACCAAATAGAGTTGATAAGCCTTGAACATACCCATATGGAGATTCGGTTTAGTAATACACTTCAATGCTTGTACAAAATCGTGACGGTTACGATAAATATATATAAATGCAATTAATAAAACGACTACCATTTTACACCATACAATTCAGCTTTTTCCTTAATCAATTCTGGAATTTTAGACTGTAGACGTTTACCTTTAAATGTATACAATCGATAATGACCTTCACGTGTATAGACAACAATTTCTCGAACATAACGTTGAATCCCTGCAGAAGAAATTTTTAGATCAATGTGGATACCAATATTAATTGCGTCAAAGATCTTCTGCTCATTTATATATTCAGTCGCATTGATTGGCGTCATCTGTTGAATTCGATCTGGAATTTCCATCGCACTTCGTGCATGGACCGTACTCATAACACTCGCACCAGTGGAAATGCATCTTAATAAATCAACGATTTCCGCGCCTCTCACTTCACTCAGTAATAACCAGTTTGGTCTTTGACGTAAACTCGCTTTAATCGCTTGCGAATAGTTGAAACGATCATCAACTTTAATTTCTACTGTATCTAAAGGCGGATAAATCTGTTTAAGGTGTAATTCATAGGAATCTTCAATTGTAATGATTCGCTCATCACGACTGATATAACCCGCCAAAAACTTAATCAATTCAGTCTTACCTGCTCCCGGAAGTCCACTTACCAAGATATTACACTTAGAACGTACCGCATACTTTAAAAATTTTAGAGCAGAAATACTCATATAGGACGAAGATTCAATATACGATTCACTCAGACGCAACTTAAACGTTGTCTTTCGAATTGAGACACTCAAGAAGCGTGTAACACTTGGATGAATGACACTGATACGTAAGTCATTCAAATCAGTTTCAAGCACAGGATGTTGTTGGTTAAATGGAAGATTAACAATATTTGATAAACGTGAGCACATTCTCCAAATGATTTCATGGCTCGAAAAATTACGATGTACGAGCCTTCCTCTTACTAAATCATCTATCCATAAATCCACACCATTGAAATTAATATCTGTAATATTTTCATCCTCTACAAAAGGCGTAAGCAGACCAAAATCAAATGCTGGTGTTAAAATGTTCTACCACCTCTTTTTGTAAATCATTTATTACACTTGGAATACCACTACAAATCACTACCGATAAATCCCCCATTTCTAAAGCTCTATGAATAATAGCTTCCACTTTTCGGGGAATCGCGAAACTTAGGACACTTGGTTGCTTTCCCACATCAATTTCATGTCCATCACGATCTCGTACGTTTACAACTCGAACACCTTTCAGTAAGGGAATTATCCTACTCCCACCATCAAATTCGCGAATTTTTACACTTAAATTTACGTAATCACCAGCCCTCAACAGATTCCCTCCTGTATTAATCATCGAGGCTTCTGCACTCATTAGTACTTCTTCAGGCTCGAGTAACAGTAGCGGTTTTCCGTGTGCGTCATCAAAATGCTCAAAGTCACGTCGATCAACAATTTGCCCCTTATACACCGTATGTCCAAGTCGTACATACCGACCAATGATATTCTCTTTATTACGAATCATAAATTCATTGATTCCTTTTTCTGGCAGCGAGATTTCCTCCAGATGATGTTCTTCAATTTTTTCACGTTGTGTTAAATCAGTATTGAGTCGATAAACCTTCTCAAACCGACATCGAATACGCGTCATTATTTCAACAAGACTTACAATCATAATCACACACAATACAGATAGGATAACTCTTTTTTTTATTTAAAACCCCTCCTCAATCATCAATTCCGCAAATACAACATCCAATCCCCTTATCTTCGTTTTATAAATAACTTGAAGTAATTTTGGATAAAAATGGGACGAAAGATCAACGATTTCTCCATCTTGATCATTCATAAGTTCCATAAATTTAGTACTAAGTTTATCATCTGGATGCATTTCTTTGATTAGGATTTCCAACGCATTTCGATACTGAAAGCGTTTTTGTTGATACTCACGCTTAAAAACAGAGAACGACAACATTGAAAGAAACAACATCATAACCAACAGAACATATCCGTAGGCCAAAACAAAACTTTTCATATACCACCCACTCTTAATTAAAGAGAATTACTAACAATTCCTACAAAATATATAAAAAAAGCAGACTTTCGTCTGCTTTAGTTTGGCTTAACAACCAAGTTAACAATTTTATTTTTAATTACAATTTCTTTGATAACGGTCATGCCCTCAAGATTCTTTTGAACTTGAGCTTGATCATATACAAGCGCTTTTAATTCATCTTCTGGTAAATTATTTGGTGCAACGAATTTAGCGCGTACCTTACCATTAATTTGAACGACAATTTCTAATTCATCAAGCACTAACTTACTTGGATCAAATGTAGGCCATGGTTCATAACTAATGTCCCCATTTCCAGATACAATTTCGTAAAGTTCTTCACCTAAATGAGGTGCAAAACAAGCAAGCATTTTAATAAAACCAAGCGCATATTCTTTATAGAGTGTCTCTGCTTTATATGCTTCATTCACAAAGATCATTAACTGTGAAATTGCTGTATTCATACCAAATGTTTCAATATCATGTGTAACTTTTTGAACCGTTTGGTTATAAACAAAATCAAGGCTGCCATCATTGGTTTCGGTAATTTTATCTGACTCAACCATTAAACGGTAAACGCGGTCAAGCCATTTACGAATTCCATCAAGGCCACGTGTACTCCATGCAATAGCACCATCCAATGGTCCCATAAACATTTCATAAACACGAAGTGCATCCGCACCGTGACTTTCAACAATATCATCAGGATTCACAACATTCCCGCGTGACTTACTCATTTTCTCATTATTAGCGCCGAGAATCATGCCTTGGTGGTAGAGTTTACCAAATGGCTCTTTGGTATCAACAACACCTAAATCAAAGAGTACTTTATGCCAGAATCGTGCATAAAGTAGGTGGAGTACAGCATGCTCCGAACCACCCATATAAAGATCCACAGGCATCCAATGTTTTAGAAGTTCTGGATCCCCGATTGCATCATTATTTTCTGGATCAATGTAGCGTAAGTAGTACCAGCAAGATCCTGCCCATTGTGGCATTGTATTTGTTTCGCGACGTCCTTTAGTACCATCCGCAAAGGTTACGTCTAACCAGTCACCTGCATTCGCAAGTGGCGATTGACCATCACTTGCCGGTTTATAATGTTCTACCTCAGGAAGTTCAAGAGGAAGCTCATCGATTTCAACAGTTCTCATAGTTCCATCTTCTAGATGAACAATTGGAATTGGTTCTCCCCAATAGCGTTGTCTTGAAAATAGCCAGTCACGAAGTTTATATGTAGTCTTCGCTTCACCATAACCATTTTCAACCAACCATGATTGCATTGTTTCTATTGCTTCATCTTTACCCATACCATCTAAAAATCCAGAATTAATATGAATTCCATCTCCGGTGTACGCTTCAACTGAAATATCGCCACCTTCAATCACTGGAATAATCTCAAGATTGTATTTCTTAGCAAACTCAAAATCACGTGTATCGTGTGCAGGTACCGCCATAATTGCACCTGTACCGTAAGCTGCAAGAACATAGTCTGCAATATAAATCGGAACTTTTTTTCCATTAACAGGATTAATTGCGTAGGCTCCAGTAAATACACCTGATTTTTCTTTATTGAGTTCAGTACGTTCTAAATCAGACTTATGCAACACTTTTTCAACATAAGCATTGACTTCGTCAATATTTTCCGGTGTTGTAATTTCCTTAACAAAAGGATGTTCTGGTGCAAGAACACAGTATGTATTTCCGAATAATGTATCTGCACGTGTTGTAAATACTGTAAATTCTTTATCATGATCTGCAATTTTAAAGATAACATTCGATCCTTCGGAGCGACCAATCCAGTTAATTTGCATTTCTTTTGTTGAATCTGGCCATTCAACCAAATCCAAATCTTCAAGCAAACGATCTGCATATTCCGTAATTTTTAAAACCCATTGACGCATTGGCATACGAATAACATCAAAACCACCAACTTCACTCTTACCGTCAATGACTTCTTCATTCGCAAGAACAGTTCCCAATTCAGGACAAAAGTTTACAGGCTTTTCATCAACATAAGCCAGTCCCATGTCATAAAGCTTTGTAAAGATCCACTGAGTCCATTTGTAGTAACCTGGGTCCGTTGTCGAAATCTCACGACTCCAATCATAGGAAAGTCCAAGACTTTTAATTTGATCAGTAAAGTGAGCGATGTTTTGCTTTGTAAATTCATTTGGATGATTTCCAGTTTTCAAGGCAAATTGCTCTGCAGGTAAACCAAAAGCATCCCAACCCATTGGATGTAATACATTAAAACCATTCATACGTTTATAACGTGCGATCACATCCGTTGCCGTATAGCCTCGTGGATGACCAACATGAAGTCCATTACCTGATGGATACGGAAACATGTCTAAAACATAGTATTTTGGTAAATCAAAGTTATGAACATCTGTCTTAAATGTCTCATGTTCATCCCAATATTTTTGCCATTTTTTCTCGATTTTTAAATGGTTATACATTTTTTATCCTCCTATAACATAAAAAAAAGTACCTCTAAAGGACGAATTGCTCGCGGTACCACCTTAATTCCTATCGATATTCGATAGACTCTCAATCCTTTAACGCAGGGGACGTAATTTCCTACTGATTCAGAAATTATGCTCAAAGATGAGTTCGAAAATCTTCATACACTGATTCACACCAACCATCAGTTCTCTTAACTATTTTAATTTTCTACTATTTCTTATCATCGCTTTCTTAAATAATAGTGGAAACATCACTAAAAGTCAACAAACCAAGTCATTAAAAAAAGGCGTCTTACGCCTCTTCATTTTTAGATCCTTCTTTAACAATTGCCATGAGAACAATATTGGTTACGATTAATCCCGCTGCCAAAAGCATTGAAGGCTTACGATTCGCCTTTTTCACTGCTTTATTAACTAATTTCTTCATCATAGCCTCCTATAAATTTATTTTTGATTCCAACTTATCTAAGTGATAAACATCCCAGAGATTAATGCGTTTGATATTTGAGTATTGCTCTGCTTTTTCGGTGAACACACCGTTTGTAACAACAATACCAATTTTTGCTTTATGAAACACCAATGCTGCCGCGAGCTCAGAAATCGCCTCTGTCCCAACTTCTTTAGGATTAAATACAATTTTAAAAGCACAACGCATTCCGTCTTTTTTTGCAACGACATTAACGCCATGAGCATATTTCGTTTCAGGAACTTGAATCGAATCATAACCTAACAATGGCAATAGATTTAGAAAATAATTTACAAATTCTTTTTGATTGCGAACTTCTAAAACCTTTTCAGGTGTTTTAGTTTTAAAAAGCGAAGCTATAAAATTCATATTTAATACCACCTTTCGTTAATCAATAATTAGACCAAGATAACCAATCAACGCACTCGCTTGATCTGCACGAATGCGCATCCCTTTAATGAGTGATGGAGAATAAACAATTGTATCAAATGTACAAGAGGTTAAATCCAAAGCATTGCAACGTGTATCGGATAGATTCAAACCCGTTAGCTCGCAATTTTTAAACTTCATATTTTTATACTTTGCCATCATCAACGACGACTCATTCAGTCGACATCCGTCAAACAAAACATTTTCGAAACTTGATTGCGATAAATTCATAAAATTCATAAGCGTATCTTTAAAAACTACATCTTTAACTTTGCTGTCATAAATTTCACTGGCCATTAACTTACAGGACAGAAATTCACAACGGTATAAATAACTTTTTTGCAATGAGTGATTACTTAGGTCACAGCGGTCAAACACGACATCTAAAAACTCCGCACGATCACAAGCATCCATCTCGAATTCACATTTACTAAAACAAACTTGTTCACACTTTACTAATGCGTGATCTTGATAAATCAAACAAGATTCATACCGAGTATTACGCTTTAATTCCGAAAATAGCACTCGAGCATTGCTCACTACAAACTCTTCGATAAATTGAGGTCTTTTCATAATGTCTCTTTTCTATAGATTGCAAGACCAAACTCCAGACCCACATTGAGGTGTGAATACTTTGTCAGTCTATCAATATTTTCTTTAGGCGTGCGATGTGCATACGGTGTCATCGCGAAAACATTTAAAATATCCTCGGTCGATGTAATGTCGATAGGCCCCTTAATTTGCATTACATCAAGCAATTGAAATCCTTCATACATCTTCACATCAACATCATTGGGATAAGGTTGATCATAAACAATTTCTTTCAGTTCCATCAAATGATTTGCAAGTGGAAATACCTGAATAAAAATGCCATCCTCTTTTAGAACTCTTAGGATTTCTTCAATCTTAAATGGCGCAAAAACAGATAAACACCCGTCAAAGGTATCGCTCATAATCGGTAAATCAAAGGTACTTCCAACAGCGAGCGTTAAATCGCAATTTCGTCTTAATCCTAAATCAACGGCATTCTTAGAAATATCAACACCATAAATCGTTCGTCCAGGCTTAAGTAACGATTCTGTATACCAACATTCACCACAACCAGCATCCAAGATATGATTGCACGAAAACTGATCAAAGACATTTTGAATTTGCTCCAACAACATCGCATAATAACCTTTATCTAAAAAATTTCTTCGTGCCCGAACCATTTGCTTATCATCGCCATGCTGTTTCGTCTTATCTTGCTGTGACATGAGCAAATTTACATAACCACTCTTGGCCCGGTCAAACTGATGACCCTTCGAACAAACGTAAGAACGTTCCTGCTCTTCCAATGCTTGTCCACAATTAGGACACTTAAAATATGTCATATAAATCCCTGCCTTACTTAATTACAATTATACCACACCTAAATCCCTTTTCGACCAACATACTTAACATATTCAATCACTATGTTTATCTTGCAATTTTAGAAAAAAGTTCTATAATTTAAGAGACTAAGGAGGTCATTATGAAAAAAACATTACTAGTCCTACTCGTTTCAATTTTCGTATTAACCGGTTGCACCTCAAATAATCTTATGAAAGATTATAAAGGTTTCACCAAAAAAGATCACCATTATGTAACAACTGATTCGGAAACGATTATTAAGAATTTAGAAGATTCTAAAGAAGGCATCTACTACATCGGTTATGCTGACTGTCCATGGTGTGTTGCATTGGTACCTGAAATGGAAACCGTAATAACAGACTTAGAAACAAGCTATAAAGAACAAGGCATTGAGATCAAACCTGAAATCATGATGTTAGATGTTCAAAATTCTGAATATAGTAATAGCGATGACTTAAAAAAACGCCTATCTGATTGGGATAAGAAACTTCCAGAGGCACTACGTTCAAATGGATATGTACCTTTTGTTGTAGCGATTGATAAAGATGGAAAAATTCAAACACATCTAGGTACGGTTGATGGTCACAAACCTCCAGTAGCACTAACAGAAACTCAAGTTAAATTCCTGCATTTACGTCTTAAAAATATGTTTGACGGAATCGATGCACACAGAAATTAATAAAATTATTAATATTTAAAACCAAAAAACGAATTCCTCTTCTTTAATTAAGAATGGGAATTCGTTTCTTTTATTATAATGACTTATTTAATTGGTTTATGAACAAACCACCAGTCAAGGTACTCTGTATCGCCTTCGTTTGCTTGTGCTTTTCGTTTTTCCGCATCTGCGATTGTTGATGCAGGTGGAACAATACCGTGATCACCAATAAACTCATTATTTGGCCAGTTTTCAGGGATTGCAACACTATATTTATCTGCTGTTTGAAGTGCTTTTGTAGCACGAAGTATCTCATCAATACTACGTCCCACTTCTTGTGGATAATACATTGTTAATCTTAGAACACCTTTATCATCTACGATAAAAACTGCACGAACTGTGTTTGTTCCCATTGCAGAGTGAAGCATACCAAGTTGTGATGCTGCACGTCCTAATTCATCCGCAATAATTGGGAATGGAATCTTGACGTTTGCATGTTCATCAATCCATTCGATCCATTTCATATGAGCATGAACACCATCAATTGATAACCCAATTAATTCTGCTCCAATTGCATTAAACTCATCGGCAGCTTTCGCAAATCCAATAAACTCTGTTGTACACACAGGTGTAAAGTCACTTGGGTGACTAAATAGAACGAACCATTTTCCTTCATATGCATCCGGTAAAGTCATTTGACCTTGAGTGGTTTTCACATTTAATGTAGGAAATTTTTCTCCCAACAATGGGAATGTACTGTTGTTTTCCATATATATCCTCCTAGTATAGGGCACTTGCCTTATACATCCATTATAGTGATAATGATTATCATTGTCAATGAAATCTAATGATAATCTAAGCTCATTTATGGTATGCTTGTGTTATATTTACAAGGATTGAGGGAGCTTATGCCAAAGATAATACATAATATTGAAGAAGAAATATTTGCGAGTGCAGAACATCTTTTTTATTTACACGACTATGAAGATGTGAGTATGAAGATGATTGCTAAGGAAACAAACATAGCCGTTGGTACGCTTTATAATTATTATCGCGATAAAGCGTCACTGTATGCCGCTGTAGTGCATAAAAGTTGGGCTGATACATTTGCTCGTTTAAAAAATTGCATTACGACAGAGGTCGACTTTAACGCAAAATTTCGTAAACGTTTAGAGGTTTTATACTACGACTCCGAAAAAAGACATGGACTTGGAGTTCATTTTAAACGAGTTCGAGGAATGAATGCTGAGAGCTTAGAAGATCTACAAGGTTTTGTTCTTACGAATATTAAAGAAGTCTTTAAAGATATGCCCATTGCGAATCCTTGGGTATTTGATACTGAAATCATCACAAAGTTAATTTATTCATTATTATCTAATCTTTCATTTTTGATTGAAAATTATCCGTTATCAAAACAGGATAACATTGATTTTCTATATCATTCATTAATTGCTTTCTTCCAATAACTTATAAAAAAGACCACATTTTCTGAATGTGGTCTTTTTAAAAACTTGTAATGTGGTTGTATAAAGATTGATCAATATGTTCCTGTTCTTCAAGTTTCACAAGCATTGCCTGCATATTTTCTGTGAAGTGCGGCATAGGTACACATTGACGTTTTCCTTCTTGATAAACCTCATAACAGATATACATTAAATCATCGATGTTGTTATGTCTCTTCATTGATTCGCGCGCAATACGACTTGTTTTAAACTTTACCTTCATTCCCCAACCAGAAATTCCTGCTGGAAATTTATACGGTAAAATCTCTTGTTTAAAATGATTCATGTTAATCCCTCTTCCACGAGCGATTAACAACGTTTCTCGTATTGTACGTATACAGTGGGCTAATGCCTTACTGTTTGTCATGACATACTCGACAGAGGGACCTGGAAAACTAAGATTTCCATAAAGTGCCACGGTAGAAACAATCGCTGCACTTACGGACATCCTCACCCACATCCATTCCAACATATCATGTGGAATCTCAAATGTTATATCACAACTTTTAAATAGGGACATCATAAGGTTATAGTTTTGAATGCGAGCATGTGATTTCGACTCAATCATAACATATTCATTAACAACTGCTTTAAGAACTCCGTCCTCATCCATTGAGCCACCACCCACAGGATATCCTAAAATATAATTGTAGAAGCCCATGATTTCATCAAGACGTTTATGATCTGTCCATACTCCAGTGAATAGTAATACGGTACCATGAATTTTCGCATTCCTTAAACAATCCATTGCTTCTTTTAGATTTCCTGATGACACGCTAACAAAAATAAAGTCATACTCTTTTTTGGTTGATGGATTAATTTTATAGTCGTAGGATAGTTCTTTTCCTTTAGGATTAAGTCTTCCATCAAGTAACTTCACATGAACACAATCGACATGTTCTTTTCCTTCGCGAAGGAAATGTTCCACATTATGACCGGCACGAGAAAACAAAGAACCATAAAGCGTTCCAATCGTCCCAAGTCCAAGAATTAAAATATCCATGAGCTCACGCCTCACTTCCTTTAACTCTATTTTAAACGATTTCTAAATTATTTTCATCTTTCTTATTGTTTTCTCAAACGATTATAGTTCCGATAGAACCGTTGATAACGTCTTCTTGAGATTGGCAAACGCGTTCCATCGTTTAAAAATAGCAAACTCGAAGACACTGCCCTCACATATTTTAAATTAACCATTATTCCACGATAACAGTGTTCAAATGTAAATCGTGATAATAGATTTTCCCAAATCGAAAAGATACGATTACTATAAAATCTTCCATTCTTCGTTACAACTGCAATTTTTCTACCTTCTGTTTCCACATAATAAATATCCTCTGCGCAGACACGTTGCGATGGTTTTCCATCAATTACAATGCAATCAGACCAAGGACGGTGCTCCTGAATAATCGTCAACAAGCATTGATAAAGTTTATTCGGACAAAATGGAATATGATATGTATATTTTAGGATATCATCCACCATAGGAACATCTAGATACACAACATGTTGATCTAATCCTTGGTGTTTTGAATGCGCACAATTATGATCTGTAATCACAATTTGATAGTGTTGATCAACTTTTCGAACAGAATCCGCAACAATTGGTAACAATAAAATCTCACTACATTGCATCACTACTTTTTTCACAAGTTCTCGATTTTTTTCTGTTTTAATACACATGGCAATAAATATCACTTCGATCACCTCACATCTTTCTCCACAAATTTATCGAATGTATAAACGCTTGTAAATGCAGTTTGCTTAAGTGGTATTTATTTGCATAAGTGGTATTTTTAATTACACTTTTTTTCATACAATGCCTAATCATTTACCTTGACTTATACCGACTACAAACGTAATCTATAAGCAGAGGTGATTCAATGAAACACACGAAATTGGTATCAGATTCAGAATGGGAAGTATTACGCGTATTGTGGACACTAAATCATGCCACAAGTCGTGAGGTGGCCGACCATTTTAAAAACGTTAAGAACTGGGAACCTGCGACAACAAAAACATTGATTAGCCGTTTGGTGAAAAAAGGTTACGTTAAAGCGGATACTGAAGGTAAAGCTTATGTCTACCGTCCTACAATGACTGAGAAACAAGGAACGCAGAGTCGAATCATGGAAGCATTTGATTCAATATGTGCTCAAGAAGTTGGAAGTACGTTGCGAAATATTATCGATCATTATGATCTTTCGCATCAGGATAAGAAGATGTTGATGGTTGCGTTGAACGATAAAGAAGCCGTTGATTCTGTTGACTGTAACTGCGTTGTTTCATGCGGTTGTGACCAAGATAACTGTAGCTGCAAGAAAGCGTAATACGCTTTCTTTTTTTGTTCTTAAGAGAGTCTTAATAGGTTTTAATACCAATCTCTCATATAATAGAAGCGAAAGGGGATTTTTATGAAAACATTCAAAATACTTGAGACACTTAAGAAAAGTTTTATTCAAATCAAAGATGACACATTTCGCTACGTACTCATTATAATTCTTGCAGAATCAATGTCGTTACTCTTAATTAAACAGATTGCGGATCGCGTCTTTAAAATAGCTCTTTTTAGAGCAAACATCATCGGTATCACAAACGAAAATTTTTGGGAACTCTTAGGAAGTCCCACGTCACTTTTATTTTTAATTATAAGTGTCCTACTCATCGCTATTTTTATTTTATTCCAACTTACTATAATCATTAAATTCGCGAATCGTCCCTATGAAAATCGGAAATTGGGAAAAAATGATTTTATCAAACCGCTACGTAAAATATTTTCATCGGAAATTTTACTCATATTAGTTTATATATTTCTAATCATGCCTAATGCGAATATCGGCCTCACAACAAATATAACATCCAATGTACACTTACCCAGATTTGTTGTCGATGCCGTATTGGAAAATCCTGCAGGCTTAATCGCATATACTACAGCTATTGTCGCTGCCTTCATTTTAAATATTAAACTCTTTTTCACACCTGTCATCTTTATAACACGAGATGATCTTAGTTTTATAGACGCTGCGAAAGCGAGTTGGGAACTAACCAAAAAAAGAAGTTTCAAAATATTCCAACTTGTTACGGTAATTACCTTATTAACGTCTGCTATCACAGTTGCAGGTGTATTCCTTCTCTCTATCCCGATGGCTATAGTACCTGATACCAATATTCAAGTTGCCAAAATTACAGGAGCACTTTCTGTATCTCTAATCTTCTTTTTTCTAGCATTTACGATTTCGTACTCAAGTATCTTTACCTTACAAGCAACTGTCGTTGCATATCATGAGATTCTTGGAGAAAAACCATATTTACGCGAAAAAAACTTTGCGCCTAAAAAACACCATCTTCTCGTTAATATTGTGATGGTCGCTGTATTTATTGTTTTTGGTGTTAATGTATACTTGAATACACCCAGCGACGCTTTGACTTCCTCAACCAAAGTCGTATCACACCGGGGCGAATCGGTAAAAGCAATTGAGAATACACTTGAATCGTTACAAATTGCAAGTACCTACAAGCCTGACTACGTTGAAATGGACATTCAAATGACACAAGATGGACATCTCGTTGTATTCCATGATAATACGTTAAAACGCCTTAGCAAGCAATCTGACAACATTCATCTTCTTACACTTGAGGAAATTCAAAAAGTAGTCTTAGAACATAATGGATATGAAAGTCGAATTCCTACTTTTGATGAATATGTTGCCGAAGCAAAAAAACTTAACCAACCTCTCATGGTTGAGCTTAAGACTTCAAAGTATGATCAAGATGACTTTATCGATAAAATGATTGCCACGCTCGACAAATATGAAATGCGTCCTGTGACCGCCTTTCAATCACTCGATAAAACCGCTATTCTAAAACTTAAGCAAAACTACCCAGATACATATACCGGTTACATATTAGGCTTAAACATTGGTGGATTAGAACGATTGGATGTCGATTTTTATTCTATCGAAGATTCCTCGATTTCTTCTCGTACATTAAATGATATCGAACGTTACAATAAAGACCTTTTCGTTTGGACTGTAAACGAAGAAGATCGTATGGATTTATACCTAACCATGGAAGTTACGGGAATTATAACTGATCATGTAGAAGCTGCACAAAAAGTTATTGAAGATCTAAAAGCAGCAACACCCTTTGATCGAATTTATAAGGATGTATTATCTTCATTAAAATAAAATTGTGAAAGTCATACTCCAATCAACGTTTTCTTAACAAACTCTTTGTTTCTATACTAAAATCACTGTTTTTCTTAAAAACCGGTGCTACAAGCCTTTTCAATTTAAGTGAAAATCTATAAACTTATGCCGAGAGGATGTTGTAAGTATGAAAAAAAAGTATTTAATTGTATTTCTAATTATTACCAATCTATGTTCTTTAAGCTACATTGGTTGGAAGCAATCACAACCTGTTCCCTATAAATCTGAGTTAAGAGTATTTGTCGAAGAAATATCTCGAATTACCAGCGAAAGCCCCGATATTATTAAGGAAGAAATTCGAACTCTTGCTAAAGACAATAATTTAAATAAAATGGAAGCTGCACAGATTCGGCTACGAGATGCGATTTTGTCACAAAACGAGCACAATCTATTTCAAGAATAAGGACCGCATTTAGCGGTCCTTATTTATTTCATCCATCGCTAATTTAATGGCACCTGCGATTGTCGCAGGATTATTACGGGGTTGTCCAAAATGGTGCGATACTTCCTCCATTTGTTCAAGAAAACACTCTTGAAACAACTTAGAATCGATTAATTCTCTATCCACGGTTTCATTATAAATATATGTATACTCTCGAAGACCTTGTTCAAACCAATACACTTGATCCGAGCTCACTGCGTACGCCCTCAACCAATCCCAAATAATTTGAGGATGACTGACATTAGGATTATCGATATGGCAATGCTTACAAAGCAATACAAAATTCGATGGAGTATCCACGCCACCTAAAGACTCCGCAAGAATATGACAACGATCTAAACGTTTTTTTATACCACATCGCCAACAGTGTGTGCCTGCTTGCTTCGAAGTCACAGTCAAATTGAGCGCGTCAATTTGGGATGCCCAATAATCCGCAATCTCTTGTTTAGTTGTCTTGATTCGTTTTGTCATTATAACCTCCTACAAAAATAACACAGATATCTGTGTTATTTTTTCATTGATTCAATTGCTTGTTCTAATTTTTTATGGGGATCTTCCCATCCTTTAGGTTTGATAGTTTTCCCATCTTCATTGTAGTGCGGTTTACCATCTTCCCATAACTTACTCATATTTGCGTGTTGAACGATTTCAAAGAGTGGTTCCGGTTCAATTCCCATCTCTACAAGTGTTCCTAAAGCAAAATAAATTGTATCGATCATCGCATCTGCTTGTTCGACAATATCTTCCGCTTCAATAAATTCATTAATTTCTTCAAGCATCCATGCATATCGTTTCGCTGCACGATCTGCATCCATCATTACAGGCTCATCTTTAACCGGATGTCCAAATTTCTCATGAAATTCCTTAACGGCATTAAATTCTTTATTCATTCCCATAGTAAACTCCTTTTATATCTGATATTAAGATATGTTGTCTTAATCATATCAAATAAAGTAGGGAAATTCATGTCATTGACTTACCTTTATCTTCTGCGACGATTTACCATGATAAGCGCCATTCCTAAACCAACAAGGAAAACTGATTCATATTTTGATGACATACCAGTGAGTGGCAAATAATTTTCGTTTGCAGAATCATCAGGATTCGTGTGTTCTGGGTATTCCGTTCCGATATCTGTCGGTTTGTCCATCGGATTTTCCGTTGGTTTGTCTGTTGGTTTGTCTGTTGGTTTGTCTGTTGGTTTGTCCGCTTTATGTTCTTCAAGCTTTTTGTATGCAGTCATTAAATTATGATATCCTTCATCGACATCATCTTGTGTTATGCCCTCTTGACTTAATAACACCTTCACATCATCCAAGACAATTTCAAGCGCATTCCAACTCTCAGAAGTATATTTACTTTTTACTAAATTCTCGATTAATTGAATCAAACCTTTTATTTGATTCAATTCCAGACTTACCGCAAGATTTACTGCTTCAAATTCTTTATAGATTACCGTACGATGGTCTTCGAATTCAACTTTCATAATTACATCTTGGCTTGTCGTCATTTTACGACTTAGATTTTCGCGAGGAACATTATAAAATGATGTGGTGATGTTGGAATCCCCTGCACTCACCTTTAAATCTTCCAAATGATATTTATGTTTAAAATCAATCGTTTTCGTATCCAGTTCAATTAATGCTTCACCCAGTTCGATTTTCTCTATATTTTTGGTAATTGGGGCATTCCGGAGTATGTGTATGACATGCGTATCTGTTGTAATACCATCTTCTGCACGTGCTTTAACATGATAGCTTGTTACGCCATTAAAAATGTCTAATTGCACAGTCCCCACTTCATCGATGGTTTTAAATATACCGTGGTCTTCATTCACAACAGTAATATTCTCATTTGGTACGTTTGTTTTGATTTTAAGTTCGAGCGTATTCTCACGATCAGTATAAATAAACGAGTCACGTTGGTTTAAATCAACCGTTCCAAACGATG
Organism: Erysipelothrix amsterdamensis; assembly: GCF_940143175.1. Classification (NCBI taxonomy): domain Bacteria; kingdom Bacillati; phylum Bacillota; class Erysipelotrichia; order Erysipelotrichales; family Erysipelotrichaceae; genus Erysipelothrix; species Erysipelothrix amsterdamensis. The sequence goes on along the minus strand of NZ_OW659496.1, from coordinate 216,299 downwards.
GTTTAATATCTTGAATCTCAACGGCGTTCGACTTAACTTTATTAAGATAAACGTGTTTGTTATCAAGTGTAATCGAATCACGATTTTCAATTGATACCGCTTGTAATTTTCCATCTAAATCAATGTAAGATAATTTAAGAAGATCTGCCGGAATTGTGAGAGTCATCTTATCTTCAAGTTTTTGATTATGGATTGAAGCATAAGCTTCTTGATCTTGGGTTGTATAGGTTTGGTGGATACGATTTGAGAATTTCCCACTTGATGCTTGATGAATTACATCAATGTCATATGTTCTCCCATCCTGTAAGTAGAGTATAGCCTTATCCACATATTTTAATTGCTCTTGATTTCTCACAAATACATGCGTTTTCCCTTCATAATTCGTTTTAACGTGATACATGTTTGCCTCTGTATGCACAATATCAAGGGTTTCAAGGTTATACGTATTCGAATCTGGAATTTGTATTTTAAGTGGTTCTACACCTTCACGCTCAGAAAGTGAACCATTATAGACTTTAAGATCACTCACTTCAAATGTGCGATTATTTTGCGTATTACCCCATCCTGCAAACGCTAATACAGGATTCTCCCCCAGATGCTCAATATTTTCAAAGGTATGAATGAGTTTAAATCCTTCTTCTTTCAGAACATAGGCATTAACTTTGTGATTGAGGTGCTCCAATGCGAAAGTTTGTTTTACTTTAGGATTATCCTCAATTGTGTTGGTTGCTGCTTCTTTACCTTGTCCATGAATCTCTTGTACAAACCCAATTCCATCTGCATGAGCACGTTTTCCAATTGAGATGTAATTATCACGATCTAACGATCCATCTTGTTTTTGCTTCATAAGCATCATATAACTCGAATCCCAGCTGTTAGCAGCACGTAATGGTAATCCATCCAATGTCGCCACAATCACGCGGTTTCCGTCATTAAGCGGTTTTAAATCAACACCTACAAGATTTGATAAGCGGTTATCGTTCCCCCATAAATCTTGACCATTCTCACGATCAATTGAGAATGATGTCGAATTAAGACTTAATCCTTTATTCTGATCTTCTATTGAGATTCGTGGATTTAAAACAAGTTGGTCCTCGGGATTATCCACAACGAAGTACACAACACCTTCTTTACCTTCATGGTTTATGGATGCTTTCGCAATGCCACTTTTCTTAATATTTGGTGTTCCATTTTCGAATGAAATAATTGCCTCATCCAAACTCTTAATATGTAAGTCCTGTAAACGGATTGCAACGCCATCGATAAGAACGGATAACGATTCACTGGAAGGATTCATTTGTATAATCGGATCCTCCACATTGAGTTTTTGAGTTTTTGATTCATCAACAGTTATTGATTTAATGTTTGATTTAATAAGTGTATCGTTCCAAACGGTATAAGCATAAATATCCGTCTTTCCGGATTGGTGTGCTCGAATGATTCCATCACCATCCACACTCGCAATGTCTGGATGGGTCGATACATAATGTATGTCACCAACAGGTTCTGTCGGATTACGATTTTCACGCTGGGTTAGGATATGTAAATCCTTATCTTTAATCTCATAATGATGATCTTGCATGCCTTCAATGAGAACATTTTTCTTGAGTCCATCATCATAAGTATTACCCTCTACAAATACATTTTTGCTGTTTTTAAATTCTAAGATATTCGCGACAGATCCAGAATTATTCTCAGGACCATTTGGCAAGACCTCTAAACCTTCAACTTGATTGCCATTTGCTTCAAGACGAAGTGGGTATTCACTCCCGAGAGCAAGTGTTTCATCTCCATCAAGATGGAGTTTAATCTCCGGTTTAAGTCGGAGTATTTTATTGTTTATAAATGTAAGGTTCTCAACGCTTTCAGCTCGTAGTACCCCATCACTTTCCAAGTAAAATGTATTGTCTTCAATAAGAATATTTTTATGGATTGGATTCTCTGCAGATGGGAACTGACCTCCTTTAGTAACAGGATGGAAGTAGATAGCTGGTGCATATTTCCACCATGTTCTTCCTAGAGATCGAATTTTAAATGTATTATTTCGTATTTCTAAATCACGAATAGGACCTGATTCATACCATTCATCCGAGTCATTGGAGAAAAACAAGGTTGGCATTGTTGGAGCATCAAAGCGATTGTCTTCGATGATAACCTTCTTTCGAGATGTTACAAGAATCATACGCGTAAAGACATTTTTAAAATCATTGTTTTTAATAAGAATTTCAGGTGTGTATGTAATGTTTTCCGCTACATACTTCGGTTGATTTCCAATTTTCTCATCCACATAACTTGGAATCGCTTCTTCAAATTCCACAACCATTTTACGCGGATCACTCGAATTGGGTCCTTGAACACGTTTGACGGTATACTCTGTTTCAGAGTCTTTGGATTCCAGGGTATCACGCGAGTAGAATACTACCTTATCTCCAGGGTAGAATTGTGGAAAACCACCCTGTTGTTTATGAATATAATTTAATTGTAAGGTCGTATCGGATATTCTTTTTTCTACACGAGTAAACGTTCCATGAATATTGATGGGATCATCATGGGTATTATTGAAGAATGAATTGGTAATTTCAATTTTCCCTTTTGAGCCGGATACATGAATGCCATCGGCATAGCTAGAAGTGTTTTTTCCGGTCTCAATATCTGTTTCCATTCTTAAACGATTAAAATAGACATTCTCGGACATCTGAACAAGAAGCCCAAATCCATGCATGTAGGAAATCTTAACATCCTCAAATGTCACGTCTTTACTTTCCCATACCAGCGCACCGGCGGTACTGCGTTCAGTATTTGATAGTAATTGGTAGTTCATACCTATTACGGGATCAATTTGGGGCTTTGTGTTGTAGGTGAACCGTAAAAGACCACTGGATAAGGTTTCAATATTGGAGACACCATGGAAAGGGTCTTGGTTCGCATAATAGCTCCGCCCCATCATTTCAGTCGGATATTTTACTTGAATTCCATAGTTGCGGTGACCATTACGTTCCGTCCAATACGGATTGCCACTTGAATCTAATTCTGATTTCCACAGGATAGAATTTCCTTGGATCTCATAATTAAAATAAGATGGTATATAGAAATCAACTGTTTTGTTATCGGTATCGAAATCAAAAACAGTCATTTCGGATGTTGTGGGAACTAAAAAATCCCATGATAAATTTTGAATTTTGATATTTGAAGACTTCACAACACCCAAAGCCATCATATTCCCTTCGAAAAGTATTTGTGACCCTTGACCATTGAGTGTTAGATTATGGTTATCTTCGATTAAAAGTCCAATATGTTTGGTTGGAAAATCAACACTGTCTGTATTGGATGTGTGGATTTCCCGCGTTTGCGCAAACTCTTTGGTTATACGGTATGTTCCGGGATCAAACTGAACTTCGACCGGTCCTTCAAATGCTTTGGCTTCCTCAAGTGCTTTGGTGACTGCCGGTCCACTTTCTTTCATTCCCGATGCATCCGCACCATAATCATTTACTGAGATGATTTTCATAGAGTCGTCCCCACTAATTTTTGTAATTGGTAACAATGGTATCGCTAGGCTAACTGATAAAAGTGTCATAACCATGCGATATTTACTTTTTTTCATATTCCCCTCCTGTATACGCTTTCATTAATCATTATAGTTAAATCTATGACGACTATCAACTTTAAACACGTAAACATTTGGAGTTAAAGATACTGAAATTTACTAAACATATATCCTCCTTCTAAAAATTTATATGAATGTGCGCAAATGATTGGAATATTTTGTTGGGAATTTGTTATATTTAAGATACAAAGTGATTAAAAAGAACCGGATTTCTATTTTAAAAACTGGTTCTTGATAAAGAAAGTAGGTCCCAATGAAAAAGGTAAAGAATGTTATTATTGGTTTTGGAAAAGGCGGAAAAACACTCGCAAAAAGACTTGCTTCTGAACAAGAAGAGGTCTTAGTTATTGAAAAATCACCTGAAATGTATGGTGGTACATGTATTAATATTGGATGTATTCCCTCAAAAGCTTTAATTCACGGCAGTGAGGCTCACATCCCCTTTAAAAATGCAGTCAGTTCGAAAGACCAGACGGTCTCCCTTCTTCGAAATAAGAATTATCACATGCTTAGTGACAATCCACTCATTACAGTTGTAGATGGCGCGGCCCGTTTTGTTTCAAACACAATTCTCGAAGTAACAAGCGATGCGATGGAAACATATCAAATCGAAGCCGAACGGATTTTTATTAATACGGGATCTGTTCCCATCCCCCCTCAGTCCCCAACGCTTCAAAACAGTCAGTATCTTATCGATTCAACGCAAGCCATGAATCTCACAAATCTTCCTTCTGATTTAGTTATTATCGGAGCTGGATATATTGGCTTGGAATTTGCTTCAATGTTTAAGGCTTATGGTTCTAATGTGACCATCCTTGATGAAAAAGAGGTATTCCTTCCACGTGAAGATCGTGATATCGCGAATTCGATTTATGATACGCTTACAGATATGGGAATCTCGATTAATATGGGCGTTACGATCAGCGCTGTGGATGATTACCAAGACCATGCTTTGGTAACTTATATCACCCAAGATGAACTTCACAGTATTAGAGCCTCTAAAATACTCGGTGCAATCGGCCGTAAGCCAAACACTGATGATTTAGGCTTACAAAATACAGATATCAAACGGGATCAACGTGGGGCAATTATCGTTGATGCACACCTTAAAACAAATGCGCCCAACATTTGGGCATTAGGTGATGTGAAAGGTGGACAACAGTTTACTTATATATCTTTGGATGATTTCCGCATTGTGGAAGATGATCTCTTTGGGGATCGACAACGCACAACTGAAAATCGAACATCTGTACCCTATACCCTGTTTATCACACCACCACTTTCACGAGTTGGGCTTACTGAACAACAAGCTCTCGAACAAAACATCGATTACCAGGTGTTCAAACAACCTCTAAGCACCATCCCTAAAGCACATGTGAGCGGCAATACAAAAGGGCTCTTCAAAATCCTAATTGACCGGTCCACAAATCAAATCATTGGTGCTTCTCTCTTTGGGATTGAGTCTCATGAAATGATTAACTTAATAACCCTTGCCATGGATTTAAAACTCGATTATCGAATCTTGCGGGATCGTATTTACACACATCCTACAATCACCGAGTCCTTAAACGACATCTTGAAATAAAAAAACAGAGTGGAACGCACATATTTGCGTCTCACTCTGTTTTTTTTCGTTATTTTTTAATCAGCAATACAATTGTTTCCACATGTGTAGTTTGAGGGAACATGTCGACTGGTTGTACCTTTTCAACGCGATAACCGCCATCTATAAACGATCTTAAGTCTTTCGCAAGAGAAATTGGATTACAACTTACGTAAACAATGCGACGTGGTTTCGAAGTAATGGCTGCTTCAATAAATACAGGATCAAGTCCTTTACGCGGTGGGTCCACCACCAAGACATCAATTTCAATGCCTTCTTTAACCCACGCAGGCATGATTTTTTCGGCTTCTCCCACCTCAAATTGTACGTTTTCAATGTGATTTAGTTTCGCGTTTTCTTTTGCCATGGTAATTGCATCTTCAACAATCTCAACACCATAAACAAACTTCGCTTTGTCTGCCAAGTTTAAGGTAATTGAACCAATCCCACAATAAGCATCTACGACAACATCATCGTTTGTAACTTCTGCCATTTCAATGGCTTGTTGGTAAAGGACTTCCGTTTGTTTTGTATTGATTTGGAAGAACGACTTCGAAGAAATCTTAAATGTCTTTCCTAAGAGTTGATCATGATATAGATCTTCTCCAAAAAGAATTCTCTGTTCGCTTCCCAAAATAACATTTGTTTGTTTAGTATTAATATTCTGAACGATACTTACCGTCCTGGGTAATGCTTCCACAATGGCATTCACAATTTCTTTTTCGAAAGGAAGTTTAGAACCATTTGTAACCAAAACCACCATTAATTCTTGAGTATAGTGGCCTTGTCGGACCATAATATTTCGTATTAATCCTGTATGATGTGTTTCATCATAGGCCGTAATTTTATATTGACGAAGTAGATCCCGAATAATTAAGATTGCTTTATCCAGAGCTTCTTCTTGAATATAGTAATCTTCGATTGGAATAAGATCATGAGTACCACGTTTAAAGAATCCTGTTTCTAATACGCCCTTTACGGATTGTACCGGTATGGTTGCTTTATTACGGTAGTGCCATGGATTTTCCATTCCGAGCGTTGGTAGCACAAGAACATCTTCAAGATCAATGACACGTCCTAAGGTCGCTTTAACTTGATTTTGTTTAAACTCACATTGGAGATCATATGCCATGTGTTGAAGCGGCATGGTTCCAATACGTGTACCAACTTTATCTACCAACGCTACACGTTTGGGTGATGGGTTTTCAATACTTATAATACGCCCATAAGCATAACGTTTGGTCACTTTTGTGATAGAGATTGTTATGGTTTCACCCGGTATTGAGTTTTCCACAAAGATTGGAAAACCATCTTTCTTAACCACACCAAATCCTTCAAATGTGAGGTCCCTTACTTCGAGTGTTAATTGTTCATTTTTTATTACGGGTATTTTCTTCATATCCATCACCTTTTTCTTCCTTTAAGAATAGCATAAATCAGGACCGTTGACACAACTTTAAGCATACAAGATGCAAGCAACACGCTTTAATTCTATAATAGATATAAGGAGCGTGATTGATATGGAAATTACAAAAAAAGGAGTTCCAACTTCTTTAGCAGGATCTCTTCCTGTTATTGGACAAAAAGCACCAGCATTTAAACTTAAGAATTTAGAGGATGTTTATGTAGGGACGGAAACACTTGCAGGGAAAGTTGTCTTGCTTAGTGTCTTCCCTGACATCAACACGCGTATCTGTGATTTACAGACGCGTCATTTCTTCCAAGTTGCAAGCGAACTTGAAGACGTAACGATTGTGAATATTTCTAATAATACTAAAGAAGAGTTTGCATCATGGTGTGCAACCAATGGCATCGATAGTGAAATGTTGCGTGATGAAGATCACTCATTTGCAGATGCTTATGGTGTTTGGATTCCTGAATTTGAAGTACTTGCACGATCGATTTTTGTGATTGATCAAGCTGGTGTACTTGTTTATTCAGAAATAGTTCCAGAAATGGCACAAGAACCCAATTACGAAGCAGCGATTGCTGCCACAAAAACCCTCTAATTTTATAAAAGAAAAACGAACATGAATCAACATGTTCGTTTTTTTTATTTTATTTTTTCTTCTTTGAGAACCAGTAGAAGACACCTCCAATGAGGACGACTCCAATTCCTACATAAATTGCAGTTTGAGTCGGTGTAACACCCGTTCCTGGTAATTTACCACCAGGTTTTTCTGCTTCTTTTTCTAAGATTGTAATAGGTAGTTCTGTTTTCTCACCTTTTTTATTTGTATATGTGATGGCTGTGCTACCTGCTTTTAATGCGGTAAAGGTTGCCGGACTGTTGAAGGTTGCGGAGAAGAATACGTCATCATATACCCATCCTTCACCCTTAGCTTGGTCATCACTACTTGGTGTTAGAACAAAAACATCACCGACACGAACTTTATCCGGTAATCCGGTAAGTTTTAAAGTTTCTTTTGGATCCGGTTTTGGTTCTGGTTTTGGTTCTGGTTTTGGTTCTGGTTCCGGTGTTTTAACATCAATGTTCATCGTATCACCTAAATATTTTGTGAATATTCCATTGGTCACATAGCGATAATCATCTTTTTGATGTGCTTTGTTTGTAATCGAGTTTGCGAAAATGAGAAGGTCATGTGTATCATTTTTAAGTTCGATGGCCTGAATTGAATTCTTATAGGTATCAATGTGTTCTTGTGACATAAAGCCTTCAATGGGTTCTTCATCGGTTGTTTTAATGAGTACTTTTGATCCTTCTGGTGCTTTAACGATGCTGTTTCCACCGTGACCATACATAATATAATCATTGTCTTGAGCATATTTCGCTGTAATGTAACTGGATTCTGGATACGTCACCGTTGTGAGTGCATCATAACTCATGTCGTAATTTGCTTCGATGTCTAATCCCATTTTTTCAAGAGAATCGAGCGCATATCCCCCATATCCAATATAGGATTTTCCGGCATTTACGGCATTACGTTCATCATCACGTAATGAACGATTCCCAATCACAATATCTGCTTCATCAAGATCGCGTGTCAAGTCAAAACCAAGTTCTTGTCCCCAAACATAATAATCCCAATTGAGGTTTGTATTAAGACGATTGGTGTAGTTTGTATGACCGTACGGCTCACCCGTGTCTTTTTTCACTGCATATGTTGGTGCAGCACCTGGTACATAAAGTTTTGCGGATTTTGTGATAACTTGAGCCTTAGGCATTGTATTGGTTCGTGTTGCTTGAAGTACATAAGAATCCTCTATCAAATTAAATGTTGCCTCAGACATTACAAAGTCACCACTATGATCACCTGATGTTATAAATCCAACTGCTTCTTCAGACTTAAGCAACTCATTGATTGCTTGTATCGAAGCGACGCTGTTATTAGAGACAATCACAATTTCACCCTTACCATCAACATGTGTTACGGTTTCTGGCGCTTCATCAAGCCATGCAAATTCTGCGCTTTCAAATGCACCAACTTGGGTGATCACATCCATATCAAAGCCACGTAACTCTGAGAATGCAGTAAGTGGTTCTGAATAAAGGTCAGTCCAATTTTTAATGACAATGTTATTGTAGAGGGCAGCATTGGCCATGTTTCGTTTAGCTTGATGCAAATCAACAAGCATGGTTCCTTTAGGATACTTGGTTCCCTTAACTTCTACTTCATTGCCTAACACTTTAACTTTCACATCATTACGTAATAAATATTCCATCATTTCAGTTGCCGCATGCAAGTTTTTTTGCATGGATGGTTCCATTGGAATTACATAATACTCTGGGAAGAAGTTATTGTTTTCTTCATAACGTGCACGGAAGATATCTGCTTCTGCGCCTTTTTCATCTTGTTGGTTTACGTAGTATGGACGAATTTCGTCCGCATCAATATTTTTGATACCACGATCCCAACCTTTAAGTTGATTGGTATAGAATTCTTTCTTATGCATTCCCACATAACGACCGTTGTTTAATAACGCATACTTAACAGCTTGGGTTGCATCTTCATTTCCATACGGAACTTCAACGGTATAAGCTACCACACCGTGTAACATTGAATATTGTGGTGTATAACTTGAAGACATATCATCAAATGGTTCCCATTCATAACCACCATTTTTGTTTGACTTAAGGTAATCACGCATTGGCATTTGGAAACTATTAATTGATTTATTATTGGTAATGGCAACACCACCAAATTCCTCTCCTTGAGCGAGTGCATTTTCAATAAAGAGATCATACTCCACATTTGGCTCATGCGTTGGTGAGCACGGCTCAATTTGGAATTGATTATAGAAACCATGAATTTCATAAAGGTTTACAGGGTTCCACGTTGAAATAAGACGCGCCATTGCTTGAGTTTCAGGTTGTGTTTGATATGTATTATCACGGTTTAAATCAAACCCGTTTCCATTTGTACGGACATTTGTTGCTGCGGCATCCGCATTCTCAGCAGGTACGACGATAAAGAACACATCCTCAAGCATTGCTTTAATGTTTAAGTCTACATGCTCCATTTCATAGAATTTTGAAAGTTGTTCTTCACTTAAATCAGCGGCTGCATCGGTACTGCCTGGATGTTCTTCACTTTCAACCCCATCCCGAATATAACCTACACCAGTCACATCATTCTCAATAAGTTCAGACCACTTAATACCTCTGCTCTTTTTTTCTGCTTCGACTTGTGCTTTTCCTTCAGATGTTAATCCGTTAACACGACGGTATTCAACACTTCCATCTGCATTCTCAATCATCACAGTTAAAAATTCCATAATCGCATCAATTCCTGGATTTTCATCGGAGTGAATGTTGTTGTAGAGAATCGGAACTTTATAATCGATTGCCCCGGATTCAATATCTTGAATCACTGATTGTGGATCAGATTCTGCACGTTCATTTAACGCCATATGATTTGAAAGCGTCTCAGCCGTATCCGCAATAAAGATCGCATTCATCGGTCTTCCCATTGCAGTTTGGCCAAATTCACGTACTTCCGCGTGAATTCCTTTTGATAAAGCTAAGGCCGCAAGGTCTGCCAGTCGTTGATCGATTTCACTGTAAAGTGTGTAACTGTTATACGGTTTAAATAAAACAGGAGTGGTCGCTAAGACTTGGTCGCCCTCTACCAGTTTTAAGTCATAAGTCCCTGTGTAATCTAGGAGTGCATTTCGGATTAATGGTCGTTCACGTCCATCTATTCCATTCACACCAAACATTAACACATTCTTAAACGTTAACTGTAGTCCTCCTGGAATTACCTCTGTTTTAATATCCTTGAATAAAGGATCTCCTGCAGTGGTAAATTTAGTTTTAAAGACTGTCCACTCATTCAAGGGTGCTCCCAAATATTGATATGGAAAATCTTCTTCGTTTTGGCCCCCTTCATCTCGTGTCAAAGTCCAAGATGCATTCTCAGCCAAGGCTTTAAGCTCCTCAGGTGTTTTCCCCTCAAACATTACAGTCGCTTTATATTCCTTTGACTCAGTCATCGAAATAACTTCAGACTCACCTGTAGTATTTACAAAATCGATTACGGGTTGAGTATCACTATAAATTGGTCGTGCATGACTAAATACAAGTCCAATCGACAGTACAAATATGGTTAAGCATTTTAGGATTCTATGTTCATTTCTTTTGTCCATTTTTTTCTCCTCATTGTTTTTATAAAAAAATATACGAACATCCAACACTTAAACCTCTGCAATCCCCCTTCCTTTTCTATTAATTTTGTGAGCATATTAACTCACGCTAAGCATATTGTAATCAATTATATTTACGGTTGTAGGACATTTACAAAGACTTTTTATGTATAAACTGATGTAGTTTTAAGTACGCTTTTATCCGAAATAGCAAGATATCAAAGCCTTCACACCTAATTACTCACACTTTCTTAAATTTCGTGCAATTTTGTCATAAAAAACAAAAAAATGATCGTTGCCAATCATTTTTTAATTTTAATATTGTTTAAGCCCCATTCGATATATTCACAAACTTCATCGGTATAAGCCGATACAAGAATACATCCCATAAATATAAAAACCATTCCTGGAACATCATTCCAAAAATAGATCGTGATCATCATTAAGATTTGAGTTCCTATAAACAACACTTCTTCGAAACGAGCCTTATCAATAACTAGTGCCTTTGCATAGTCCCTATCCGACTTTAGTAAATCATCAACAGGCACACCATAAAACTCTGATATCTGTATCAACATAATCGCATCGGGATACCGTTTGCCTTGTTCCCAATTTGAAACGGCTTGTCGTGATACGTTTAAAGACTGTGCGACCATTTCCTGAGTAAGGGATTTCTCCTCTCGTAACCGTTTTAAATTATCACTAAGTTTCATAAAGCCTCCTAATAGTTAAAGCCTATCAAACGGCTCCTCAAACGTAAAGACACATCTTGTTGCATCATAGTTTTTCAAGAACCATTGCACCAATTCCTAATAGACCTGTAAGGATAATTATCTTGGTAGGATCTAACTTAAATTTTCGTAAACCAATAATTGCAATCACAAACAAGAAACCATTCGAAACATCAAACTGACTAAAATCAATTGTTCCTTCACCAAAAAACGCTGTAATAAGGATTGTAAGCCCCGCTGAAGCAATTAAAGCAACTACTGTAGGTCTAAGTCCATCCAAAACATTTTGAATGATGGTGACGTCACTAAATTTGTAATAAATCGTTGCAAGAAAAAGCACAATCACAATCGATGGAAAAACATTACCCAAGGTTGCTGCTACAGCACCGGGAATCCCTGCAACCCTTAATCCCACAAACGTAGCGGCATTCAGAGCAATCGGTCCTGGAGTCATTTGCGAAATGGTAATTAAATCAGTAAACTCAGTCATCGTAAGCCAACCATGACCTACAACGACTTGACTTTGAATCGGCGCAAGGGCAGCATAACCGCCACCAAAACTTACAAGTCCAATTTGCATAAAAGAAATAAAAAGTTCCCAAAGAATCATTGCGATACCTCCGAAGTGCTACCTTGATGCAAGGCTCCTATAAAACCTGCAGCAATAATAATATAAAGCACGTTAATTTTTAAGAAATACGCTGCAATAAAAGACGTAACCATTATAACAACGGGCAATGTACGCTTAAGTTTAAATACTTGACGCGCCATCGACATCACAACATCCACAATGACTGCCGCAACACCCGCTTGCATACCGTGTAATGCAGCATTCACAAACACATTCGCTTTAAACTCCGCATAAAACTGAGAAATTATTGTAAGTAAAATTAAAGGCGGTAAGATTGTACCGAGAATGGAAAACATAGCCCCTATGATTCCGTCGATTTTATATCCCACTAAGATTGATGAATTAACCGCTAAAGACCCCGGTGACGATTGCGCAATCGCCATCAGGTCCATCATCTCTTCTTCCTCAATCCATTCTAATTCTTCCACAAACTTAGTCCGCATCAACGGAATGATGACATATCCGCCACCAAACGTAAATGCACTTAAATGAAACGATGATTTAAACAACTTCCAATAAACTTCTGATTTTTTCATAATCCACGACCTTCCACTGTTTACTATTTTATCGTGTATCTTTTCAAGATTGCAAATGCGATAAAAAAAGAGCGTATGTCACGCTCTTATTTCTTAACTAAATTTACATAAATCTTTTCTAGTTTTTTTACGTTTACTTTTTCGTCAAATCCTTTTTCAATCAATTGATCACGGGTACTTCGACGCTCATAGTCTAAATGCCCAACAATGTAATCCGACCACTCATGGGGATTATCGATTGGTAGAAAGTGAAAGTTATCGGTCAAAGCACTTTGACGATCAATCGTATCGGATGCAAAGCATAAAAGTCCTGCAGCTTGTGCCTCTACTAATACATAAGGTAAGCCTTCGAAAACAGAAGGTAGCATAAAGACATCGAGAACCTGCAATACATCCGGAATGTCATCCCTTAACCCGAGAAACTTAACGTGATCTTCGATTCCAAGATTTTTAACTTGATTCTCCACATCATCAAGCAACTCTCCTTCACCTGCTAGCGCTAAAATCGCATTGGGTTTTGTTTTTAAAATTTCCGCAAAAACTTCGATTAGGAACTTATGATTTTTTTGAAAATTAAACCGTCCGATATGACCAAATACCAATTGATCATCCAACTTTAATTCTTTACGCAATCGTTTGCGTGTTACTTCATTATATTCGTATTGTGCAAGATCAATACCGTTATTCATGATTGTATAATCATGGTCTGGATAAAGAAAATCTCCCGCTTCTTTTGAACACGCTAAAAGCACATCCGCATAATCAGGAATTTTCTTCATTAATTGATCTTTATATTTAATCAGCAAGACATTGTCAACAAAATGACGACTCCCATGAGAATGAGAAATCATATACGGAATCCCTATTTTTCGAGCAGATCGAAACAACAATGGATTCAATGCATTCATATGACTGTGAATAATATCATATTGCTCTTTTTCGAGCATTTTTAGAATTGTTTTACGTGAAGGATAATTACCAAAAAATTCTTGTGGTGTTAAAGGAATTCTAAAAATCTTTCCACCCTTTGTTATGACTTCTTTATCATAATGGCCTTCCTTGCATCCAAAAACAAGAAAATCAATATGTACCTTGTTTGGATCAACATTTCTAAATACACTCATCATATACGCTTCAGTACCTGCTTTTTCAAGCGTACCACCATGGGCAAATAATACTTTAATTGGTTTCATAGACACCTCGAAAATAATCGTATCATTTAAAAATAACGATTGCAATGACCATAAAATACCACTCAACCGTTATTATTTTACTTGATTATAGTATTCTATAAATTGATTCATGACACCATCAATAAACGTTACAGTACCCTCATCAATTAACATCCCTGATTCATCGAATTTCGTATGAACTGCACCAATAAGAATATCATTCCCCGGTAAGAGCCACATAGGCATTGTATCAAGTACTGTATAAAGGTTTAAATATCCACGTGCCCCTGCAGTTTGTCCCATTGAACATGATGCAATTAAGCCAGGTTTATTCTTAAGCCCAGGTTGGGTACGGCTGGCCCAATCTATCGCATTCTTTAAAACACCTGATAATCCATGATTATACTCTGGAGTTATCATAAATACTGCATCCGCATCATGAATTTTTTGATTCATGACTTTTACCTTCTCTGGTGTATCCGTTGGATTATCCAAATCTCCGTTATAGTTTGGAACATCAATATCTAAAATTTCAATTTCTAACTGATCAGCATACCGTTTTTGGATATGTTTCCCCAGCATCATATTGTAAGAACCTTTACGTAAACTTCCAACCATCATCACAATTTTAATCATAGTATTCGCTCCTTTTATTTATAGTATACGTGATTTTAAGGACGCGTATTTGAAAACTGTATTAAATGTTAAATTAATGTGATGAAATAGTGTTTTTTAATTGATATTATCTTGCTCTTTCTATATGATAGTCTTAGCGTTTTTAGAAGGAGGTCGAATCGATGAATCTAAAGCGATTTGTAGGCGATAAAGACTTTTACAAAAAAGCTTTATTTATTGCAATTCCGTTAATGCTACAACAACTTATCAGTACGTCTGTAAACTTATTAGACAACTTGATGATTGGTCAGCTCGGGGACCATGCATTATCGGGTGTTGCCACCGTAAATCGTTACTTTATTATCGCTGTTTTTGGAACCAATGGCGTGATTGCTGCATCAGCTGTATTTATGGCTCAATTCTTCGGGGCAAGAGACGAAGAACATATGAAGCAAACATTCCGGTTTTCAATTCTAACATCTATGTTGATAATGAGTACATTCGTCATCCTCGCATTACTTTTTCCAGGAAATATTATCCGGTTCTTTGTAAAGGATCCAAAAGTAATAGAGCAAGGTATGAGATATATTTACGTATGTGCGTTGGCGTTTATTCCCAACCTATTTACATTGTCCATTGCAGGTTCAATGAGAGCAACAGGAGATTCAAAAACTCCTCTTGTCGCAAGTGTTATTTCAATGATTACAAACTTCTGTTTTAATTATTGTTTGATTTATGGTAACTTCGGTGCGCCACGTCTTGGTGTACTTGGTGGTGCTATTGGTACTTTTATTGCACGATGTGTTGAGTTAACGTTTATTAGTTATTTCCTTGTTACTGGAAATTATGCGTTTAAAACACGAATTCGTGATATGTTTGATATTTCTAGAACTCTTGTGAAGCGAATTACCGCAAAAGCATTCCCACTCGCTTTAAATGAAGTGCTTTGGGCTTCAGGGATGGCATTATTACTTCGATTCTACGCAACTCGTGGTGCTGAAGTTATCTCCGGTTATTCAATTGCAACTACGGTCTCAGATATGTTCTTTACCATGAATGCTGGGATGTCTGTCGCGATTACCATTCTCGTTTCACAACCTCTTGGGGCAAACAAACTTGATGAAGCACGCGAAAATGGATATCGACTCCTTGGTTTTGGTGTAATTCTGAGTGCTGTATTTGGAACTTTACTTTTAGGATCAACCTTTATGATTCCAAAAATATATTCCGTATCTGCTGAAGCAATGTGGACCGCTCAAACATTCTTACGAATTCAAGCACCACTGTTTAGTATTTATGTAATTAATACAACCTGTTATTTCATCCTGCGTGCTGGTGGTGATACACGTTCTACTTTAATGCTGGACTCAGGATATATGTGGTGTGTTAACCTCGTAGCTGTTGGTGTTGCCACATACACAACAGACTTAAGCATTCTATGGCTCTATATTATTGGTCAATCCACAGATGTTTTAAAAATGATGCTTGCATTACGATTTGTGAATAAAGAAAAATGGATCGTTAACCTTGCTGAAGAAGAAAAACAAGAAGAAGCCTTGATATTAGAATTTGAATCTTAGTTTAGATTACACATTAACGAATACAAAAACACCATCATGTTGGAACTGACCTAGTTCCGTGGGACTAAAGAAAAAAACCTCTTGTATGAGAATTATTGTAAAATAGTTCAATATAGGAGGTTTTTATATGGGAACACGAACTATGCATAGCTATGAGACAAAGATGAAAGTTATAGAAATGAAATTGGCAGGATACTCAAGCAGGTTTATTCAGACTGAACTTGGAATAAAAAATGTAACACAAGTCAAAACATGGTGGAGATGGTATCGAAATGGTGAACACTATCGATTTTCTCAACCTGTAGGCAAGCAATATACTTTTGGAAAAGGGCCTGAAGGAGACACGGTCGAAGAAACACAAAGACTTAGAATTAAATCTTTGGAGCAACAAATTGAACTATTAAAAAAGTATTTGGAAAGAGAAAGGATGTGGTTCCTGAAATAATCATCAAGCTCGTTGAAGAGTATCGCAACACTGTATCAATTAAAGATATCTTGAATCTTTTTGGGGTACCTAAGTCAACGTATTACCGTTGGACTAAAAAAGAGCAACTAGAGTCTAATAATTATTCTGTCAATGAAGCATTAGTAATTGAACTTTGTAAAGAAAATAAATTTCGTTATGGATATCGAAAAATAACTGCATTAATTCGAAAAGAAAGAATTATCAATAAGAATACTGTTCAAAAGATAATGCAGAAACACCAATGTCAATGCCGTGTTAAGGTCAAACGGTATCGAAAAAACAAAAATCCGAAGATCATTATGCCCAATATCATTAATCGCGACTTTAAATCACTACGTCCTCTAGAGAAATTGGTGACAGATATCACTTACATCCCTTATGGCCATAAAATGCTCTATTTATCTACGATCATGGATTTATATAATGGTGAGATTATTGCGTCTACATTGAGTGACAGACAAAACCTAGAATGTGTGGTTGATACATTAAATCAACTTCCGGATATCGTTCAGCCATGTATTCTTCATTCTGATCAAGGAAGTGTCTATACATCAAAAGAGTATCAACTTAGAGTAAAAAATAAAAGCATTACCATGAGTATGTCCCGTAAGGGGACACCCGCTGATAATGCTCCTATCGAATCGTTTCATGCCTCTCTAAAGTGTGAAACATTCGAATTAAACCCAGAACTAAAGGGTTCTACTGAAATTGTATCACAAACTGTGATAAACTATTTAAAATATTACAATGAAAATCGAATACAAGAAAAGCTAGGATATCAATCGCCCGTAAATTATCGGTTAACTTCATCCTAACTTGGTTTTTTCTTTAGTCCCACGGAACTAGGTCAGTTCCTGTTTAATGATGGTGTTTTGTTTTAATTATTTACTTTCTCTTTCACAATTTCAAAGGATACAATCTTAGAACCGTTGGTGGTAATCATTACCTTGTCACCTTTAGTTAAGAACGCAAGTTCATCACTAAGAATTAAATTTGCTTGGTATATGGCTTCTTCACCTTCAAGACGTATGAAATAGTGTGTATTTCCATCAATAATAACTTGCTTTACATCTGAAACAACACCTGTTTTTTCCACAATCTCTTCGGGAACGATACCCACTTGATTTCCCATAACATTGAGATAGTTCTTTTCTGAAAGTTGATAGGTATCACCAACAGCCGACTTCGTATAGTCTTGGTAATTAACCATTGAGAATCCACGAACTACACCCGAGGTATCTTTTAGAGACATCACATATGTTGGGAATCCCCCTACATTCTGAAGAATTGGGGTTGTAGGTGTATATCCCTTTTCTTGAATCGAACCCACTGAAGTCATCTCTGCTGCAGTAATGGATACACCTGGTAAATCCATTTGAAGTGTCTCACCGGTTCGCTTATTCATAAATAAGAGACCCGTTGTAGAACTTGAATCCAGTTTAATTGGCCGAATTCCTGTAAAGATATAAATTTCATCATCAATACTTACATAGTTATATGAACCCTCTTGTTGGTCAACAGCCATCACACCTTGTTGTTGCATAAAGGAGTTAAAATACCCGCCCTTTAGTGTGAAGTGATCTTTCGCATGCGATAACATCATATCAGTTGGATAAACAGAATCTACCCACTCAGGAATCTCATTAAGCTCATATCGAGCAGTTTCTCCTGATACCGCGTCCACAACAATTACAGAATCCATATCTTTAGCGCCCCAAATACCGACACGCTTTGTAATCGATTGCACAATCCAGTAAGGATGACCTGTATCGTCAATCTCAAAATTCCAATCATCGAGATAACTAAATTTATGATGCAACGCAACATGGCGTCTTAAATCGTATTGTAACGGTGCTCCCGGATAATACTTAATCGGGGAAGGTAACGTTACAATCTCCGACTTCGCATTCATATTCCCATCTCCTGTTGTTACGAGAACGTAGTAAGGAACACCACTTGAGAAGTTTGTATATTTTTTAAAGGTATCTGCATAAACGAAAGGCGCAACACGAGCCATCTTGCCTTGATAATTAATCTGAGTAAATTCATTCGTATTAATATCAAAACGAGAGGATACTTCACTTAACTCTCCCATTTTTTTCTCTGCAGAAAGGAGTGCCGAATCTTTATCAACATAAGAAACTTCAATGTTGTGATCTTCACCATATAAGTCTTTAAATTCCACAGGTCTTACCTGACCTAAAACATTTGCATAACGTTTCGCATTAATCATTCGTGATGATGTAACACTCCCGACTAAGAAAACAACCGCAAAAACCCCAACAATAATTCCAAAGGTATTAAAGAATTTTTTATAGTTTTCTCGGTCAATAAATAAAATACCTGCAATCACTAAAATAAATGTACTGAGATATAACATGGATCCAATATCCATATAGTGATAAGTATTTCCAAACCAGATATCAAGTATGATAAAAACAAGAATAACGATACCAATTTGTATAGATTTACGTTTATTCATAGAAGAACCTCCATCCACTTATATCTTAACGATTTCTGGTACGCAGTGCAAATAAAAAGCTAGATTAACTAGCTTTCTTAATCGATGGTACAAACACCGTCCGTACACATCATTGAATCATTTTTTTGAGCATTAAGTGTTTCCACATGTTGTAATGCAGACTTAAAGGTTTCAATCGGTTGAGCACCCGATAATGATACCTGATCATCAATCACAAAATGCGGAACACCACGTGCCCCAATCATTTGAGCCCATTGTTCATCTTGACGCACACTTAATCCATATTCGTCGGATTCAAAGGCATATTTAATACCTTCCGCATCAAGCCCTATTGAAGCACCCATTTCAATTAATGCATCCAAATCATTCAAATAGACACCTTTTGAAAAGTATGCGTCCATTAACATTTCACTGTACTCATTCCCTAAACCTTTTAACTTCGCATACTGAAATACTTTATGCGCTTTAAATGTATTCGTATATTTCATTGCATCAAAATCATAATTTAAGCCAACACTTTGAGCCATTGAACCAACACGCTCATTATTCATACGTGCTTCATCTACGGATATGTTATATTTTTGAGCCAACATTTCATGAATATTTAAATCCGGATTATCAACGTAATTTTGATCTAATTCAAAACTCATGAATTCAACTTCTATATCTTTATCTAATTGCTTTATTGCTTCTTCCAAATGTCTTTTTCCCACATAGCAAAACGGGCAGACAAAATCGGACCATACTTGTACTTTCATCACATTCACCTCTTAGACTCTTATTGTATCTATTAAGCGATTGGAGCGCCAACAATATGCCCCCCATGGTATAATAATCCCAAGGAGGAATTATGAATAACACAATTAAACAACAACTCAACCATCGTACCATACGACAATTTACAGATGAGCCAATATCACAAGAAATTATTGATACCTTGGTTTCCGTCGCACAAGCGACATCCACAAGTAACTACATGCAATCTTATTCGATTATCAGTATTACAGACAAAGTGAAGAAAAAAGCAATCGCATCAATTGGTGCACAACCTTATATTGAACATGTTGGACACTTATTTATTTTCGTTATTGATCAACATCGTAATGCAACCATTGCGAAGGAAGGAAACATTGAAGATATCGAAGTGCTTCAGACTTTTGATCGCATGATGATTGGTTATACGGATGCAATCCTTGCAGCCCAAAATACGATGGTAGCCATCGAAAGCATGGGAATGGGCGGTGTTTTTCTTGGGAGTATCCTCAATGATGCGCAGGCAATTATTGACGTGTTAGAGCTGCCAGAATACGTTTTTCCAGTTCTCGGACTCGGGTTTGGTTATCCAAATCAAGAACCACAACTCAAACCGCGCATGCCGCAACATCTCATTCATTTTGAGAATCGCTATCCCAAAGTCGACTCAATAACTAACGCAATGTGCGATTATGATGAAACCGTGACGGAATATTATGACCTCCGTGATGCAAATAAGCGCATTGACTCTTTCACAAATCAAATCAAACAAAGCATGAGTCGAAGACATCCTGGACGCATGCAATTAAAAGAAACAATGAACAAACAAAAACTTGGTATTAAGTAAAAAAAGCCTATCACTTATGATAAGCTCCCCTTAAAGTAGACACCCGAAATAAATAAAATCGGGCACTACAAAAAAGGAGGAGCTTTTTCTATGGGGAGAAAGAATAAATATCCAGCCGAAATAAAAGAACAAGCAATTAATGAATATTTGAATGGCATAAAAGGTGCACCAGAAATAGCTGAAGAATTATCTATTGATTCTAGTACATTACGTAGTTGGGTGAAAAAGTATCAAACTTATGGTATTGAAGTTTTTTCAGATAAAGATCGAAACAAAAGTTATTCGAAAGAGCTCAAGGAATCCGCAATTAGGGATTATCTTGAAGGCGCAGGTTCTCTTAAAGATATTAGTATTAAATATGGTATAAGTTCCCATGAGGTTTTGCGCGGATGGATAAAAAAGTATAATAGACTTGAAACTATAAAGGATTACGATCCTAAAGGAGAAGTCTATATGACAAAAGGTAGAAAAACAACAATTGAGGAGCGTCAGGAAATTGTCGCATATTGTATTGAACATGACTACGATTATAAGGGGACTGCTGAGCGCTATGAACTTTCTTATGCTCAGGTTTATCAGTGGGTGAAAAAGTATAACGAATTGGGAGATGATGGTCTTCTTGATAAACGTGGCAAGCGAAAACAAGAAGATCAACTTAGTAATGAAGAACGTTTAGAACGTAAAGTAAAACTACTTGAAAGACAACTCGAACTGAAAGAACGCGAGAACATTCTATTAAAAAAAGTGAAGGAAATCGAAAGGGGGCGATATTCTCCAAAGCAAAACAAGAAGTAAAGTATCTCGCAGTGCAGGAACTACATCATAAACATGGCTGGAGTATTCAGTGGATGTGTAAGGTACTTAAAATCGCAAGAAGTAGTTATTATAAATGGACGCATCGTGTTGAAACAAGCAATGAAATTGAAAATCATGAGCTTTGCAATCTCATTCTTGATTATGATGAACTATTTGGACATATCTTAGGCTATCGACGCATGACGGATTGGATCAATGAGTTGAATAGCGTTCAATATAACTCGAAGAGGATTCATAGACTCATGAAGATGCTAGGGGTGAAATCAGTGATTCGTCAAAAGTCTAAAAAATATTCACGAAGCACTCCTGAAATCACAGCTGAAAATATTTTAAATCGAAATTTCTTTGCCGCAAAACCGAATGAAAAATGGCTGACAGACGTCACAGAATTTAAGATTAAAGGTTCAAGTAAGAAACTATATCTCAGTGCGATTATTGATCTTTATGATTTAAGTGTTGTGGCGTATCAAATAAGTGATCGGAACAATAATCAACTTGTGTTTGATACTTATCATAAAGCTATCGCGAGATATCCAGAGGCAAAACCTTTATTTCACAGTGACCGCGGATTCCAATACACAAGTAGGGCATTTAGGAAACAGCTAGAAGATCAAGGAGTGATGCAAAGTATGTCTAGAGTGGGACATTGTATTGATAATGGTCCTATGGAAGGATTTTGGGGAACAATCAAATCAGAAATGTACTACCCTAATGAATTCAGTACAAGAAGCGAATTGAAGAAAGCAATTGAAGTGTATATTGATTTTTATAACAACAAGAGACTTCAGAAACGCTTCAAAAACAAAACACCAATGATGGTTCGAACTGAAGCGCTAGGAACAGAGACACCTGTAGTCTACGCGATTCCAACTAACAAGAAGATTGAAGCTTACTGGTCAAACATTAGAGAAAAACAAATGCAGTCACTTGTAGCATAAAAAAGATGATTCATCATAAAGTGATAAATCATCTTGGATATTTTATTTATTTCACCTGTCTACTTGACAGGGAGCAGTTCATTATGTGATAGGCTTTTTTATTGGTTCAAATATTCATCCAGTGTAAGACCACTGTTGTATATTTCAGTTGCAGCTTTAGTACCAACATATCGCAAATGCCATGCTTCGGGTTGATACCCAGTTATATGTTCTTTACCAGCTTGATAACGTACAATAAAACCGAAACGATGCGCATTACGATTTACCCATAAAGATTGATGAGTCTCCGAGAATGCAAACATATTCCCACCTGGTGTCACTACGTCAATAACTAAACCTGTTTGATGTTCGGAATGGCCAGGTCGTGCAGACATTAGATCTGCTTGTGCTTGCCCATGTGACGCAACATAATTCGTATACAATTCTTCTTGGAAATCATAGCCACGATAGGATGACGTAGCTAACAACCATAATCCCGTTTCCTCATAAAGTGCATCGACCATCTGTACGAATGATGATACGGTATTTGGTGTTGCTTCATAACCCTCACTAACCGCGTATTCCGCTGGAATATAACTTAAGTTTGGATAAAAATCTCGCGATAAAGAACGATGCTTATTTACTAAGACAAGTTCAGAATGTGAATCAACCACTGAAGATGTACCACTATCATAATCATTTGGTATTTCTGTTTTCTCATCCTCAGTCGCTTTTTCTGTTTCTGTCGCAATCTCAACATCTTCCTCTAGTACCTTGACCTTGATTTTTCGCTCTACTTGATTTGTTTTATCATCAGCACTATAGATTAATTCATAAGTTCCTGCTTCATCATAATCAATGGAACCTTTCACATTTACTTTCAATGACTCTGTGAGTGATCCAAATGCATAATCCTTTGCCACCGCAGTAATTTTTGATGAACCTACCTGAATCGATAATTCATCTTCTTTTACTGTATTTCCTTCATAAGAAACAATCACTTTAGGAGCAATCGTATCTTCTACTTTAAGATTCAAAAAAACATCACGTTTGGGATTCTCTTTTAAGAAAATACGTAATTTGAGGTCGCCCTCAACTAAAATCCCTTTCGGTTTCAGATCGAGTTTACGCTTCTGAATCACCATATCATTATGATCTTGTACAGATAATTCTCCATTATCGCTTACAACAACGACATCATACTCAGATGTTTCTGGATCTACCGCGATTTTGTCATGTAAAAGCGATAGAGAAACATCACTATCTTTCTCCACCAAAATAACTTCATCGTCAACTGCACGAATTGTTGCTCCTGACATCATGTAAGCCATCATCGCTAAACCTAATAAGGTGACTGCAAGTGCAACACCCATAACACCATATTTATGTTCTTGCATATATTTTATCATCCAACATCCCCTTATCACATATTGCATTTATTATCTCATGTTATTTCAACCATATCCACTTTTAACTAAACTTTGTCTTCAGGAATCCCTAAATTTTTTGTAAATTTATTTAGAAAATATCATTTTCACTTTTCAACCAAACACTTATAGAATTCAATGGAACGATTGACCAACATCAAGGGAAAATGTAGAATTCATCTGTAAGCGTATTCAAAAGGGAGGGTACCATGAAACATACCAAGACAATACTTTGTACCGGGCTTGCGCTCGTACTGAGTTCTAATGCAATGTTAATTCATGCAGATGAACCGACAACAATCACTGAGAAACAACCGCTTTTTTTAAATGCCGAAAGTAAACCGGTAAACCCAAAAGACTTGGCTCTGACTATACAAAAAGGCCATCGAAAATTTATTACTTCGTACCTCAATGATCCACAGAGCCACTATCTCTATGAATCTACCGAACCAGCGATTGCAAGCATTTCTGAAAACGGTCTTATTTCTGGACTTAAAGAAGGAAAATCCACAATCATTATCAAATCGAAAGATACTTCAGAAACCGTACAAACTGTTACGATCGATATCAAAAAAGACGATAATCTTGACCCACACTTTATCACGATGGAATCCCGATGGCAAAAACGTGCAGTCGGTGACGAAGGCATCAATCTAAACGATAAACACATCCAAGATTATATTCGCGTTGTGGATGGGAAAGCAGATGAAGCTTTTAACACACTTGACAAAAATATGAACCCAGAATTTCCATGGGGTAATGAAGACAACAAAACTGTTGCCGCTCACAACACCCGCCAGTTTACCAATCTAAAATCCATTGCAATCGCATTTGGTACCTACGGCAGTCAATACTACCAAGATGAAGCAACGTTAAACTTCATCACGACACAACTTGATTTCTTAATTAATGATCAAATGTACGGAAGTCCATTCACCGTTAAAACTCACGGAAACTGGTGGGACTGGCAAATTGGAATTCCAATGCGCCTACTCGATATCTTAGCCATCGTAAACGACTATATCGAACAAGATGATATCACCCGTTACTTAAAAGGAATTGAAGTATATAACACAAGCCTTACAACCTTACTCAACGGTGCACCTGCTACCGGAGCAAATAAAACGGATGTAGGATTAATCACTTTAGGCGTAGGTATTATGAAACAAGATGCTTCCCTACTTGATTATGTAAATCAAGAAATGCCGGAAGTTGTTCAATATGTATCATCAGGTGACGGTCTTTATAAAGATGGATCACTTGTACAACATAAAGATATTGCATACCTTGGTACCTATGGAAACGACCTCGTAAAAGGCATTGGAAAAATTGCCTCAATCGTTGCGGATACACCATGGGCGATGGATCCTGCTACCATGCAAAATATTTACACACTTATTGATGAAGGATATATCCCATTAATGTATAAAGGGAAAATGATGTCCATGGTAAATGGACGTAGTGTTTCGCGAGCACCTTACATGAGTCCAACTGCACAAGAATTTGATACAGGTAAAGAAAGTATCGCAAATATTATTTTGATTGCAGATGCAGCACCAGAACCACTAAAATCTACTTACAAACAACATCTCAAAGAATGGATTATCGCATCAGATCGTTACCACGATTACTTTAATCGTACCCGTGATTTCGAATCTTTAGTTAAAGCCAAACAAATTTTTGAAGATGAATCCATCCAAACACTTGAGTCAACTCAACATGTGAAAATATATGGATCGATGGATCGTGTTGTAAATCGTAATCACGACTATACCGCAGCACTCAGCATGTTCTCAAAACGAATTTCAAACTATGAATCCATAAACAACGAAAACATGCAAGGATGGCATACGGGAAGTGGTATGCTCTATCTGTACACAGATAACGACATTGATCAATATGATGGTACCTATTGGGCGGCAGTTGATAAATATCGCCTTCCAGGAACAACCGTTGATACACGTCCATTAGCGAATAAAGCACTCCACCGAAAACTATCCAAACAAGCATGGGTTGGTGGTTCATCAACTGGTAAAATAGGAAGTGCAGGAATATACTACAACACAAATACGTTTAATAATGGTATGGACCTTCGTGCTCAAAAATCATGGTTCTTCTTAGATGATGCGATCGTAGCACTGGGAACAAACATCACAGGAACATCGCCAACATCTATTGAAACAACAATCGAAAACCGTAAAGTTGATGAAACTGCACAAATTAAACATAACAATTCAGCAATCACCAATACCATACAATTAACAGTCAATACTGGTGATACCGTTACACTTGATAATGGGGAAAAAGGAACCTTTGGATACTACTTCCCTTCAAAAACCAATGTAGACATAAGTAAAACCGGACACAGTGGAAAATTTGTAGATCAAAACTTAATGTTTGATGACAAAATTGAATACAGCTCTAATTTCTTTAAACTGGGTATTAACCATGGTCAATCTGTTGATAATGATGCCTATGAATACGTAATGTTACCAAACAGCAGTGAAACTCAAATTAAAGACTATGCAAAAAACAATACACTTGAAATCCTTGAGAATTCAAATTTAATTCAAGCAATCAAAACAGATACTGCCTTCGCAATGAATGTTTGGGGTGTTGATGGTGCAGATTTAGAAGGAATTGGTGTTGACCGTTCCGCATCTGTTACTGCACATACGACAAACAATCGTATTTTAACCATAGCGGTAAGTGATCCTAAACATGTGGAGGAAGAAATTCAAGTAACCATTACCCGTCCCTACAAATCTGTAATTAAAATGGATGAAAACATCACTCAAAATGGAAATCAGTTCACCATCAATACGAAAGATCTTGAAGGTGCATCAAGTGTTATTGAATTAAGACTTGATACTGAGGCACTTGAAAACGAAGTAATTTCAGAAATCACGTCCCTCTTTAAGACAATCGATACCCTCGATTTAAATAAATATACTGAGGAAACAAGCAATAACCTAACCGAAACAAGAACTCGTGTACAAAAAACAATCGATGATACAGAACGTACCTTAGAAAATCTTGAAGAAGGCTTAGAACAACTTCAGACTGCCTACGATCATCTTGAACTCAAAGAAATCAAAGAAGAACCCGAGACAAAGCCTGAGACAAAACCAGAAACAAAACCAGAAACAAAACCAGAGACAAAACCAGAAACAAAACCAGATGTCGAAGTAACACCAAACATCGACCCTTCAAAACCGATTATAAAACCTGAAATCGATAATGTCGAATTGGAAACACTGCCCAAAACAGGTATCCATTCCGAGACACGATCCTTTGCTGCATTCATGATTATTGGACTTGGATTACTCTTTAAACGAAAAGATTCTTAATCACTAAACGCTCCACAATAAACAAAAACATCTCAGTCTGACATTAAGTCAAACTGAGATGTTTTTTTATGCTTTAATTCGAAGCCAAATTTCAGTTACTGAGGACTCACTATTGGGATCTTCTTGAGAATAGACTTCTAAATCCATTGAACCATCAATCTCTTCGCTACACGTTGGTAAATATAGTGAAACAATATCACGCCAGGTGTTTTGCACGGATTGCGGTAATGCCCCTACTGCATCAAACACAAGCCATCTACTTTTAGGTAATTCCACATTCACCAGTCCCTCTTGAAAATCACAAGAAGTTCCAATTAAATAGGTCATAAAACCATCGGAAGCTTGTTGGCACAAACCAACGATACCCTCTATTTTATGATCATTCATTTTAAACAAATCAAGATCTTTGGCACTTTGATTAATTTCATCCCAAAACATTGGAATTTCTTTTAAATTCGCGCCGTTTTCATAACTAAATGTTTTTTGATACCCCGCTATATTTACAGATTCTTTTTCTTCAATACGCATCTTCATCTTAACTGCTCCTTTTTGATTGTGTGTGATTTTAATTGGAAACGTCGTTTGTAACGAACCTTTTCGTTTTTTAATTTCACTTGGAGTGTAATGATGTTGTTTCTTAAATGCCTTACTAAATGATTCTGCGCTTTCATAATCATAATGCACCGCTAAATCAAGGACCTTAGCCTTATGTCTTATAAAAAGCATCCCTGCTTCACTCAAGCGTCTTCGCCTTACATAATCCATAACCCCCATACCCGTTAAGGCAGAGAATAAATTATGAAAATGGTAAGGTGAATAATTTGAATGTATCGCAATATCTTCTAATTTCAAAGACGAATCAAGATGTGTTTCGATATAATCAATCGCATTTTGTAAGTGTTCAAGTGTGTTCATATTACGTCCTCCACCCATAGTATAGACGATAGACAAAGATGAAGCCGGTCATTTCTTGGGGTACCGAATTACTTGCTTAACTGAAGGAACATCCACTCAACCATAGTATCCAAAATTTCGGGATACATCGTCTCATTAAGAATTTCATGGTAAAGTCCCGGATAGGCAATAAAACGTTTGTTTTTAGAACTAATGTTTTCATAAAGCCATTCGCCAACTTCAATTGGAACCACTTTATCCGATTCTCCATGACATATTAAAACTGGATAACGATAACGTGATACATTCTTCGCAACAAATTCAGGAGCCTTAATTAAAAATTCACGCATAAACCCAGCGGTAGCTTTACGTAGGACATCCGGGTCATTTTTATAAGCACTCACAACTTCGGGAACAGAGCAAATATCATCTTCAACGACATTTCGAATATTAATCTTCTTAAAGGACTTACCAACAACATTTAAAACTTTACCCATATTTCCTTCCACGGGTGGAAGTGGTGCTACTGCAGGTCCGGATAAAATTTGCCCTTTTAGTTCGTAAGGATGTGCAATCCCGTACATTGTAGTAACAAGACCACCCATACTATGACCTAACATAAAAACAGGTACACCAATATTCTCATCTTTTACAAACTTAACCATCTCATTACAATCTGAGATAAATGATAAATATGAATCGATATGACCTTTCGGTGAGTCTGTACGACCATGACCTCTTAAATCATAACGATATACACTAAGTCCTGCCTTATTAAAATGCTCCGTAACGTGATCATATCGACCAATATGCTCCGCAAAACCATGGTTAATTAAAACAATTGCTTTCGGATTATCAACACAATCAGCTGCATAACGCAGCGAAACCTCATCATTAATTTTTAAATAAGATTCCATATTCTTATCTCCTATCTTTTAATTCCTGAATCACAGTGGGATTTGAAGCACACATAAATTCAAAATTCTTATCTTCAAATATAATCTTATTATCGCATGTATCGTAAGTGAATGCACCACCAACTGCCTCAAGAATGATTGTTGCGGCGGCAATATCCCACACCTTCAAACGACGTGAAAGATACACTTGATGACGTCCAGCAGCAACACCACAAATTTCCAGTGAAGCAGCACCCATATAACGTACCGACATAAACTCATCATGGGCTTTTACTGCATCACCAAACATAAGGTCTAAAGTCTTCGTATCTGAATAAACAACAGAATCCATTAACGTAATTGTTTGCGATAGCATTGGCAGTTTTCGATCATTAAGATAAGCACCATCCCCGTTTACGCCTACATACATCTCATCACGACTTACGTCATAAATAATCCCAAATACAGGTTTTTGATCTTCATAATATCCAACAGATATCGCGAAATTACGTTTTTCAAATATAAAGTTTGAAGTACCATCTATAGGATCAATAATCCATAAATTATCTAGACCTGTAGATGCAACCATTTTTTCTTCTGTTATAAAATTTTGATTGGGATACTTCGCATTAATACGATCCGCTAGAAACTTTTCTGTGCCTTTATCCACATTTGTGACAAAATCATTTCGAGCTGATTTTGTATCAATATTTAATTCTTCTTTCATATGTTCGCGAACATAGTCTCCTGCTTCATAAACTAACTGCTTCGCAAATACTAATTTTGATTGCATACGATTCTCCTTATAATAATACTTTTAAACTATCTTTTATATTTTGATTGGATGCCGCAATAAAGACGCGTGCTTCATTATCAAAATAAAGGGCATCTTCCAAATCCCCAAAATGATACGTTCCACCCACACACTGTAAGATAATAACAGCCGCAGCAAAATCCCAAACCTTTAGACTTGGAAAGACATAAGACTGCCATCTTCCTGCCGCAATATGACAAACCTCCAAAGCTCCAGACCCTAAAAATCGATGGGTAATAAATAAGGGTTTTAGCTCTTCAGGTGTTAAGCTAAATAAACCAGGACGGTATACATCACCAGAAACAATAGAATCTTTTAATAGTATCGATTGATCAAGCATGGGTAGTTTTATGTTATTTAGATATGCTCCCTCTCCAACAATACCTACAAACATTTCATCTGCCATCACATCGTAAACAATTCCAAAAACCGGTTCCCCTTTGTGGTAGTAACCAACAGAAATACTGAAATTCTGTTTTTGGTAAATAAAGTTTGTGGTTCCATCTATGGGATCAATAATCCAGAGATGATCTTGTCCCATCGTTTCTACGGTTTTTTCTTCAGTTAAGAAATTTTGATTTGAATATGCTTCCTTAATACCTGAGACTAGAAACACCTCAGTTTGTTTGTCGACATTAGTTACAAAATCAGATCTTGAAGATTTTAAACTAATATTAATGTCTTCTTTCATCATGTCTTTAATCCGTTCGCCGGCTTCGCGTACAAGATTAATCGTAAATTCTGCTTTTTTATTCATAGTAACGCCTCCATCTTATCATTATAAACCTTTCTTATGAAATATCTATATAAAAAAAAGCTCCTCCATTCGTATTATTGAATGGAGGAGCTTAATTCTCGAAATGCATTGATTTTAAAGTCCTATTATCCGCGAATAATTTCGCTGATAACTGAATCTTCTTCTTCAATTGTATTTCGTTCAATACGTTCTTGGCGCTTAATTTCTGCCAATTCTTTAACCATTTCGGTTGATTCACGGTATAATTCAGAACCTGTTCCCGCTGGAATTTTCTTACCAATGATAACATTTTCTTTAAGACCCATGAGTGGATCAATCTTAGACTTGATTGCAGCATCCGTAAGAACTTTTGTAGTTTCTTGGAATGAAGCAGCAGATAAGAATGATTCAGTTTCAACAGAAGCTTTAGAAATACCAAGTAACACTGGACGATAACGTGCAGGGTTCTTACCTTCCATGAGGATATCTTCATTGATTTGAGTCATATTATCAAC
The DNA here is from genome assembly GCF_940143175.1 of Erysipelothrix amsterdamensis. Classification (NCBI taxonomy): domain Bacteria; kingdom Bacillati; phylum Bacillota; class Erysipelotrichia; order Erysipelotrichales; family Erysipelotrichaceae; genus Erysipelothrix; species Erysipelothrix amsterdamensis. The sequence goes on along the minus strand of NZ_OW659496.1, from coordinate 185,307 downwards.
GTGCATTTGAACTCCAGGAGAAATTCCTGTGTCTTGTCCGTCAATAACGATAACTTTACGCATCATTTGATTAATCATAACTTCAATGTGCTTATCAGAGATTTCGATACCACCACTTTGGTAAACTTTTTTAACTTCTTTTAGAATGTATTTTTGTACATCGAGACGGCCTGCATATTCCATAAGTTTCTTAGGATCTACAGAACCTTCTGTTAGTTTTTCACCGGCTGAAACCTCAGAACCAACTTTTAACCAGCCACGAGCAGGTTGATGTGGTAATGTATGGTGTTCAACAGATGTTTTATCGTTTGCGACGGTAATGATATAACCGAAACCATCTTCAGCATTACGGATGTCCGTAATACGTCCGGAAATTTCAGAAATCGCAGCACCTAGTTTTGGTGAACGTGCTTCAAAGAGTTCCTCAACACGTGGAAGACCTTGAGTGATATCTTCTCCACCAGCAACCGCAACCCCACCAGTATGGAAAGTACGCATGGTTAGCTGTGTACCTGGTTCCCCGATTGATTGAGCCGCTACGATACCGACTGCTTCTCCAACCTCAACAATTTCACCTGTAGCCATGTTACGTCCGTAACATTTTTTACAGATACCATGTTTTGATTCACATGAGAATACAGAACGAATTCGAACTTGTTTAATTCCTGAATTCACAATACGTTTCGCAGCAAATTCATCGATATATTCGTCTTCTTCGATAATAACTTCTTTAGTTTTTGGATCGACAATTGTTTCTTTAATGTATCGTCCAACAAGACGGTCATGTAATGATTCAACAACTGTATTTGATTTACGATCTAGAATTTCCTCTACAAGGAAACCGTTATCGCTATAGCAATCATCTTCAACGATTGTAACATCTTGCGCAACGTCAACAAGACGACGTGTAAGATATCCAGATTCCGCAGTTTTAAGAGCAGTATCCGTTAGTCCCTTACGCACACCGTGAGTAGAAACGAAGAATTCACTAACGTTTAGACCTTCACGGAATGATGAGTAGATTGGAACTTCAATAATTGATGATTGATAGCCTGATTTTGATTTTGATTGAGTAGGTTTACCCATTAAACCACGCATACCGGATAACTGAGTAAAGTTAGAAACGTTACCACGAGCACCGGATGTCGCCATCATATTGATAGGGTTTTTACGAGCAAGTTCGTCCATTAATTCCGCACCGACGCGTCCTTTAATACCATCCCATAGAGTCATCAGTTTACCTTCCCACTCTTGAGCTGTTAATCGTCCGCGTTTATATTGTTTCATTAATTTAGCAGCTTGTTCTTTCCCCTCTTCAACATATTTTTCTTTGTTAGGGGCAACATTGATATCACTTAACGCAACAGTCATACCCGCAACAGTTGAATAACGGAAACCTAAGTCTTTAATGTTATCTAAGATTTCAGCTGTTTTATCAATTGAGTAACGATCAAAGATTTCTTTGATAATTTTTTCGAGATCTTTTTTCTTGAAATCATTATTCAGTGGCATTGCACTGATAATTTCACGAACATCTTGTCCCATCGCAACAAAGAATTTATCGGGTATTGCTTTGAAGTTATCAGGTGACACTTCGTTCAAGTATGGGAAGTCACTTGGGAACATATCGTTAAAGATTAATTTACCAAGTGTAGTAACAAGATACATCTCATTTTGTTTTGCACTTAATGTTGATTTTTTAAGTGATGATGCACGAACACAAATACGAGTATGTAAGTGAATCAACTCATGTTCATAAGCAAGTTGTGCCTCATTGATGTCACGGAATGCTTTACCTTGGTTCTCACCAAAACGACGCCATTTTGCGCCTTCTTCCATATCACCACGAGCTTCACATTGTAATGCTTTTTCTTCAAATTCTTCTGGGGATTCTTCCATGTTTAAGTAGAAGTTTCCAAGAACCATATCTTGGGATGGTGTAACAATAGGTTTACCATCTTTAGGTCCAAGAATATTACGTGAACCAAGCATGAGCAATTCTGCTTCTGCTTGAGCCATTTCTGATAATGGAACGTGAACCGCCATTTGGTCACCATCAAAGTCCGCGTTAAACGCAGGTGTTACAAGAGGGTGAAGACGAATTGCACGACCTTCAATCATTTTAGGTTTAAAGGCTTGAATACCAAGACGGTGAAGTGTAGGGGCACGGTTTAAGAGCACTGGGTGATCTTGAATTACTTCTTCAACTATATCCCAAACACGTGGATCTTGACGTTCAATAAGTTTTTCAGCAGCTTTAGCATTATTACTAATTCCACGAACTTTCATCTCATTAACAACAAATGGTTTAAAGAGTTGAATTGCCATTTCTTTAGGAATACCACATTCATACATCTTAAGATCCGGTCCAACAGCGATAACTGAACGACCTGAGAAGTCTACACGTTTACCAAGCAAGTTGGCACGGAAACGACCTTGTTTCCCTTTAAGACTGTGTGAAAGTGATTTTAGAGGACGTCCACCAGCACCTGTAACAGGTTTTGAACGACGGCCATTGTCGATTAATGCATCAACAGCTTCTTGAAGCATACGCTTTTCGTTTTGAACGATAACTTGTGGTGTTCCCATTTCAAGTAAACGTTTTAGACGGTTATTACGTGTAATTACACGACGGTATAAATCGTTTGCATCTGAAGCAGCAAAACGTCCACCATCAAGTTGTAACATCGGACGTAAATCTGGTGGAATAACTGGAAGTTCAGTCAGTACCATCCATTCTGGCATGTTATCAGAATTAATGAATGCTTCAACAGTTTCAAGACGACGAATTAACTTCTTACGTTTATCCCCTTTAGCATTTTCCAATAAATCAAGAATTTCATTACGTTCTTTTTCTAAATCCATATTTTCAAGCAAGGATTTGATACCTTCTCCACCTGCTTGAGCTACGAAACCATTTGGTCCGTATTGATTGATGTATTCACGATATTCGCGGTCATCAATAATTTGTTTGTATTGTAATCCTGATTTCTTAGGATCGACAATTACCCATTTTACGAAGTAAACAACTTCTTCTAAAATTTTAGGGGTAATGTTTAGTAATAAACTCATTCGTGATGGAATACCACGTAGATACCAAATGTGTGCAACAGGTGCAGCTAAAGTAATATGTCCCATACGTTCACGACGTACAGCTGATTTCGTTACTTCAACACCACAACGGTCACAAATAACACCACGGTAGCGTACTTTCTTGTACTTACCACAGTAACATTCCCAATCCTTTGTAGGACCAAAAATCTTTTCACAGAACAATCCATCTCGTTCAGGTTTTTGTGAACGATAGTTAATTGTTTCTGGTTTTTTAACTTCTCCATGAGACCATTCTAGAATGCGCTCAGGGGACGCTAAAGCGAGTTGTATCGAGTCAAAATTATTAATACTCATGAGATTACCGCCTCCTTCTACGCTTGCTCATCAAGGTTTAGTGATTCAACCTCATTAGTTTCTTCAATTTCCACAACAATTTCTGGTTGCGGAACATCTTGCGATGGTGCTGAAGCAACTTCTTCATCACCATCTACAAGACTTTCTTTAATTTCTTCTTTGTTTTCGTCCAAGAATTTCACATCAAGTGCAAGTGCTTGGAGTTCATGTTTAAGTACTCGGAATGATTCTGGAATTCCAGGTTCTGGAATATCCTCACCATTTTGAATAGCGGCATAAGTTTTCGTACGTCCATTAACGTCATCAGACTTAATTGTAAGGATTTCTTGAAGTGTGTTTGCAGCTCCATAAGCATAGAGCGCCCAAACTTCCATCTCTCCAAATCTTTGTCCACCATTTTGTGCTTTACCACCAAGTGGTTGTTGAGTAACAAGTGAGTAAGGTCCTGTTGCACGCGCATGAAGTTTATCATCAATCATATGTGATAACTTAAGCATGTACATAACACCTACTGAAATACGTTCATCATAACGTTCACCAGTTTGTCCATCATAAAGTACCATCTTACCATCCGGTGAAACGTTACCTTCTTTCATGATATTGAATAGTTCATCTGTTTCAATACCATCGAAAACACTTGTAGCAAATTTAATATTTAAGTTCTTCGCTGCAATACCAAGGTGTAATTCTAAGATTTGTCCAATGTTCATACGACTTGGAACCCCAAGAGGGTTAAGCATAATATCAACAGGTGTACCATCTTCCATGTATGGCATATCTTCTACAGGAAGAATCTTAGAGATAACCCCTTTATTACCGTGACGTCCAGCCATCTTGTCACCTTCATGGATTTTACGTTTTTGAACGATGTAAACCTTAACAGATTCACTTACTCCAGGTGGCAAGTCATGCCCTTCTGCGCGGCTAAAGATTTTGATATCTTGAACGATACCTGATCCACCATGTGGAACTTTGAGTGAGTTATCACGTACTTCACGTGATTTTTCACCGAAGATTGCAAGTAATAATTTTTCTTCCGGAGAAATTTCGCTTTGTCCTTTAGGTGTAACTTTACCAACAAGGATATCGCCTTCTTTTACTTCGGCACCAATCATAACGATTCCGCGCGCGTCAAGATGACGACATGCGACTTCACTCACGTTTGGTATATCACGTGTAATTTCTTCAGGTCCAAGTTTTGTCTCACGAACTTCAAGTGTGTATTCTTCAATATGAATTGATGTATAAACATCTTCTTTTACAAGACGTTCACTCATGATGATCGCATCTTCATAGTTATAACCGTTCCAAGTCATAAATGCGACTGTAACGTTTTGACCAAGAGCAAGCTCACCATTTTGCATGGATGGACCATCCGCAAGGATGTCACCATTTGAAACTTTTTCACCAAGAGCCACTAAAGGTTTTTGGTTAATACATGTTCCTTGGTTTGATCGTCTAAATTTTTGTAGTAAATAAGTACGTTCTTTTCCTGATACTCCGTTTACAATAACGCGGTTTGCATCAACATAAGAAACGATTCCGTCTTCATGACAAATTACCGCACTCCCTGAATCCTTCGCAATACGGTGTTCAATACCCGTACCAACAAATGGTGAATTCGGTTTTAAAAGCGGAACAGCTTGACGTTGCATGTTGGCACCCATGAGGGCACGAGAAGCATCATCATTTTCCAAGAATGGAATCGCTGCGGTCGCAACAGAAACGATTTGTTTTGGACTCACGTCAATAAGTTCTACCGTATCGCGGTGTGCAAGAATATTTTCACCACGGTAACGAACAACAACTTCTTCATTCACAAGTTTGTGATCTTGAACTTCGTTCGCTTGCGCAATAACATATTCAAATTCATCATCTGCAGATAAGTAGATAATATCTTCAGTAACTTTTCCATCTGGAGTAACGATTCGGTATGGTGTTTGAATAAATCCATACTTGTCAATTTTTCCATATGAAGTTAAGTTCGAAATCAACCCGATATTCGGTCCTTCAGGTGTTTCGATTGGACAAATACGACCGTAGTGTGATGTATGAACATCTCGAACTTCGAAACCAGCACGGTCACGGGTAAGTCCACCCGGTCCTAAAGCTGAAATACGACGTTTGTTTGTAAGTTCTGCAAGTGGGTTCAATTGGTCCATAAATTGTGACAATTGAGATGAAGAGAAGAACTCTTTAACCATTGCCGTTAATGGACGAACGTTTGTAAGATTTTTCGGTGTTAAGTTTGATGAATCTGAAGAGATTGACATACGTTCCTTAACAACACGTTCCATACGGCTTAAACCAATACGGAATTGATTTTGGATTAATTCTCCAACAGTACGAATACGACGGTTACCTAATTGGTCAATATCGTCTTCATTACCAACACCATCAATGAAGTTTAAGAAATATGAATATGTAGCATAGATATCTGAAGCTACGATTGTTGTTTTTTCAAGTAATGGATCAATACCAACAATCTTAACAATTTCTGTTTCATCATCTTCTTGTGCAACAAATAATTCTTGCATTGCTGCTCCAACTAACCACATTGTTACAGGTCCGTCTTCTAATGAATCAACAATCAATTTTTCATTTGTTTTATTAATCTTCGGTACATTGTAATTTGGTGTGAAACGATCCGCAACTAAATTACCTTTTGCAGACATCATATCTGCGCCAGAAGCATTAAGAATACGTCCAACAGTATATAAGCGTTGTGAGTAGTTAAGAACTGCCCATACGTTATCTTTAGTTATCACGACTTCTTTAGCCATAATACCTGTATAAATTTGAATATCTTCGCCTTTTAAGGTTTCAATGTCGCTTGCTGTAAGAACAGTTCCGCGTTCAAACTCAAAATCATCACCATCGACATCTTTTGATAAAATACGTCCAACTAAATGAAGCGTACCATCAACTGTAATATCACGAACATCAGGTGCTGAGAAGATATTCTTAAGTGGGAATACGTTCATATGTCCGCCTTCGCGTAATACTTCACGTAATTTTAAGACATCATCACGGCGTGTAATGTGAGTTCCTTTTTCAAAAACAACATTACCGTTAATATCTTTAATATCACTTGTAAGAACTGTTCCATTTACACGGTTGTAAACTTCGAGTTTTTTATGAATTTTATAACGACCTGCTTTATTAAGGTCATAACGGCGTGGATCTAAGAACTTCGCGTTCATCAAGTTGATAGCACCGTCAGTTGTAGGAATTTCATCAGCACGTTGGTTTTCATACATTACACGTAATGAATCTTCGAACGTAACAGTTTTATCTAATACTAATGAGTTAACAATCTCAGGATAGTTTCCAAAGAATGCTGTATAGAGTAACGCATATAAAGTTAAGAATTCACGTTTTTCGCTATCAATTTCTTCCCATTCATCATAAACAGGTAAATTCATAGCGTTTAAGAACGTTTTAAATGAGTGTGTATCAAACGCATCTTCACCTTCTTGTAAATCAAGACTTAAACCAAAAGACTTGAAAAGAATTGTGGAAACGATTGTACGCTTACGGTCAACTTTCATGTTAATAACTCGACCATTAGCCGCTTTACGATCATCACTCATAAATTCTAACCAAGTACCACGACTTGGAATTAATTCGGACATGAACGTGTCACGACCTGTTTTATCATCATTTTCAGACTTAAAATACGCTCCAGGAGAACGCACAATTTGCGAAACAATAACTCGTTCCGCTCCATTAATAATAAAGGTTCCTGTTTCTGTCATTAAAGGAAGATCACCGAGGAACACCTCTTCTTCTTTTTCAATAACTTCACCAGTTTGTTTATTAATTACTTCTAGACGCATTGTAGCTCGAAGTGGCGCAGCATAGTTTGCTTCGCGTGATCGGCATTCGTCTACGTTATATTTAGGTTCACCAAAAGAATAATCAATGAACTTTAGTTTTACATTTTCATTATAGCTTTGAATAGGATAGATTTCGTTAAAAACTTCAAAGAGTCCCTCGTTTTTAAACCATTCATACGCATCCGTTTGAATTTCTACCAAATTAGGCAATTCTAAGGTTCCACTAACTTGAGAATAATCACGACGGGTAGCCTTATTACCAAATTTCTTTACACTATATACTTGGTTTTTCTCCATTTATGCCATCCTTTCCTGTACTTTTTATAACAACCAAAAAAACGCGCATAAATCCACTATTATGCAATTATATATATTATCACTAATGTGGGTTACAGTCAACGCTTTGAGGCACAATAGATGTAATATCCCTTTTCTTTTTTCAATAACTCGCAATTACCAAATAATGCTTCACATTTCGCTTGCGCAGACTTTGCTCCATGTGACTTACGAATCACAAAGATAAACATCCCATCTTTGTTCAAAACATCGTAAGCATTATCAAATAAAGAATACATTTTTTCTTTTCCAACACGAATCGGTGGATTGCTGATTACAAAGTCATACAAGCCATCCAATCCATCTTGAATTTTATTAATTCCATTCACATTATATTTTTCATAGTTTATATTGGCGAGTTCAACCGAACGCGGATTAACATCTACGCCCGTCAATTCAATATCACTAAAGAAATGCGAAAGTATAACGCCAACAACCCCGATACCACATCCAAGGTCAGCAACCTTCCCTTTTAAGGGCTGATCCACACAAACCTTGAGTAGTGCTTCGGTACCGCGATCGAGACCATCTTTCGAGAAAACCCCATCATCCGAGATAACTGAAAAACTAATGTCTAAAAACCGGAAAGGGATATCTCTCCGGTTTTTATTCAAATTAGAATTGTCTGTAAAGTAATGACTCACAGAATATCCTTCTTAACGTGTTAATTATTTAACTTCTACAACTGCGCCAGCTTCAACAAGTTTAGCTTTGATTTCTTCTGCTTCTGCTGGTTTGATGTTTTCTTTAATTGCTGTTGGTGCTCCGTCAACTAATGCTTTAGCTTCCATCATACCTAAACCTGTGATGTCGCGTAATGCTTTGATAACTCCAACTTTTGAACCTGAGATTTCTTTCAAGATTACTGAAACTTCACTTGGTCCTTCTTCTTCGCCAGCGTCTGCTGCTGCTGCAACTGCAACTGGTGCTGCTGCTGAAACTCCGAATTCTTCTTCGATTGCTTTTACTAATTCATTTAATTCTAAGATTGTCATTTCCTTTAGGGAAGCGATTAGTTCTTCTGATGTTAATTTTGCCATCTTAATATTTCCTCCTATTTAATTAAGCTTCTGTAGCTTCTTCTTTTACTTCTTCTACAACAGGTGCTTCTTCAGCAACTGCTGCCTCTTCAACAACTTCTCCGCCTTCTGCACGTTGTTCAGCAACTTGTGATACAGCGTAAGCAAAGCTTCGGATTGGTGATTGGAGCATTCCAGCCAACATAGCAACCATGCCATCGTGGTTTGGTAATGCTGAGAGTTCTTTGATTTCTTCTTGGTCTACTAAGTTACCGTCAACGATACCAGCTTTAAGGATTAACTTTTTGTTCTTCTTAGCGAAGTTAGCTAATACTCGAGCAGGCGCAACAGCATCTTCTCCAAACGCAACACCGTTAGGTCCTGTTAATTCGGATTTTAAACCTTCAAAGTCTGTGCCTTCGACAGCGCGTTGGAACATTGAGTTTTTATAAACTTTAAATTCCACGTTTTCTGCACGAAGTTGACGACGTAGTTCAGTCATTTGATCTACGGTTAGTCCACGGTACTCAACAATAACTGTTGATCCGGCATTCATTACTTTATCTTGAATCTCTGCAACAACAGCTTTTTTATTTTCTAAAATTTCTGTACGCAAATGATTCACCTCCATTCGATCTCGGAAATCAAATTAAACCAAAAAAAATAAACCTATCCAAAAGACAGGTTCAAAAGTTTTATACTTTCACCTCGGTAACGTTATTAAGGTTGCCCCGTTACTGTCTTTGGTTAATTGATAACATAGTTATTCTACCAACTTTAATCGAAAAGTCAAGATTTTTATGATATGAGTGTCTATTATTTCAAACAAATCGAAATAATATGTATAATCTTCATTGTTATATAAAATAAGCGAATGTCCGATCCATCCGCTTATTTACATTCGTCTGTGATTAAATGTGCTTTTTTTCGTAAGAACATCACCAGGTCATTAATAAGTCTAATTTTATTTTCCTCATCAAGTTCGCGAATATTAAAACCTATTTCGTGATGTGTTGCGCATAAGTTTAATACATGATAAAACGCTAAATGTAAGCTCCACTCATCAAACTCTTGCATATGCTTTGGTTTTTGACACAATAGGCACTCAACAGAAATATTCAATTCCTCACATATCTTTACGAGATTTGAAATATCGGGATTTGAAATACCTACTTCCCACTTTGCGACTGCTTGTTGGGAGTAATTTACACGTTTCGCGAGCTCACGCTGCGTTAATTTTCTTTTTAATCGTATTTTCTTTAGATTAGCGTCTAACATCGTGCTCACCCCTCGAATTGATTATAATCGACAAGAAATGAAAAAAATATATCATTTTTTTATTATATTCTTAAGTAATCTTAATGTTTAACCGTAAATTTAGATTTGGTACTATGGGTGGCATTTATAATTTGTTATGATGATGACACGAGGTATACTATGAAGACAATTAAATTTAAAGATAAAACACTGCATTTTGTATCCACTGCTCACGTATCTAAACAATCTGTTCTTGATGTTCAACAGGCAATTGAAACAATACAACCACAGGCCGTTTGCATTGAATTGGATGATAATCGTGCTCGAAATCTCATGGAATCTGACAAGTATAAAGAAATCGATATTAAACAAATTATAAAAACCAAACGGGTTGGTGCCTTTATCGCCACCTTGGTTCTTTCTTCTTATCAGAAAAAACTTGCTGACGATCTCAATACATCCGTTGGACAAGAGATGAGACAGGCGATTGAGAGTGCTAAAGATGTTGATGCTTCAGTCCATTATATTGATCGAGATGTTCAAGTAACGTTTAAGCGTATTTGGGGTAATCTCACATTTTTTAAGAAAATCTCACTTCTTTCCACACTTCTTTTTAGTGTCTTTGAAGATGATAATGTTTCCGAGGCTGATGTGGAAAATTTAAAAGAGAGTGATTTGTTGTTTGAAGCAGTTCGGGAGATGGATGAAAAACTCCCTGCAATCTCCAAAAGCCTTTTACATGAACGTAATGCCTATATGGCCGAAAAAATTAAGGCCCTTCCCGAGCAAGAAATCGTAATCGTGGTGGGTGCTGCACATACCGAAGGTCTTATTGAGTCTCTTAATCACGAACATTCACTATACGATTTGAATCAAATCCCCGCTAAAAAACGGTTTAATATTTCCGGATGGATTGTGCCCGGCGTTATCATCGCCTTACTTTTTGCCCTCACGCTTAAAAATCCACACATGGCGCTTAATGACCTTATCGTTTGGTTTGCACTAAGTGGTGGCCTTGCAGTCTTAGGTGCCCTCTTGTGCCTAGCACACCCCCTTACAATCCTCACGACCGCACTTACCGCTTGGATTGGAACCCTTTCACCTGTTTTAGGTGTTGGCATGTTTGCAGGTCTCATGGAAGCGTATCAAAGACCACCAACCTTTGAAGACTTTGATTCCTTATCCGAACACGCAACACATGCAAAAATGTGGTATAAAAATAAAGTTTTACGAATTTTACTAATTTTTGTAATCACATCCCTGTTTAGTTCTATCGGTACATTTATCGCCGGTGGAAATATAATCGGTTCATTATTCAAATAAAAAGAGTTCAGTGCATTCACACTGGACTCTTTTACTGTATAACGTCTTTAATTTGCTGGATATTCATATCCTTAAGACCTAAATCTTCCATGCTTGGTCCCATTGCCCAGCAATCCTTCTCCAAAATAGAAGAACCCAAAGTCACTAAACTATCCATAATTGGTGTTCCTATATGAAGATGTGATGCTAATTTAGCCCAAGTAGCTAACCCAAAAGGAATATCTTCAGAATAATATCTTCCCTTCACATCGGCAGGTCCTTTAATCGATGCAAAACTCTCATTTTCTGAAATTACTTTATGAAGATCATCCGATGCATTTGGACCTCCAACTCCTTTATTAACCGTTTCAGAATCATATCCGAAAGCTTCTAGAAGATGGATGCGTTCTTGATCCAAAGTTTCTGTTGTACGCACAACACACGAAGTAAATCCTTCTGTATAAAAGTAGAATTCACCTTGTGCCTTTTCAATGCGTCCAGCGTTTAGTATACATCCTGGAACATGAATAACTGGATTCAAACTGTTTAATCCACAGGCAACAACACTTTCCACAGGTTGAATGCCATCATAAAGGTCGGACAATAAATGACATACTCGCATTGTTTCTTTTGCCGGTAATACACCTACTTTAAGTGGGTTAAAGCGACTCATAATCATGACATGTCCCGGTTTGATAATTCGGGTCGCATAAGGAAGCGTATGAGCTTCTGCAAAGGCAACATTCGCCTGATTACCAACATCTTCCATGGCTTTCTTAAAGATTAAACTTCCAAATGTACCAGGAACAATGAAGACTGTTTGACCTTCCTTCAAGCATGGTGCTAGGCGATAAGCGTAATCTTTGTGAGCAAAGGCTGGTACCGCAACAATTATAATCTCCGCATCTTCGATACCTTTTTGTAAATCTGTTGTTACAGATTTAAGATTCGCAATACCATCCAAAACCCCTGTTACGTGAATTTGAAACGAATCAAAAACCGTTTGCATATGATGTTTAAATCGTGCATCTTCAATTAAGTTCACCGAAAATCCTTTAAGCGTTAAATCTGCGGCTGCAGCATGAGCGCCGTTTCCGCCACCAATGATCGCAATATTTTTCATACTCATTCCTCCTATTACCTATAATTATAGAACCCACGCATCAATGTGTTCTTAAAATGTAATAAGAGGCATCGTATGTGTAACGATGCCTCTTATTATTTCATTCTTTTTTCTGGTTTTAATAGAATTATAAATGACAGGATAAAGATAACGCCTGCAAACATAAAGGTTGATGAGGGTGAAATCGTATAAATTAAACTTGTTAGTAATGCACCGAAAATTTTCCCAAGCATTAAAAGTGAGTTATAAAGACCGGCAAGTTGATTTCCTTCCTCAACACTGTGCTTATTCGAAATAACTGAGTTTTGAAGAATTGGAATCATTACTGTATACATTCCAAACCACGCAAGTGCAAAACCAACAAAAGGTTTTGATGTCTGGCTAAAACTTACAATGATTGCAAGTGATCCCATCGCAATAAATACTGTTTTTAAAAGACCAAGCTCCACCCCTTGTTTTTTACGATTACGACGTCGAATAAGAACGACATTCAATACAACCGCAAATAATCCCGTAATTGCTTTAATAATCCCGTTTTGGCTGGGTACGAAGTTGAAAATATCTTTAATATAATAATTAAAACTTTGATCAAACAATGTTGTACCAACTGAAGATGTGAAAGTCACAATCAATAAGATTAAGACGACATCCTTCATAAGATGACGGGAAGACTGAAGCACTTTTAACGGATTCGAGTTGCGAATCATGGACCATTCCATTTTTTCTTCAATTTTCTCATGACTTCCTAAGATTAAATAAAACATAATTCCTAAAACAATTTGGAATACCGCTTGAATTACAAATGTTAAGCGTACGGATACATCACCCAGATAACCGCCAATAAAGAAACCAAGGGCAGCACCAACACTCACAATAATCGAAGATATCGTAATGTAATGAGATTGACGATCCTCAGGTGCTTCATTCACAACATAACTCATCAGTCCAACTTGGAATCCCCCTGCAAAAATACCACTGAGTAATCTCGCAAAATAAATACTGTATCGATTTAATGCATAACCAAATAGCAGTTGAGCAATGGCGTATCCAATTGATGAAATCATCAAAATACGCGTTTTCTTCATCCCATTTGCGACATTTGACCAAACAAGCGCAAATATGAAGTTGGTAAGACACATTGCCGCAAAAGATAAGCCAAAAACATGCGGTGGTAACTCCAATGACTTTAAAAGGGTTGGTGTTACAGGGTGCCCTAAATTCATCCCTATCGTTAAGAGTAAATTCAACACCACAAATATACTCATCTTATTTTTTTCAATCAATAACTTCACAACATTCCTCCACTAAATCTTCTTTGGTCATTATATCATAAGGCCTCTCGAATTCTTACCAACTCGCCTTTCGCTATGTCGTTACCTAACCGACTTACACCATTATGCATGTCTGTTGACAAAGGACAAACACGAACTGCACACTATATAGAATAAAGTAAACTATGAATGAGAGGTGATGTTGATGGAATTAACACAAAGACAAAATAGTATTCTTTTGTTGATAATCAATGCACATGATGCGATTACCAGCGATGATATTGCAACTGAACTGAATATATCGAGCAAAACGGTTCAACGGGAAGTTCAAGCAATCGATAGCATCCTAAAAAAACACAGCATGGCAATCACCTCCTTACGCGGTAAAGGCTATCTTATTGACGACTCATACAAAAACGAAATGTGGAAAACGTATTTCTATAACGATGAGTTTGATAATAGCGTATTACCGAATGTAAGACAATCTCGGGTTGAATGGATTATTCGTAAAATTGCGAATGGAACTTTGAATGGCACTTATTTTACATTAGAGGCCCTTGCCGACAATTTATTTATAAGTTTATCAACACTTAAAAGAGATCTGGTCAGCGTAAGACGAATTCTAAGGGAATATCATATCTTCCTTGAAAACGATTATAAACGTGGTTTAGTCCTAACAGGTGATGAAAACAGCATTCGTCGCCTCATTAACGATTACCTTGTGTTGGAAAAATCGACCATTGATATCAACCGTATCATCGGTCAAAACACACCGCGTATGGATATTATTGAACGCATTATTGTGACATGCATTCAAAAGTATCAACTGCATCTTACAGACATTGGGTTTAAGAATCTTTCGATTCACATTGAAATTGCTTTAACACGTATTGAACAAGGTAAGCTCGGTCTAAGTAACACAACCACATCAATTAATACCGATTCAAATGCTTATTTATGTGCTGAAGCCCTAGCGGGAATGCTGGAAGAGGCATTAACCCTTAAAATTCCAAAAAGTGAAATCATAAATATTTATATCCATTTAAGTTCTCAGAAAAAACTCCATACAGATGTTGATAACATTAACTCTGAGTCTCATCGCAATTTACAAATCCTCAATGAAGCCCTCGATGACATTTATAGAATTTACGGTAGTGATTTCCGTCATGATGAAATTCTTAAACAAGGATTGATGACCCATTTAGAAAGCGCTCTAAAACGTATTGAACTCGGACTTTCAATTCGCAATGAATTGTTGGATGAGATCGAGAAGAATTATCCATTCGAAATACAAATTGCGAAGGTTCTTGCGTTTCACTTTTTAAAAACAAACGCTATAGCATTCAATTTAGATGAAGTTGGTTTCCTCGCACTTCATTTCTGCGGTGCTCGCGAGCGAGCCCGACAAGACGAAAAGAGTGAGACAACACGCGCAATTGTTGTGTGCACTACGGGAGTCGGTACCGCTATGTTGCTTAAAGCAAAATTGGAGTCACAGTTTAGCGATGCACTTGAAATTAAAAAAGTCAGTGCTCTTTATCAACTTGATAAGAA
Source organism: Erysipelothrix amsterdamensis (assembly GCF_940143175.1). NCBI lineage: Bacteria > Bacillati > Bacillota > Erysipelotrichia > Erysipelotrichales > Erysipelotrichaceae > Erysipelothrix > Erysipelothrix amsterdamensis. The sequence goes on along the minus strand of NZ_OW659496.1, from coordinate 170,198 downwards.
CGATATGGACGATGTGGATTTACTCATCTCCACAGTTCACATCGATCGTAATTTAGGGGTTCCTACAGTTGTCGTTTCCGCAATTGTTACAGATCGAGATATCGCGCATATTAAGCGATATATTAAAGGCAATCCTTCAAATTCGCATTCGGTCGCTGATTTATTCGACGAAAAACTTTTTATCGCAAATCCTGATACGCAAACACCTCAAGAACTTCTTGAATTGATGAGCCAGAAAGCCCTCAATCTTGGCTATATCGATAAAGCGTGTCAAGAATCAATTATAGAACGCGAAGTGCTTGGTTCTACTGAAGTCGGTAACCTCGTTTGTATCCCTCACAATATCGAAGGTTCTGTATATCGACCCTCCATCGTGGTATGTGTTCTCGATAAACCCATCCCGTGGAAATATGATCACGTTCAACTCATTCTCATGATTCTCATTGATCAAGACCATCGCACACATTATTCCGATTTATTCGCGGAACTTTATGCAGAAATTGACCATCAATATAAAGTGTCAAACATTATTAAAAATAAGAATATTGCTTATATGAAATCGCTCTTTATTGAGTAGGAAAGGTATTTTATGAAAACTATTATTGTAGCATGTGGATCAGGGATCGCAACAAGCACTGTTGCCACATCAAAACTTAAAGCAGGACTTGAAGCAAAAGGCCTCCTTGATCAAGTTAAATTTATTCAAACTTCTCTTGCTGAATTACCATCCATCGCATCCGATCAAGATGTGATTGTAACTACAGCTCAAGGTGGAGAAGGTTATGGTATTCCCGTTGTATCAGGTCTATCCCTCTTAACAGGCATGGGCGCTCAAGCAACAATCGATAACGTAATTGAAATCCTTGGCTTATAGAAAACGTGGTGATTACAGTGTTTAATGAAGATTTAGTATTTTTAGATTTAGAAGTATCATCTCAAGATGAGTTGTTTGATGTCATGAATCAACATCTCTTAGATCTTGGATATGTTAATGAAGCGTATTTAAATGCTCTTAAGGAACGTGAAGCAACTTATCCTACTGGACTCGCAGCACCTGTATGCAGCGTCGCAATTCCTCATGTAGATTCAAGTTACATTCATAAACCAGGTATTGCATTTGTACGTGTATCACAACCGATTTCATATAAAGAAATGGTCACCGATAATGATCTTGAAGTAAAACTATTCTTTTTCTTACTTGTGAAAAACAAAGAGGAACAAGTTCAAATTTTAAGTAAACTTATGGGTACATTCTCGGATGATGATTTCTTAAATCAATTATTACAAGGAAAAACGAACACAGAAATTTTAGATATTTTAACTAAAGGAGTAGCATAGTCATGTCAATTTTAAATTTTATTGTTGATCTTGGTCCTGCCGTAATGATGCCAATCATCTTTACCCTCTTTGCCTTAGCGCTTGGAGTTAAATTTAGTAAAGCATTCAAATCAGGATTAATGGTCGGTATTGGTTTTATTGGATTGAATATCGTTATTGAATTACTAACAAAAAACTTGGAACCAGCTGCAAAGCAAATGGTTGCGAATTTCGGTCTTAACTTAACAGTTCTTGATGTTGGTTGGCCGGCTGCAAGTGCTATCGCATTTGGTTCAGCTGTTGGGGTATTAATTATTCCTGTTGGAATTCTGGTTAACATTATTATGTTATCTACCAAAACAACAAAAACGGTTAACGTTGATATTTGGAACTTCTGGCATTTTGCCTTTACAGGTTCTCTTGTATTTATGATTACCAATGATTTAATTGTTAGTCTTTTAATGGCAGCATTTAATATGGTGATAATTATGGTTATTGGAGACCGTACCGCTCCGCTTGTTGAAAAACAACTTGGTTTACCTGGTATTTCAATTCCGCATGCATTTACCGCATCTTTTGCACCAATCGCTTATGTTTTAAATGCAATTATCGATAAGATTCCTGGTATTAATAAAATTAAGCTTGATGAAAAAGCATTCCAGAAAAAATTTGGTATGTTTGGTGATCCAGCAATTCTTGGTACATTTGTTGGGATTTTATTAGGTCTTGTTGCTGGTTATGATTTCAAAGGCATTACAAACCTTGCAATCGTTATGGCCGCAGTTCTTGTCTTAACACCAAAAATGTCTGCAATTCTTATGGAAGGTTTAATGCCTATCAGTGAAGCAGTTCAAGCTAAAATTCAAAAGAAATATGGCGAAAACTCAAATCTTCTTATTGGACTTGATTCAGCAGTTGGTGTTGGTAACCCTGTTACCCTTACAATTTCACTTGTAATGGTTCCTATTACAATTATTCTTGCCTTTATTATTCCAGGTAATCAATTCTTACCTTTCGCAAGTCTTGCAGGTTTACCATTTATGTTTGTTTTAATTGCACCGCTTTGTGGTGGAGACTTCTTCCGTACTCTAATCGTTGGAATCTTTACCGTATCCATCGGTCTTTTAATCGGTACAAACATTGCGCCAATCTTTACTGAAGCTGCGAAAGCAGCCAACTTTGCAATCCCAGGTGGTTCTGCATTGATTTCAAGTATTGATTACGGTAGTTCATGGTTACCATTTATGATGGTAAAACTTGTTGAATATAAATGGGTCGGTGTTGCTATTGCCGGTGCTATCTCAGCGGTTCTTATGGTTTGGAACCGTAAGTTAATTCTTAAAGAACAAGCAATCAAAGATCAAGCTTAGTCTTTAAAATATATAAAAAAGGATTGAAATCGGTATTGTGCCGACTCAATCCTTTTTTCTTTTATCAAATCTCAACCGCACCACTTTTACTTTTATTAAAGTCTATCTCATAGGCCGTTTTGAAGTCAAATATTTTTCGCGGCATTGAGTTAATTTTGAAGCAAATATCATCAAGATATTGTTGCGCTATATCATACATTGATTTACCTTTTGGTATAAACCTTCTTACTATTGCATTCGCTCGTTCATTGGTTCCACGTTGAAAAGAACAGTATGGATCACACTTATATAGTTTCACACCCAACCGCTTGGCTGTAATTCCTAATGTTTTAAATTCAAGTCCATTATCTACTGTTATCGATTTCGTGGTTATATTATTCTCTTCAATAAATTTTCGAATTAAGTTTGATGTGTAATAGTCATATCGATATTCTGCTTTAATAAGCCAGGTCATTCTTGAGCAGCGGTCTACAATGGATATAATCGCTGCAGATTCATGTTTCTTACCGATTATAGAGTCGATTTCGAGATGGCCAATCTCGTTACGTTTCTCAATGTATTTAGGTCTAAGGCTAATTGGAAGTACTGTTTTCTCTTCCAAGTTCCATCTCAAGTGATTCATCATTCCACTAATTCTCTTTTTACGTTTTCGACGTTTATAGCACATTCTATTTGGTTTTATATCAAGTTTACCTTGATTAATCCAGTTATAGACTTGCTGCGATGAAACACACGGTTTATATGGATGATATCGTTTATAGTTACTCAAGCATACTTCTACCGAATGAACTTTAGGATCATAGTGAGAATGCAGATATTCGATTAGGTGGGAATATTTTTCTCGAATATCAATCGTTCGTTTCTTATAGACATTATTTTTATATCTAGAAATCGTAGAATGAGATATATTGAGTTTACGTGCTGCCTTGCGCATAGAGTAGCCGATGCTTAATAGAATATCAATTTGGTCTTTCATTTTTTTATCTAATTGTTTATACTTCATATGGGAGCTCCTTTTAGTCGGGTGGGCTCCTTTTATTATACAAAAACAACCGCACCTTGGGTGGTGCGGTTGAGATTTGAATTTAGGAAAAAAGGATTGAAATCGGTATTGTGCCGACTCAATCCTTTTTTATTTATGGACGCTACACTTCCAACCTTCGTAATATCCGTTATATTGATTGGTCAGGGTTACGATGTGTTGTGAGATGCCATTCATTGTGGGTAATGTTGGTACAATCGAAGCGATCATACGTGTTTGAATCATGCCATCTTCCCGTGGTTCAAGGGTAAAGCTATCCGCAAATTGTTCAAAGTGTTGACCAAATTGTTGGGCATCTTCAAGACGTTCAAAAACTGTTAATACCTCTACATCACGTTCTACTTCAAAGCGTTCACCCTCGTTCTCTAGGTTCATACAAAGATTTTGATTGTAGATGATTGCGATTTGAAATTCATTTGGGTAAAGTAAACTTTTGTAGATTTCAAAATCATCGTGTTCGCGAACAATGACCCCGATGACTTCTTCGGGGAAGTGTTCTTTGAGGATAGACTCAAGCGCAATACAATCTTTAGAGACAAAGAAATAGTCACAAACATCATTTCCAGTTATAGCACCGATAAGCTGAACATCCATAGGACTTAAGAGATCGGTTATAGCGACCTCAAACGTATTCAAGGCATCAAAAGCTAGTTCCGTCGGAAATCCATTGTCTCGCCCCTTATACGGCTTTCTAACGACATAGAGGTGGGGATACCCTTCCTCGAAAACAAGTGCATTAAGATCCACACGAACACTGTGTGGTTTTTCATCCATTATTAGTGGATAAAATTGAAAATTTGATTCATACATAACATTAACCTACTTTCATTAAGATATCATCATGATACGGTATTTCATTATTTTTCTCTATTACTATAAACGATTAGAAATTGCCTCATTAACTAATTCCCTGATTTAAGGTTGTTTTTTCCTAATTTAGGCATTATCACTTAGATCATTCATAGAAATAGAATATTATTTATTCGAGTAATTAATAGTTGTACCTATAACAATAGCCTGCAAACATCCTAAGTTCACATTGAGCCGATACAATTTTTATACCTTAAGTCTAAGAAAGAGGAGGAATTATATGTTTAAAAAAATAATATCAATAAGTTTGATGTTTATTTTAGTGTTTGTGGGCACAAATAAAACTATAGCTGCTCAAGAACCTGAGAAAGAGACAATTACCGTTTATTCTACAGAAACTGAAGAATGGAATAACCTTTTAAGTGGAAAAATGGGAAGGGCTGAAAATAGAATCGGAGATGTGTTAGATTACACTGGTGGATATTCAGGTCTTTCATTTCTCAACTATCAACTACTTTTCACAACAGCAGATTATGACTTGATGGACTTTAAAGTTTATATCACTAGCTTTTCAGATAACAAAAAAACCCGAGAATATGAATATGATAACGGTGTAAGATGGCTTGATAAAAAAAATAATAACGAGTATTATATCGTGCCTCGTGACTATCCCCAAAACAATAAGGGAGCAATCGAAGCCATTAATTTCCCTCCTAACAATGATAATTACAAACAAATAATTGTTAAGACAGAGGAAGAGGCACAAGCATTAACAAATATTCATTATAAAGTAAATGTAGGTGACACTGTTCTAGAAATCACATTAGGGGATTTATTAAGTAACTCAGATACACATTTCCATATGGCTAGCTTTATGGGGTTAACACGGAGTGGAAGTTGGACATTTAGTGATTTTTACATGTCCACTGTATTTAGAGCAACCTACGAAAAAGAAATCGAACCTTCGAAAGGCGCAGATATTTATGTAAACTATATTGACGAAGACAACAACCATCTTCATCCGCAGAAAACACTCTCTGGTAACATTGGAGAATCCTTTACAACCGAAAAAGAAGAGATCCCCGAGTACACCTTCAAACACATACATGGAGAACCGGATGGCGTCTTTAGTGACATCCAACAGGAAATCACATATGTCTATTCGAAAAACATTAAAGAGATTACAGTTTCAAACACACCTGTTAATGATGATATCGCAATCACACCTGAGGTAATCAACATTCGTCCGACTCCCGAAAGTGGAGTTACGAAACCACCTCATATTGAAAAGCTTGTAAAACCTACACTTAATCCAGTTGAAACAATTGTAAATAGTGTCGAAATAGTTTCAAAAACAAACACTGAATCGGATGTGAAAAAAACACCTGTTGACACATTACCAAATGCAGGAGTCACAAATAAACAAAAATTTTTGGGACTACTCCTTTTAAGTGCCGGTGTTCTCTTATACAATACGAAGAGAATAAAACGAAACAAGAATACTAAATAGATTTTGATTTTATTGAATCTTTTCTTTATGGATGTTATTTACAATGAACGTTAGATTTTTTAAACTATATGAAACAACCTCTTGAAACGGAGTATTTATCAATACTTATCGAACAGGAGGTTTTCTATTTGTGGTTGTAGACATAGTATTCGGACCAGATTATACGCTCTAAAGTAATACGCCTACCTCATGGCTTTAAACACCAACACCATTAGAATAAAAAAAAGCATTACCATCTGAATAATCTTCAGACGATAATGCTTCACTCTTTTTTTATTTCGCAATTCACACAAGATGATAAATTTTAAACTAAAGCTTAATTTTACGCTTTATCCCAAAGTTTTTCTGGGTATGTACCATCTTCTTGGAACTTCGCAAACTGTGCAAGAACCATTGGTTTATCTTCTTGATATGTAACACCAAACCAGCGATCTGGAGTATCTAAGATTTTAACGGATAATTTACCGTCATTGATTAAAGATCCCACATCATTCGGTAGAAGTGCTTCTGATTTCATAGGGTTCTTCGCAACATCTTCTTTTAAGAATGTTTCGAATTTTGATTCCATTAAATCAAAGATTGCAGGTGTAAAGCCCCAGAAGTTCATTGAAACTTGTGTTCCATCAGCAATCAAAGTTTCATCAGGTCCTCCGACAACACCTTTATCTGTACGCTTAATACCATCTGTTTCCACAATATCTGTTAAGAAACCATCAACATTCTTACATACACCACGTGTTACTGTACCGTTGTCTGTGATTGTATTGTCCACAATGTATCCCATCATTGCAGCCTGTTGATCTGTAACATCTTCATTTAAGAAACGTGCCATTTCTACAAAAGCAGCTTTTCCGTAATAGTCATCTGCATTGATAATCATAAAAGGTCCCGATACATGGTTACGTGCAGCAAGCAGCGCATGTGTTGTTCCCCAAGGTTTTTCACGGCCTTCAACCCCTTCAAACCACGCTGGAACATCACTTGTACTTTGGAAAGCATATTCCACATTAATAAATGGTCTAATCTTACCAACAAGTTCTGCTTCAAAAATTGCTTCATGTTCCTCACGAATAATTAATACAAGTTTATTAAATCCTGCTTGAATTGCATCATAGATTGAAAAGTCGATGATTGCCTCGCCATTTTTTCCGAATTTGTCAATTTGTTTTAATCCACCGTAACGGCTTCCCATTCCGGCAGCTAATATTACTAAAGTTAAATCCTTCATACTTGCCTCCTATTTTTTAACATTGTACCACAGTTATACCGCTTTCATCAGTAAAAGTTACTTCTAAAAATTAGTAAAGCATTACTAAATAATGGTTATTCTTAACTAAATTATTTTTACTTGCTGTTTATTTGAAATAGTATTTGATTTTTTGAATAACATTGAGTATTATAGTAATGCAATGCCGCCATAGTTCAATGGTAAAATAGAGCAATGGTAATGCTCAGTTCCGAGTTCGATTCTCGGTGGCGGCACCATTAATATTAAAAAGAAAGCACGTATTGGTTATTCATTGACCAATTCGTGCTTTTTATTTTTATATCCCTTTATTAAAATGGTCGTTCAAGAATCGACGCTGAATTAAGCTTCAAATACTCTCCATCCTTCACATAAATCGTAATTGTATCCGTAAAGTTATTATTCTCGAGAATATCATCGACATTGTGGTTGGATGATGTTGTGATTTCATAATAACCACTTAACTCTGTTTTCAATTTATACGTTCCCGCTTCTAAGTGCTCCCCAATCTTATACATGCCATCTGCTTGAGGCTTAAGTTCTGGCGATGCTTCGTAAGGATAAATAAGTGCTCTTGATACCTCAATCATTTCATTCTCATTTAAAGTGATAATTGAGTTCCCTCTAAAATTGTCATTACTTTTAATTTGTGTCGAATTTTGATTTTTTATTTCAAAATAACCTTCTTGATCTGTAAGAAGCATGTATTCTCCTGGGTCTAAATCTGTTCCTACACTATACTTTCCACTCTCAAATGGAAATTCTTGAGAACTCGCACCCGCTTCAAATGTAACTAAATAATATAGACATGCGCATGCAACGATTAATACAAAAACACTTAGAAAAATTCTTCTTTTAATTTTTTTAGTCTCTTTCATGGACATCTCCTCCTAAACAGTACTAAGCATACTTCTTTTACACCTTAAATACTGCCCTTTTCTTGTCCACCTTGATAGAGTCAGGATTCAAGGGTTCAATAAACTGTTATGAAACCATACGCGTATTTATAAGAGTTTTGAGCACTAGTTTATGGTACATCCTCGTTTTATGAATGTTTGGGTTGGTGTGGTCTTTTTTGATTTAAAATAATATCTTAAACAGATTATGCTCACTTTAATCAGATGAACATAAAAAAAACAAGTCAATAGACCTGTTTTTAATTTTTAATGAGCGCCTCTTAAGGTAAAACCATCAAGGTACCATTGTGCATAGACTGTATTGCGGTCATTCATTTTGAAAAGTGCATAGGGTTGATGACCTACTTCGAGTAAGCGTTCTTTTGAATAGAGATATTCTGCTTCATTGTCACAGAATAAGTACTCGTACTCCACATTACGATCAATAATCTCAAAAACTTTAGTCATTAATTGAGTTGCTGATTCTAAATGTTCTACACTCTTTTCAGGTAGCAGATGTTCTTCCACAATATCAAATTTTACGACCAATGCATCCGTTTCATTGGTGATACTCATGCGTGTTTCCACATCCTTGTTTCCAATCTTAAATTCGATATCAGCGTAAGATGTTCGGTAAGCAAGTTTTTCGATTGTTGTATAGATATTTCCATCCACAGTTTCAGTAATCCAATCATGATAATCACCGTCTTTGGGGTGTGTTATTTCCATTTTCGTTTTATAACTGTCCACGAGATCCAGGATATTTTCAATTTGTCCAATTGTTTTATCTGAGGCTTCAAGTACAATACCAAGTCCTATAATTGTATTCATCGTATCCTCCTTTAAAGTACAACAAATATACAATACCTGCTCCTTTATGTAAAGACACACGCGCATTTGAATTTTCCATAAACATTCACTAAGTGCCTGCCTAGCACATGTTAGACTGTTTTAAAGGAGGGGTAAATATGAATACAAAAAATCAACCTGCTTTTATACACTTATCAGAAACCTTACATCTTGTGAAATTTGATGTCTTATCGGATGAAGCGCGATCATGGATGGAAAATGAGGATTTGATGTTTGCTCTTCGCGGAGATCGGATGATCTTTTCTGATCAAGAGGTCGAGTCGTATTATGCGAATCTTGCTGAGAATGGTGAACTCTACTATATAGAAATTCTTAACGGTGATACGTTTCACCAATGTGGTAGTGTGGCACTGATACGAAATCAAATTAAAATTATTGTTGATCCGAGATATCAAAACCAACATATTGGAACTGCCGCGGTGGAAGGTTTGTTGTTTCGCGCTACGGTATTAGGAATCCCACAAATTTATGCGCAAGTAAGAAACCACAACACCTTTTCATTAAAGTTGTTTCAAAACCTTGGTTTCAAGATTATTGATGAAGCCGATCACGTCATTACAATGTGTTGTGATACCAAGCCATTTTAATGGCTTTTTTATTTACACTTGACTTAATGACATCTGTGTCATAAAATAAATTTAGAAAAATGACACAAGTGTCATTAAGTGAGGTGTTTCAATGACTCGTGTTTCAAATGAAGCCATGCGTAAAGCTAAATATGAACTTATTCTCGAAAAAGCACGTCTTGTCTTCTGTCGTAAGGGGTATGCCGGTGTTACGATGAAAGATATTATCGAGGAATGTGAGATTAGTCGTGGGGGAATATACCTATATTTCAGCTCCATAGAAGAAATTTTTAAAGACGTCGTCTTGTCACGAGAGCGTCGTAAATTTGAAGGCATACGTGATTCAGTCCATCAGAATGTTGATTTTTTGGAATTGTTGGATGCTTATTTCTTAACACAAAAGAAGCGACTGCTTAATATGAGCGAGAGTTTGTTGCGAGCAATGTACGAATATCATTTCACTCATAAATCGGAAGCGGATTTTGCTTTTAGAGAAGCTCAGGTTGATAATATTCGAAATACACTTGAAGAGATGTTATCTCTAGGTGTTAAACAGAACTATGTCGTGAACCCTAATATTGATGCACTCCGTGATCATATGATGTTTATGATCGAGGGTTTAAGTGTCTATTCACTTTTAGGGGGACTTACTGAAGCCAATGTAGATGAGCAGTTTAAACAACTGCGCGCAATGATTCTAGCAAAGGATGTCTCTTATGAAAACAAATTATAACGTTTGTATCACGTCGGGAGGAACTTCTGAACCCATAGATACAGTACGACGCATCACCAATACTTCTACAGGTCGTCTAGGGAGTAAAATTGCAGATGCTTTTATTGAAGCCGGTGCGAATGTTTATTATGTTTACGCCAAAGGCAGTGCTCTTCCGAGTTTAGCCTGTAGACAGTATGAGGTCGATACGGTGGATTCCGTTTCGAAAGTTCTTACACTACTTTTTGATTCTGTTTCCTTTGATGTCATGATTCACGCAATGGCAATCAGTGATTATGAGGTTGACACAATCTCTTCACTTGAAGCCATGACCGCAAGCATTCAGACGCTATTAGCGAAAACATCTAAACCGTCTAAAGGGGAAATTAAACAAGCGTTACTGGATTCAAAAGAACCAACACGTTCGAAGATTTCTTCTTCGAATAGAAATCTCGTTTTAACCTTGAAACAAACCCCTAAGGTCATCAATCAACTTAAAGCAAAACAACCAAATGTCTTTCTAGTCGGATTTAAATTATTATCCAATACAAATTTAGAATCACTAAAGAACGCAGCCTTTTCTCAAATTAGCCAAGCAGGCAGCGACCTTGTCGTGGCGAATCGTTTAGAAGATATTCACCACAATGAACACATCGCTTACTTTATTGATCAAACAGGTTTGATTCACCAAGCGCATACCAAGGAAGAGATTGCTTCTTCACTTGTACAAATACTCTATAAAAAGAGTCAGGAGTCGATATGAAAACAATTCTATTAGGTGTCAGTGGTAGTATTTCAGCTTATAAATCTGCTGATTTAGCCAATGAACTCACAAAAAGAGGTTATACGGTTCATGTGATTATGACCCATTCTGCACAAGCATTTATTACCCCACTTACATTGCAATCACTGACTAAAAATCCTGTTCATTATAATGTCTTAAATGAAGATGATCCAAATAAAATCATGCACATTGATTTAGTTAAGTCTGCAGACTTGCTTCTGATAGCACCTGCAACTGCAAACATCATCGCAAAAATTGCACATGGCATTGCGGATGATATGTTGTCGACAACTACATTGGCGGTCCATGGTATTCCTAGACTTATTGCTCCCGCAATGAATACTTATATGTATGAAAATGAAGCAACAACCGATAATTTAGACATCCTACGGAAACGAGGGTGGATTGAGGTTGAGCCACGAAGTTCCTTATTAGCATGTGGAGATTATGGTAAAGGCGCACTCGCAGAAATTGAAACAATACTCGCGTATGTTGATTCGGCTTTAGAAGGAGTTACAGCATGATTTGTGTAATTAATATCGGTAATACCAATACTGCATTTGGATTTGGGGATAACGAATTGATTGATCAGTTTACAATCCCAACTCATGCGTACCAAACACAAAATGATTTTTTAAAGTATTTTGAAGTTCAAAATCGACACGAACACATTGATGCTTGTGTTATCGCATCCGTTAGGCCTGATAAGACACAATTAATTAAATGTTCGATGGATTCTTATTTCAAGTTAAATGCGAAAGTATTAGATCACGGTGATGATTTTGAGATAGACTTTTCTCTTTACCCTTACGGCAAGCTGGGAATGGACCGTATTATCGCTCTGTACGCCGCAAAAGAACTTTACGGAGGAAATATTGCAGTTTTTGATTTAGGGACTGCCACAACGGTCAATGTGCTCTCAGACAATCAATTTAAAGGGGGTGCCATTATGCCTGGTGTTCGTCTTGGCTTAAGTGTCCTTGGAGAAAAAACAGGACTTCTACCTACCATTAATCTTAATGATACACCGCATTATTTAGGATTAGATACAGAGCAAAATATATTATCTGGTGCTCTGTTTGGCACCGCATCCGTTTTAAAAAACTATCGTGAACTCATATCTCAAGACTATCCGAATACAACGTTTGTTGTCACGGGTGGTAATTCCAAAGCAATTTTACCGTTATGTAATGGCTCGTGGAATTTCCAACCTGATTTATTACTACAAGGCCTCCTAACATGGTGGACACAAAAAGGACTTACTTATGAAAACTAAAAAGAAAACTTTAAACTATACACTCTTTACCCTATTTGCCGCAATTATTATCTTACTTTCGGTAACGCCACTTGGTTTTATACATCTTGGCTTTATCAAAGCTACAATTGTCCACATCCCAGTTATCATCGGTTCGATTATCTTAGGACCAACAGCAGGCGCTGGATTAGGCATAATTTTTGGAATAAACTCCATCATAAATAATACAATCAGCCCATCTATATTATCTTTCGCCTTTTCACCTCTTGTGCCAGTTATTGGAACGACGTCTGGAAGTCCGTTTGCTTTAATCATTGCACTACTCCCTCGAATCTTGGTTGGGATTGTTCCTTACTATATTGTAAAGAGTGAGTTTATTAAAAAGGACTCTATTCGTCTTGGTTTAGCCGGTTTTATCGGTTCAATGACGAATACTATTTTAGTTATGGGACTCATCTATTTGCTCTTTAAAGATGCCTACGGTTCGGCACGGGGTATTGAAGGTTTAGCGGTAACTAAAGCAATGCTTAGCGTAATAGTCATTAATGGGATTCCAGAAGCTATTGTATCCACACTGATTACAATTCCCATTACTAAAGCACTTTATAAAATACGAAGAAAATAAAAAAGAATCTCGATAATCTCGAGATTCTTTTTTATTCGATATACAATTTTGTGTACTTTTCTAATAATGATTTTGGTAGGGTAAATCCATACATTTCTTTAATTTTGAATCCAACATCTACATTCTCAACGTCTTTACCAATTGGTAGATATAATAAATTATAGATAACACCATAGGCTTCCCAAGTATATTCTGTAACTACGGAGTCATTTTGTTCGTAAAAACCAATGCGTTTTGTGCGAATAATGCGATCTTCTTCGCTCTCAGCTTTATCGGGTCTTTCACTCTCGATCAATAATCCATCAACATCAAGGGTTTCTCGTATTTTTTGTAAGAACAGTGTCCCAATCCCTTGACCACGTCTGGCTTGCGTCACAGCATAGTAATCAAGGAGCGCAACGCGCCCTTCTTCATCAGTGATAAAGTTTGCGTAAGCAAGAAGTACATCATCTTCAACCATAACTAAAACAGAGTAACGTCCATCTCTAAACATTCTTTTTATACTGTGTAATGATCTTAATTCATCATCTGGGAAATCATTGACCATAAAATTGTTGTAGATGGGAATGAACGCCTCATAATTTAATTCCTTTATTTCGTAACCCACAATAACACCTTCTACTTTCATTCTCTATGTATATCATGACATATTGAGACAAATAAGCAAATGCGAAAAAAAATAACGTTTTATACGCTATTTTATCTAAAATAAAAGATGCCCCACGCACCTTTTATTCCTTCATTTGAAAGGCATGATAGTTTTGCTACCAATAGTTATTACTTCCTTACAATACCTTAAGTTATTGAAATTTAGGTTAAATATGGAACAAAACTTATAATTTTTGATATAAAATGCATAAAAAAAAAACGAATTGCTTCGTTTTTTACCACTCGTTGTGGATTAATTCTTGATTTACTCGAGAAATTGGTAGACCCATTACAGAATAGAAGTCACCAACAATTTCTTTCACAAATACAGAACCAAACCCTTGTATACTGTAACTGCCAGCTTTATCTAAAGGTTCTTTGGTTGCGACATAAGCATCGATTTCTGCTTCTGTTAGTTCAAAGAATTCAACTTCAGTTTTAACTGAGAATACACGTTTGCATTCCGATGATACAAGACAGACACCTGTAATGACGTCATGTTTTGATCCAGATAATTTCATTAAAGTATCTTTTGCGTCTTCTTCATTTTTAGGTTTCCCTAGAACTTCTCCGTTGAACACAACTACGGTATCTGATCCTAGGACAACACAATCTTGATAGTTCTCAAAAACACTTAATGCTTTTTCTTCAGATATTCTTTCTATTTGTTCTTCCACAGTAAGCGATGAATCAAGGGTCTCATCACTTGTCGGTGATACAACATTAAAAGCCACCCCAAGTTTCGTTACTAATTCTCGTCTTCTTGGTGATTGACTCGCTAAAACTAATTTCTTATGCATACAAATCCTCTTTTCACTTACATTATAAACTATTTGTTTCGGATGTACACATGTTTAACATTACTATTTGGAATCCGTCTTTCATCGATGTCGAATTGTCCAAGTGCTTTGATGAGCGGTGTTAATTGATAATATCCATAGTTTCGCGGATCAAAATCCGGTTGTTTTTTCATAATTAAATTTCCTAAATCGCCCATAAATACATATCCATTATCATCTGCGAGGTCATTAACTGAGGATGCAATGAGTTGGTGCAACTTATTCTTTTTGTCTACAGAGAGTTTTGTTTTGGAGTCGACATTTTCAGTTTCGACAAGATCGATAATTTCAATATAAATGAACTTGTCACAGGATGCGATAAAAGCGCTTGGAGTCTTCTGTTCGCCAATTCCAATGACATACTTCCCTGCTTCCCTTAAACGCACTGCAAGGCGCGTAAAATCACTGTCTGAAGAGACAATACAGAATGATTCAACATTTCCTTCATACAGAATATCCATCGCATCAATAATCATTGCGGAATCTGATGAGTTTTTTCCAGTTGTATAAGAGTATTGTTGGATGGGAGTGATTGCATGTTCCAGCAAATGACTTTTCCATCCTGAAGCAGTTTGTTTTGTCCAATCACCGTAGATTCTTTTTACTGTAGGTGTACCATAACGAGCAACTTCTCGTAATACGCCCCCAATATTAGCATATGGAACGTTTTCTGCATCAATTAATACTGCAATTCGTGAATCAATTTTTTGTTTCATTTAAATTCCTGCCTTTCTAATTTCAAATATAACGCCTTCGTCAACGTTTGAAGCACTTACTGAATAACCATAATTCGTTGCGACTTTATTAACGATTGAGAGTCCCAGCCCAAACTGACCACCCTCACCTTTTTCATAAGCATTAAAAATCTGTTCTGTTCTATTTTCATTGATTATCGATCCATCATTGTATACCGATAGGTAATTATCTTTTAATGTGATAATAATCTTTGTCTTAGCGTATCGCAGAGCATTATCGAGAAGATTCTCAACAACAACCCGCCACGGCTCCTCTGTACCAAAAAATACATTATGTTCTTCGGCATTTAGAATTAGTTCGATTTCTGGTCTTATTTGACTTGAAGAAACAATTACCGACTCTATCGTTTCTTTCAACTCTATATTACTATTCTGATCGATTTGTTCATGAGTCATGTAATCCATTCGATTCAACATCAATAGATTATAAACTTTCTTCTCTAAACGATCTGCATGTTGAATAATGACATCAACTGACTTCTCAAGCGTCTCGTAAGGATAAACACCATCTTTGATCGCTTCACTGTACGATTTAATCGTCGCTATCGGTGTTTTAAGATCATGTGATATGTTTTGAATCATTTCTTCTTTAACACGCTCTTGGCGCTTCAATTCCTCGTTCATCTCAACTAACACATCTGCCAGCTCACCAATTTCATCATGACGTTCAATATTTAATTCTGCATCTTCGTTTCGCTTTATTTTCTCAATATACGCACGGATTTGGTTTAATGGATGAATAATATAACTAACCCAAACAAGTAATAATAAGAAAACAACACCAATAATTATCAAAATCATATTAATAACATTATTTAATAATAACGATTTAAATTCGTTCTGATAATTTCTAGAAATTAAAGTTGCAATACTTGCTTGTTTATCCGGGATATTTGTAATGGTATAAAGACTGCTATCTTTAAATCGGTAGTTAATGCTTTGTTCGAGCTCCACTGCATCCATTTGAATCTTAACTTGTTTTAATAAATCCACATTGATGAGACTTAAACCATTTGATTTTATACTACCGTCTTTATTTCGAATAACATGGATAATATTCGGATCATTTGCTCCATATAAATCGACATCATCCAACCCACGTTTATAGTTATAAATAACATTCTGTTGTGTTCGATGGATTAAGTCGTACATTTGCTTATCAACAAACTTATCGATATTTAAAGATAACGCTCCAAAAAAGAATACTAAAAAGAAAGCAAAGGTAAAAACAACAATTGCAATTAATTGCTGTGTTAACGATAGCTTTCTTATAAACTCACGAATATTTCTCATCATCCAAGACGATATCCGAATCCGTATATTGTTTGTATATTAAGACCAGGCATTTTTTTTCGAAGACGTCTTAAGGTATCATCTACAACTCGATCCGACCCAAAATAATTGGTTTCCCAAACATGAACTAAAATCTGTTCACGCGTAAAGGCAACACCTCTATTTTTAACGAAAAGCATTAAGAGATCAAACTCTTTTGTTGTAAGTTCAAGTTCATAGCCATCTTTGCTCGCTTTACGCTGTTTCTCATCAATGACATAACCATCAACTTCCGTTTGAAGGTCTTGATTATAAGAACGCTTAATAATGTTATTAACCCGCAGCACTAATTCTTTTGGTGAGAAAGGTTTCGTAATATAATCATCACTACCCTTTTCCAAACCAATAATTCGATCAAATTCTTTATCTCGTGCAGACATAAAGATTACCGGAGTTGCAGGCGAATGCATTTTAATGCGTTCAATCAAATCAAAACCACTCTTATCATCAAGCATTATATCCAAAATCCAAAGATGAACATCGTCATCCTGAACATGGGCATTCGCTTCATCATATGTGTAATAAGAGCGGACTTCATAACCAGCGTTTTCTAAATAACTCTTTACAAGTTCATTTAAATCTTTTTCATCTTCTACAATACTGATCACATATTTCATATTATCACCCTTACTCAATGTTATTGATTACATTAATCATATCATTGACATAGTGTTCACACAAATCATCTGTTTGTGCTTCTACCATGACGCGGACAAGCGGTTCTGTACCTGACGGTCTAAGAAGTAATCGCCCTTCGTCACCCAATTCGCGATGAATGCGATTCTCAGCTTCTTTTACAGCGTCATGATTCATAACTGCTTGTTTATCATTAACAGGAACATTTTGAAGTAGTTGCGGGAATCGAATACATTCCGAACCGAGTTCTGCTAGTGTTTTTCCAGCTTTTGATGCTATTTCTGCAATAACAAGTGCAGTCAACACGCCATCACCTGTCGTCGCATAATCCTTCAGTATAATATGTCCAGATTGTTCTCCACCAAGTTTGTAATCATTCTCATTCATTGACGCATAAACATGTTTATCACCAACATCTGTTGTAATTACATTCAAACCTGATTTTTGACAGGATTTCAAGAATCCTAAATTAGCCATGACGGTTGATACAATCGTATCTTCTTTAAGTTGCTTTTCCGATTTGAAGAAACGACCAAGAATAAACAAGATTTCGTCACCATCAACCATCTCGCCTTTATGATTTACTGCAAGACAGCGATCTGCGTCACCGTCAAATGCAAATCCCATATCTGCACCCATTTCAACTACTTTTGCTTGAAGTGACTCCGGATGTGTTGAACCACACTCAGTATTAATATTGAGTCCATCAGGATTGTTATTCATGACTGTCACACAAGCACCTAAATCTTTAAAGAGACGTTCAGCGGAAGAAACAGCCGAGCCATTTGCCGTATCGAGGACGACGTTCAAACCATCAAAACGCACATCGATTAGAGATTCAAGATATTGAATGTATGTTTCCAATCCTTCCGGAAATTCCACAACACGTCCAATTTCATTACTGTGCGCAACATCGATGGATAGTTCACCATCAATGTACGCTTCAATTTTTTCTTCTAGCTCTGCAGATATTTTCATACCTGTCGAAGCAAAGCATTTTAAGCCATTATCGTAGTAAGGATTATGACTCGCGGAAATCATTACACCACCTGCGAACCCTTCGTTTTTAACTGCGTATGCAAGTGCTGGAGTAGCACAAACACCAAGTAGATATACATCAGCACCCATAGATGTTGCTCCTGCAGCAATTGCACTTGCAAACATTCCTGAAGAAAGTCGTGTGTCTTGTCCAACTACAATCTTCTCACCTCTAAACGAGTAACCTAAGTATTGTCCCACTTTAATTGCAATATCCAAACTTAGAGCATCATTCGCTTTACCGCGAAGTCCGTCCGTTCCAAAATACTTACCCATAAATACTTACCTCTTATTTTCTAAAACTAAATACTGCTGTTTCTTTTGTTGATTTTACTGTGTAGAGAGACGATGTTGGATCGTTGTATTCTACATAGAGTTTAACCTCTTGATTATCACCTGGTTCAATGTCACGCATATCAATATATACTTTAACGTTTTCAGGTTTGAATTTTTCAATATTTTCTTTTGTTCCAAACACTTCTAATGATGTCGTTGTTGCTGTTTTTTGATCGCCAGATGTGCCTGGTGAAATCTTCAACTGATTAACATTATGTACAAATAGAATTGGAATATCGTCAAATTTCTTAGTTTCACCCTCGCCGAGCTTGATATCAAAGTTTACTTTAGAAACTGTACCATGACGAACTCCGGATGGAAGGCTAATGTTATGAACGAGTTTTGTATCTTTTGTGAGACCACTCGCTTGAATTGGAACTTTAATTTCTTCAATACTATCAAGAACCGATTGTTGTGCGTAAATTGTCATCGCTTCGTTATCCATTGATAACGATGCAATCGCCTTACCTTCTGGAATATCTCCTTGGAAAACTGGCTTAATCGGAACTGTTTTATTAGGTGATGTTACATCTACCTTCGCTTTAACTGTTTTCGGCAATACATCCACCGTCGTTAGACGTTCACCTTGTTGGTTATAAGCTACGATTTCTGCGTCAGTAGTAAACTGTTCAGTTTGGCCACTAACATCAATTAATGCTTTTACGAATGCTACTTGTGACATTGTTTCTTTCGACGCTTTAATCGTTACATCTTGTGTCTCTAACTCTGGCGTACCCAATACATATTGGCTTCCAAGTTTGTTTTGGTTAACGAATTCAGTACTTAACGTCATACGTTTTGCTTCTTTGATTCGAATCGTTACATTAGCAGAAGCCGGTGTAATTGTTGTTCGAATACGAGCTGACGTTATATTTGTTTTGTAGTTAACTTGATGTGTTCCTTCTGCAAGGCCACTCAAATCTAATTCAACTTTAAGATCATTTTGAGGGTTTACCATTGAAATATCACTATAATCCCCAAATACAATGACATCAACTTTCTCATCAAAATCTACAACTTCATACATCTCAGAGTTATACTTTACAACAACTGGGACATCTGGAATTTGACGCGCTTGATTTACTGGAGATGGCGTGGATGCAGATACATTGAATGCAAAATAAATAAGTAATGCAACTGCGAATGCCACGAGTTTAGCGTGACGTGGATTAAAGAGAATTCGGTCAAACCATGCACTCAACCAACGAAGTACTCGAAGGAATGCATCTCCAATTGATTCGGTTAAATTCGTAATTTTTTCAGATCTTTCTGCGATAATCTGTGCAAGCTCAAGTTTATCCTCAGAATCAAATTTCTTATTTTTCTTATCTTTCTTCGGACTCATTTGGCTCACCTCCTTCATCGTTTAGTTTCTCTGATGAATTCGTATCATCTACGATCGTTACTGGTTCCTCAACATCGGTTGTTTTTGAATCTTCATCCTGTGACGAATGATCTTGATTACTTGTTAAGTCTTGTACGTTCTCTGTTGACTTATCTTTTGTATCGGCATCCTTAGGTTTTTTCTTGAAGATACCCATTAATTTTGAAAAGTCCCGCTTTTCCACATTTGTTTCTGTAGGTTCCGTCGATTTAAGGTTTAAATCTGAACTATCAACCTTCTCAATTTTAATTGGATCAACGTTTAATTTTGATAAATTAAATTTACGTTGTTTACGATGAGCGCCTAGACTTTGACTTACTTCTTTTTCACTATTTTGGATAAGAAGATTGAGATACTCTCGTAAGCTCGCAGCATCCATTTCTCGAAGTTTTCCACCTTCAGCAATCGAAATTGTTCCCGTTTCTTCGGATACAATAATTGTTACTGAGTCTGTAACTTCACTTAATCCAATCGCAGCACGGTGACGCGCACCATAGCGAGTTGGTAAATCTTGAGCAGTCGGTGGGAAATAGGCCGACGCACATGCGATGCGATCCCCTTGGATTATTACTGCACCATCATGAAGTGGTGTCGACGTAACAAAAATAGAACATAAAAGTTCCGAGGTAACGGATGAATTAATTGGTGTACCCGTTTTAATATAATCTGCTAAAGAGTGACCTTGTTCAAGTGTAATAAGTGCACCTGTTTTTCGTTCTGCAAGCACGGTTGCTGCATCAACGAGTTCATCCACAAGTTTTTCTTTCTCATTACCGGATAAAGAATGGAGTGCTGAAAAAACGGATGTTTTTCCGAGTCTTTCCAACATAGCTCGGATTTCCGGCACAAATATAATGACTACGACTAAGAATCCATATTGAATCAATAGATCGAGTAGAGCTTTTAATGTAGTGAGGCTTAGTTTATGAGCAACAAAGCGCATCGCAATGATTAATACGATTCCTTTGAAAATCTGAACAGTTCGAGAATTATTTCTAACAATTCTCAAAATGTAATAAACCAAAACCCAAATAATTGAAAAGTCTACGATAGCCTTTAAACTATTGATGATTGATTGAAATGTTATTAAGGCAAATGGCATAAGAACCTCCTTATTCTCACTAATTATATCACGCTATCGGTGAATATTCATGACTGTCTATAAGAATATCATATTTTGTGTTTTTATTAAATATATTCATTAGATTGTCACATAACTTCACATCAGTATTGACTCATGTAAAGTTCTTGGTAAAAGCCTTTAAGTTCCATAAGTTCCTGATGGGTACCTTGTTCTACGAGTCTTCCAGATTTCATTACTAGAATCATATCCGAATCCGTAACAGTTGAGAGTCTATGCGCTACAAAAAACGTCGTGTGCGATTTCATAATTTGAGTGAACACGTTTTGAATATGTCGTTCTGTAACGACATCGACACTACTGGTCGCTTCATCCAGGATAATTATCGGAACATCGACCAAGAGAGCTCGAGCAATCGTGATGAGTTGCTTTTGACCCAATGACATATTTTTGGATCCAGAGGTGACGCGAGTGTCATATCCATCATCAAGTGAAATAATATATTCATGACAACCTGCTTGTTTTGCAGCACGCACAATTTCTTCTTCTGTCGCCATTGCATTTCCATAGGAAATGTTGTCACGAATGGTTCCCTCAAATAACCATGGATCCTGTAAAACGATTGACATTGTATGACGAATGCTTGCACGAGAAACTTCATCCACTTTTAAGTTGTCAATTAAGATTGATCCTGAATCCACATCGTAATAACGCATCAATAGATTTAACATCGTAGATTTACCAGCTCCTGTAGGACCGACAATTGCAACCTTACTTAAAGGCTTGATACTCAAATTTAAGTTTTCAATAATTGTATTATTTCCATCATACGAGAAGTTTACATTTTCAAAAGCAACAGTTTTTCCTTCTAATTTTTCTTCATGTTCACAATCAATTTGATTTTCTTCATCAAGAATTTTTTCTATACGCTCATAACTCGCCTTAGCAGCAATTATTTGGGAAATAATCGCACTAAACTCATTGAATGGTTTAGAGAACATCATTGAATAACTTAGGAAACTTGTCATAAGTCCAATTGTTAATGTATTATTCAATACACCAAAAGCACCTGTTAATCCTAATAATACATAAGATAAATTATTCATTAATCGTGTTGTAGGATTTGTGAGGGCCGACATAAACTGTGCTTTTTCACCTACTTTATTTAGTGATTCATTGATGAGCGAAAATTCTCGGATTGCCTGGTCTTGATAATTACTTGTAAGAATTAACTGGTAATTGTCAACAAATTCAGATGTTCTACCACTAAGTTTACCCGAAAGTTCCTGTTGTTGTTGAAAGTATCCATACGATTTTCGCGAAATCACTTTAGAAGTAAAGTAGACAATCGGAACCATCACAAACACGACGAGACTCATCACAATATTTATGCGAATCATATAAAACGCCGCTACTAAAACAACAAAAACCCCTCCTAGAAACTGAGTTAACAAGAGATAAAGTCCATCAATAATAAGTTCGCTGTCCATTACAAACAAATTTTGAATATCACCCTGTGCGTGCTGATCGATAAAAGAAATTGGTAAGCGCGTGATTTTGTGCATGAGTTTTGACCTTAAATCTGAGACAAATCGAACAGAAAAACGATTTGCCATGCGATTGGTTGCCCAACTTAGTATGAAATGAATCATATACGCAATCGCTGTATAACTTAACATTTCAATCGCATATTTTAGATCAACATTTTGGTATCCCACCATGCCATCAATTGCTTTACCAAGAAAATAGGGTGTGATCACTAAAGCAATACTTGAGATGATACTTGTTAGAATGCAAAATAGGAGTAGTTTTCTATTTTTCTTCATGTGTATCCTCCTCTTGCAATGCGTAGATGCGTTGATATAAATCGCAACTTTCCAGAAGCGATTCATGGGTTCCTTGCGCAATAATAGTTCCATTATCAATAACAATAATACTTTCTGCGTTCATAACCGAACTTGTTCTCTGGCTGATAATGATTTTAGTGCTTTGTGCATAATAACGTTCTAAATTCTCACGAAGTCGTTTATCCGTGAGATAATCGAGAGCACTGAATGAGTCATCAAAAATCAACAGACTCGGTTCTTTGGCAAGTGCTCGCGCAATACTCAATCGTTGACGTTGACCACCCGAGAAGTTTGTCCCTCCCTCTTGAACCTTTACATCTAATCCCTTTTCCACTAACTCTTTCCCCTCGGCATGTTCTAATGCCTTCGCAGCATCACTCTCTTGACCCATTTGGATATTATCTTCCATCGTCACACTCAAAAATGAAGCACTTTGGGATACATACCCTATACGATTACGTAGTGAGGCAACAGAATAGGTTGTTATATCTTTATCATTAATTTTAAGGGTTCCTTCACTTACATCGTATAATCGAGGTAATAATTTTACCAAACTACTTTTTCCACTCCCAGTAAGACCAATTATTCCTAAAGTCTCATTTGGATTGATTTTCAAATTGATATTCTTTAATATTTTGCGATTTGTATGGGGATACGCAAACGAAACATTTTGAAATTCAATTTTTATCGGTCCCTCCGAAAGAATCGCTTCTCCAGATACATCCATTGTTGGCTCTAGATGAAGAATCTCATTAACTCTTTTCTTTGAAGTATACCCTCTCGCAAAAATCATAACTAAATTCATAAAAACGATAAGGGTCATGACAAGTTGGGTACAATAGTTTATAACTGCCACCATTTGCCCTTGCGTCATCATTCCCTCATTGATTTGTAGGGCGCCCGAATAGACGAGAACTACAAGTACCAAATTCATCATAAAAGAAGTCAAGGGACTCGAAAGTGTTGATACAAATCCTACCTTTAATTGCTTCTGTTCTAACAGATTATTAAGGTTTTTATAATTTTCAATTTCACGATCAGTTTGGGAAAACGCACGAACAATTCTAACACCACTTAAGTATTCTTTAACCTTATGACCAACTTGATCAAGTGTTGTCTGTGCATCGAGATGATAAACCATTGAGAACCTCATAAATAGGCCTACAACAAGAAGGAAAAGGGGAAGAGCAATCATTAACTGTTTGCCTAACATTGGGCTAAGTTGGTAGAGCGCGTACAAGCTCCCTAACATGATCATCGGAGCTCGAACCGCTAGACGAATTGTCTTAGCAATCATTTCCTGAATTTGATTAACATCAGTTGTAACACGAGTTGTCAACATTGAACTTGAAAATAAATTTGTGTCTCCAAGAGACAGAGTGTTAATTTTTTCAAACAACGAAAGACGAATACGACCCCCAACTTGCTGTGAAATTTGAGATGCCAAATATTGACAGACAATTGAAGACATATAACCTAATATCGTGAATAGAAACATGTATCCGCTTATTTTATAAATGTATTTCAAGTCATTTCCTGCGATACCGACATCAATTAATTTCACCATTAGTAATGGTAAAAACAATTCAAAAACGGCTTCAATAAATTTAAAAACAATTGCAATTATCGTTTTGAATTTGTAACCTTTAAAAAAATCCATCATAACCCCCTATGTTCAATACTAATATTATACCTTATATTTCAATTTCCTGAATATAAAGAAAAAAGCATCTCTTTTGAGATGCCTTTACCAGCTTCCGCCACCAGTTCCACCAAATCCTCCACCAGAGAATCCGCCGCCACCGCCGCCGGAACCAAATGAACCGCCGCCACCCGATGAGGCTGTAGGAGCTGGAATTGAAACCATTGATGATTGTAAGGTATTCATCGAACGACTCAACGAATGCCACATATAGTAAGATGTAAAATTAGGTTGAGAGGAAATATACCAGTCAGGTTGTTGGATTGCAATTGATTCAAATTTCTTCGACCAGATATCTGTGACACCAAGAACGTATGCATAAGGAAGAATATTATAAAATATCTCCGGTGTCTCTTCAACTAAAGCTTCAATTCTACTTTGCTCAGCAACTTCAATGAATCGCTTGAGTCCTAATATTTGTCCGTACCACTCCGAACCAATCTGTGTTCTACGCCCCATATTAGCAACACTCACAACACTTACTAAATAAAATATGTAAGCTAAGAGCATTGGAATCGGATTTTTAAAACCCCATCCAGTCGCAAAGGTTAAAGCAACTGTCGCGATTGCACTAATAACAATAAACAAGATCGACATGCTTTTGGGTTTACGAGTACCTGCTACACCGTCAAAAGATGTAGCATAATATCCGAAAATACCTAAAACCATAAAAAGACCGTAGCCCATAATTCCAAAGATATAAGCATCATCTTCAATTCCCATACGTGCATATCCGACAGATGCTAATACAATTGAAATACCAATTGGCGCTAAAAACATTCCAATAGACTTCAAGACTGTAGATTTTCTTGAAAAAACACGTTCCTCTTTGTTTTGTCTAAATCTTAAAGATAAAGACGCTGTGGCATTGCTAATCACATTACCAAATTTCGTATTGAGTTCTTTTGTAGTTACTTCTTCTCTATTTTTAAAGAGTGCATTAAATACACGCAACTCTTCGCGATTTCGTACATCTGATAACTCAGCAATCTTAGTTAACTTAATGTTAGTTCCTTTTTCATCCAACTCTTCAATCGTTAGGTAACCTTTTGAAGCCCAATAAATAATTAAAGAAACAATATCGTTAGATTTTGAATAGCCACGATAAACATACCCTATTTCAGCACTTGATAAACCATAAGGTGCACTGAATTCTACCGTCTCCACAACAGGATACTCACGTCCATATTTTAGGAAAAGAACAGAAATAATGAGAGCGAGAATTCCTGAAATTGTCACCGTGATGGGTGTTTTATCAAAAACAGGAAATTCAAAATAATTGTGCGGTAAATCTAACCAAACCGTTAAAGCCTGCTTATAAAGAGGTTGGTCAAATGATCCAGTAATTGTCGTTCCATCTACTCTATAGTTCACAGGCAAATTATCACTTGTTGCGTAAAATTTTGGGTTCGATTCAAATTCCTTCGGCATTTGGATTTTGAATGATGTTTTCATCATTGGGAAATCCCAATTTTTTGTAATTAAATTCTGATATAACAGATCGCCTCGAGATAATTCCAAGTCTCTCGTATTAACGACATATGAAAATTCATATTGTTGGGAGCCTTGTAGATATTTCCCAGGTGTCCCAATTTTTAATACAGCTCCATCACTATTATGATCAATATCAACCTCACGATTCTTCACTCGGATATCTGATGTTGGGAAAACATAATCTTTTTTCCCTTCGCCAAAGTCATAATCATTATAGCGGTCGGAAATTGTTACAAAAATCCCTTGTCTTGGCTCGTGGAAATATGCATCCAAGACAATATTGATATTTATGCGACCATCTTCTTTAACATCCAAAGTAATATCAAATGATTCCCCAACTACTGGAAATCCATAATCCTTATAATGATTCTGAATATCTGAAGAAGTAGGGTCGGGTAAACTCACTGCATTGCTCTTTGTCTCATTTGCCGATAAAGGAGTTATGAAAAGTGTTAAAGATAACACCATAATAAATAACAACTGTTTTATGCGTTTCATAAAATAATCCTCCTTATAAAAAAAGGGAGTAACCTCCCTCAATTAAAACTGAACTTTAACGTTTTGACGTTCTGACTCATTATCAACTTCATAAAGAGGTTTGCGTCCAAATCCAAACATATTCGCAAAAATATTTGTAGGGAATGTTTCACGCTTTGTATTATACTGACGTGTTACACCGTTATAGTATTTACGGGATTGCGCAATTTCTGTCTCAATTGTTTTAAGTTGACCTTGCAAATCCATAAAGTTTGTATTTGCTTTAAGATCAGGGTAACTTTCGGTAAGTGCAAACAAGCGTCCCATTGTCTTACTTAAATCACCTTCTGCAGCTAATTGTTCTTCCATGCCTTGAGCATTTACAGCCTTATTACGAGCCGCAATAACATTTTCGAGTGTATCTTTCTCATGTCCTGCATAACCCTTTACCGTTTCTACAAGGTTCGGAATTAAATCGTAACGTTTTTTCAAATATACATCCATTGTTGAGAAAGCTTCCTCAACCATATTACGAAGTTTTACTAATCCGTTGTAAGCTGAAATTGCAAACAATGCAATTACAACCACAATTGCTAAGATTATCATCCAAAGTTTCATAATCAACACCTCCATGTGTTATCTAGATAGTACAACTTAATACTAAATAAGTCAATTATTCACACTTTTCGTTATTGCATTTATAAGTCTGTTGAGAAAGATACTTCACCTAAAAAAAGAAGCATAAATGCTTCTTATCGTTTCATAGCTTTTTCGATATCTCTTTTAATACTTCGTTCCTTTTCAACTTGACGTTTGTCGAAGAGGTGCTTTCCTTTAGCAGTTGCAATTTCAAGTTTTGCACGACCACGTGATAAGTGAAGATCTAGAGGTATGATTGTATATCCTTGAAGTTGTTGCGCTTTAACAAGTTTCTCTATTTCATGCTGATGCAAAAGTAACTTACGTTCGCGCGTTTCATCATGATTGAACCGATTTCCTTGTTCAAACTGCGCGATGTGCATTCCTTTAATAAATGCCTCACCGTTCACGATCGAAATAAAGGCATCTTTTAACTGGACTTTGCCCTGACGAACGGATTTTATTTCTGTACCCGTCAAAACAATTCCAGCCTCATAACGATCTTCAATAAAGTATTCATGAAATGCTTTACGATTTTTTGCGACGACGGTCATTAATTCTTCGCCCCTTTCGCTTATCGGTATTTCTTGACTCACTCGGACGGTCTTTTGATTTGAACCCATCCTTCCTTGAATCTGGTTTTCGACGACTCATTTTCTTCTGACCAATAATCTCAAAATTCACAACATGCTCAAGATCATCGACCGAAACAAGTTTAACTTTAAGTTTTTGACCAATCGAATACGTTCTACCCGTACGTTCGCCAATCATTTTTTGTGAAGGTCCATCAAATGTATAGAAATCATCATTTAGATTTCGTACATGAATAAGTCCTTCGACAGTATTTGGTAATTCCACAAAAATTCCAAAATTACTAATTCCACTAATAAAACCAACATATTCTTCACCAATTTTGTTAGACATAAATTGAGCTTTCTTAATTTTTTCAACTTGACGCTCAGCATCTAAAATCGAACGTTCTTTTTTAGATACATGCAATCCTGCTTCAATCGTAAATTGCTCATCTTTTTCTAATTTTGAAAAATCATGTTTCACTGCATATTGTTTAATGCGTTGGTGGAGTAATAGATCCGGGTAACGACGAATCGGTGACGTAAAGTGTGTATAGTCTTCTAATGCAAGTCCAAAATGACCGAGCGGTTCTTGACTGTACTTAGCTTTTGTCATTGATCGCAACATTAAACGGGATACAACAGGATATTCTGGCTTCCCTTCAAAGAATTTTAATGCTTTTTGAATTTCTTTTGGTCGAATTTCTTCAAGATTTCCTTTCAGTCGGTACCCTAAAATACGAAGTGTATGACTTAATTCCTGCATCTTTTCACGGTCTGGTGCTTCGTGAACTCGATAGAGTACGGGTATTGATTGGTAACGACAGTGTTGTGCCACAACCTCATTCGCAATAACCATAAAGGATTCAATCATTTCCTCAGCTTCGCCACGTTCTCTTAAGAAAATATCTAATACATTTCCTTCATGATCGATTACAAATTGACTTTCGGCACTATCAAAACCTATTTGACCTGCTTGGTTTCGCTTATACTGAAGACGTCGTGCGCAATCGAGCATCATACTGACCATTTCTTGAACTTCACCAAGATCCGGTGACGTATTAACTTCCTTATAGCTCATACGACGTTTAGAACAAATAACGGATTCATAGATGTTATAGTCAATAACTTCCCCCGCATAGCTAATATCTATTTGGCATGTCATTGTTAATCGATCTACATTTGGATGTAATGAACAAATACCGTTTGAGAGTTCTTTCGGTAGCATTGGTACCACGCGGTCAACCATATAAACTGAAGAACTTCGTTCGTATGCACTTTGATCTAAAGCGGTTTGCGGTTGAACATAATGTCCTACATCCGCAATATGAACATACAGACGGTATCCCCCATTTAAAGCTTCCATGTAAATTGCGTCATCTAAGTCTTTTGCATCCTCACCATCAATCGTAATAACGTACTGATCGCGGTGGTCCATACGGTGCTTTGTCTCATTTTGATCAATTTCGGTAGGTACATTTTTAATCTCATCTAAAACTTCTTGTTTAAAATCGTTATCAATACCGTAAACAAAGAGAACACTTAAAACATCCATCCCCGGTTCATCAGCTTGCCCTAATACTGAAATAATGTCTACATGAATGCGTTCTCCAACTGAAGTTATTCGACCAATACAACGATCATTTTCTTTTAAATCAAGATTTGACGCATCATATTCAACTTTAAATGTAATCTTATTATCATAAGGAATGAAGAATAGTTTCTTCCCGTCTTTCTTCATCGTTCCTAAAATAACATCGCGATTACGTTTTACTGATTTAATCACAACACCAAATCGTTTTTCATTACTCTTGATTTCAAAAAGCACATCATCCATATCGAGTGCACCGTTAAAATCGTCTTTACCAATATAAAACGAATCACTTATCGTTTCCGCAAAAGCGAACGTTTCTCGGACAACACGAAAAGAACCAATACCATACTTCACATTATCGATATAGTAAAGATCTTCCCCATCGATGACAATCTCTTTACTTAAAGACATTTCTTCAAGCACTTCATCAATTTCACCAACATTTATTTTTTTGCTTTCAACTACGCTCTCTATAAACGCACTTAATAACACTTTTTCTTTTAATGACTCTAATTGAGTCTTCACTGCTTCATAATTTTTATATTTATTCATAAAATAAAAACCGCTTTTTAGCGGTTTCTCCTATACTTGTGTTTTAAGGATAAACAAAACAAGAGCGAAGAATACAATTCCTGCACCCATCGTTAAATTAGATATAACCTTTTCTGCCCCACGTTCTTTTGTGTTCGAGAATAAGTCTAATCCTTTTCCGCCTGAAAAGGCTCCTGTAAATCCTTCTGATTTTCCACTTTGTAATAGAGATAAAACAATTATAACCGCAGATATGATTAGTAATAATACTTTTGCCATAATATCCAACCTTTTCTATCTTTTCTAGTCTAATTTTAACAAATATTCATTCAAAATACAATTTATTCTTATATATACCAAAAACAACGCATGATATACCAACTTTTATGTCCACGAATCAAACCCTCACACAAATAATATTATCAAATAAACTAAACTATCCTTATATATAATAAAACCAAGAGATCCTTCTCTTGGTTTTAAATAAGTATCACGAATCGATAACCCCTCACCCATTCACCACTAGATATCATATACAAACTCCAAGATATCGCGTGGTTGACACTTCAACTCTGTGCAAATTGCGTTCAATGTTGAAAATCGAATCGCCTTAACACGAGAGTTTTTTAATTTCGAAAGGTTCACTTCAGATAGTCCTGTTCGTTCAGACAATTCTTTGAGCGTCATTTTACGATCTGCCATGACCCGATCTAGTCTTACAATTATCACTTCGTCACCCCTATCTTTCTAATTTGATTATATCACACAATGATAATCATCATATATTTGCATAATCTCCATTTTTAAGCTGCATAACGCATTATAACCTAAAAAAAACTAAAAAAACATGAATGTTTCTTGAATTACTAACGATAAGCGTTAAATAATATACGTTTTTACTTGTGAAGTAGTGTACTAATCATTTGTAGGCCTATTTCATCTTGGCAAGATTTCCATCTAAATGTATGATAGATATACAAGATAATCATGGATAAAAGTCCGTGATTGATACACTGCAGGAGGAAAAAAATGGAAGGATTAGAACACTTAGAAAAAATCACGATACTAAAGCGTGATAACCAGAAAATGAAATTTAATGGTGAAAAAATTGCAATCGCAATCAAAAAAGGATTTGATTCCCTTGAATCAAATAAATATTCCAATGATGATGCAAATCACGTCTACATGGAGGTTTTGAAGCAAATTGAAGAAATCGCGACACATGAAGACTATATTTCCATTGAACATATTCAGGATTTAATTGAACGTGAACTTCTCCGTCAAAATTATACCGATGTATATGAATCTTTTTCTCAGTACCGTAATCGACGCAATGAGTCACGAAAAATTTTCATCTCAAAACAACATAAATTTCTTAAAGCGATTGAGAAGTTAAATCAAAAAGAAGCTGTTGAAGAAGATTCAAAACGTGAGAATGCGAACGTTGATGGTAACAGTCCGATGGGTATGATGCTGCAGTTTGGATCAACCGTCTCTAAAGAATTCGCAAAAGCATATCAAATGAGCGAGGACTATTACGAAGCACATGATGCAGGACAAATTCATATACATGATATGGATTTTTTACCAATGGGAACTACAACATGTAATCAAATTAATCTCGAACAATTATTTGAGAATGGATTTTCTACAGGACACGGTCATTTACGTAAGCCGAAAGATATCATTTCTTACGCTGCACTTGCAGCAATCGCAATTCAGTCGAACCAAAATGATCAACACGGAGGACAAAGTATCCCTGCATTTGATTATTATATGGCTCCCGGTGTACTTGCAACATTTAAGAAACAATTTAAACAAAAATTATATGATTTTTTAGAAGTTACTGAGCACCTCGAGGAAGTAGACTTTACTAAAATTATTAAACATATTGATCAACTCCCATCAATTACCGTTGATATTCAATCATTTGAACCTTTGATGAAGAAAGACGCTACATTAATGGGCTTGCTTGATAAAGCTTATGATAAAGCACTACGAACAACCGATCGTATTACATTTCAGGCTATGGAAGCATTTATCCACAATCTAAACACAATGCATTCTCGTGCTGGTGCGCAAGTACCTTTTAGTTCAATTAACTTCGGAACCGATATAAGTCCAGAAGGAAGAATGGTAATGGAAAACTACCTTAAAGCACTTGATAAAGGGCTGGGTAAAGGCGAAACCCCTATTTTCCCTATTTCAATTTTTAAAATTAAAGAAGGCGTTAATTATTACCCCGAAGATCCTAACTACGACCTTTTTAAACTAGCGATCAAGACATCCGCTAAACGACTCTTCCCGAACTTCTCATTTATCGATTCACCCTTCAATAAACAATATTACAAAGATGGTCGATATGAAACAGAGATTACATACATGGGATGTCGTACACGTGTCATGGGCGATGTTACAGACCCAGAACATGAAGAAGTTACTGGACGTGGTAACCTAAGTTTTACTTCTATAAACCTTGTAAGACTCGGAATCAAGCACGGTATTCTTAATCATGAAGAACCAGACTTTGATGGGTTCTATAAAGAACTTGAGCATCTCATGGATCTTGTTAAAGATCAATTGCTTGAACGATTCGAAATTCAATGCAATAAGTCGGTATCGAATTTCAAATTTCTACTCGGTCAGGGTGTTTGGAAAAATTCAAAGGATCTTAAACCAAAAGACAACTTACGCAAAGTATTGAAACACGGTTCACTTGCTTTCGGATTTATTGGTCTTGCAGAGTGTCTAAAAGCACTCACAGGTTCACACCATGGTGAGAGTAAAGAATCACAACGTATTGGACTAGAAATTGTTGGATTTATGCGAGATCTAGCCGATAAGTATACTGAAGAAGAACAGTTAAACTTCTCGCTAATCGCAACTCCTGCTGAAGGTTTATCAGGTCGTTTTGTTGGCATTGACCGATCCATATTCGGATCAATTCCTGAAGTTACCGACCGAACATACTATACTAATTCATTCCATGTTCCTGTTTATTATGATATTTCAATCAAAGATAAATTGGCTATTGAAGCACCGTACCATGCCCTTACAAACGGTGGTCATATCACCTACGTAGAACTTGATGGCGATACTACTCAAAACCTTGAAGCCTTTGAGGAAGTTGTACGTATGATGCACGATAACGAAATTGGTTATGGTGCAATTAACCACCCTGTCGATCGTGATCCGCTTTGTGGTTTCACCGGAATTATCAATGAAGAATGCCCTAGTTGCGGGCGTTTAGAAACCGATGGTGATTATGGGTTCGAACGTATTCGACGTATTACTGGGTACCTTGTTGGAACCTTGGATCGATTTAATGATGCGAAACGATCTGAAGAACATGATCGTGTAAAACATCGTTATGAAGATTAGACTCGCTTCCTTTATTTCTGACTCCATAGTTGATGGTGAGGGGATACGCTCTGTGGTTTTTACACAGGGCTGTCCTCACAACTGTCCTGGATGTCATAATCAACGCTCAATTCCTTTTGACGGTGGAGAGCTTATTGAGGTTGATGAAGTTATTAATCAAATTCTAGAAGCTGATTTAAAACGAGTTACATTTTCTGGTGGTGAACCTTTTGTACAGGCTGAGCAACTCTATTTGATTGCGAAAAGGTTAAAAAAAGAAGGATATAATTTATGGTCTTATAGTGGTTATACCTTTGAGGCACTCTTACGACATCGTGATCCTTTTGTTCAAAAATATCTATCACAACTTGATATCCTCATTGATGGTCGTTTTCTAATCAAGAAAAAAAATCTTGCTGCTCTGTTTAGAGGTTCAACAAACCAACGTATAATCGATGTCCAAGCATCGATTCAAAAAGGCGAAGCGATTATTGCCGAAAAATATCGTGATGAATTTTCAGAAGAAACTGAAAGAATCAATGACATCTTTATATAATTAATAAAAAACACACTTCAGGTAAATTTTAATTCTGAAGTGTGTCTATTTAAAATGAATTTTCTTCTGATATATGCTCTGAAAAAATAAAATTTCAGAACATATATTAGAAGAAAGTCTA
Organism: Erysipelothrix amsterdamensis; assembly: GCF_940143175.1. Lineage (NCBI taxonomy): Bacteria > Bacillati > Bacillota > Erysipelotrichia > Erysipelotrichales > Erysipelotrichaceae > Erysipelothrix > Erysipelothrix amsterdamensis. Next base: position 136,253 of record NZ_OW659496.1, on the reverse strand, counting down.
ATATTATTCTGAAATGTTATCATATTATACGCAAATATATTTTAACATTACTAAATTGATATTACAATATAAGTATATTTTTTTCTTACTAATATTTATTTCTTCTATTATAAAAATAGGAGGTATACTAAATGTATATTAATGAAATGCCCAGCTATATGGGAGAAAAAGTGGCAGTTAATATTTCTCTAGACAAGCATCGTCCTGATGTCAGAAATTTTTTGTCATCAAATAAAATTGCATTCATAAAAGAATCTGATTCTTTGAGTAAATACTCTATAAATTGTGTTGAGACAATAGCTGTCTATTTTAACACACTATTAGACGCAATAAGACAAGACAATCAAGAACTAATCGCACACTTTGCAGAAAATGCCAAAGAAGGTTCGTACATAAATCTTGGTTACAAAAAAAAATTGAAATCTTACGGAAAGGGCATGGGTAAACAAACCTTTATGCAATTAGCAAATTCAATTAAATCTTCCCCTGCATTTAAGAGTGGCCGTATTAATGATATTTCCGATACTTATCTTTTTATCCCCGGAATTGGTATAGATGTAGTTTCCGATTTGATCGCTAATTTAATTTACCCAGAACTGTCTAAATTTACAATGGATGTGTTGAAAGAAGTTGACTCAAATGGTATCTCCTTATATTCAACATCCACAATTAGTACAATTCGTATTAAATCATTTAATATCAATACTAAACTATGGGAAGACTTCAATCTAGAAGTTATGAACTTTGAATCTAGGAACTATTTGCTAACGCCTATGTCATTTTGTATAGATGAACATGAATTCAATACCGAATTACGAAAATACCATGATAAAGAACTTTTTCCTCTTATCAAGAAAGAGATGTTGAAAAACAATATTGTAAGTGTCGACGAAATCAACAGAGTATCAAAAGCAGACGCACGAGATTATATTCTAGGCAGAATTCGCAAAGGAAATAATAATTATTTGAGATCCTCGACAACATCTAAATACGAGATTCTTGAAATAATTGCATACATGTATGAGAAAAACAAAAAAAACACCTTAGCGAACTAGGGTGCTTTTTTTATATTAAGGGGAAAGAATTCTGTATGAATATTATTGTTGTTGTTATTCATAAGGGGATATGAATATTTTGGAGAAGAGGTTCATACAGGTAAGATTTCTTCTTACACCTAGAGTATACAAAATAATTGTGTTATGGATACTCCAAAACTATGTTAGATTATGTTATCGTTCGGTATAACGATTACGCAACGCTTCAAGTTTTTCTGAATCCAAGCCATACTCTTCTTCAAAATAAGATTCATACGTTCCGTATTTTTCAATGATTGCTGATAGGGCACTCTTCAGATATCCTGGTTTAATAATGAGTCCCGGAACTTTATAAAGTAATGTTTCTACTGTACGTCCTTCTTTAAGACGGCGTACCTCATTCTCGAATATTGCGTCATACGCTTCCATAGAAAGCATGTAATCATAAACAATCGCATCTTCATGCATACCTAGAGCTAATTGGATCAACGCTGTCGCAACGCCTGTTCTATCTTTACCTGCAGTACAATTATGTAAATATGGTACTGCATCATCTTCTTGTAATACTTTAAACACATTTTGATAAGCTGGGTTCGAAAACGGTAATTTTTCGTAAAACTCAATCATACTCTCAGAAGATAACACTGTATAAGGAACACTTGGGTCTTCTTCAAACCCTCCGAGATGTAACGATGCGGATATATCATGAACATTCTTTGCAAGGCCTTCCTTGCGTTCATCCTTATCCAACTCAGTTGGTTCTCTAAAATCATGTAAATTTTGAATGTTTAATGTTTTAACGTAAGCTCGGTCTTCCTCAGTCAGATCACGGTAAGAACCGGAACGATAAAAAATACCTGTTTTAATTTTTCGGCCATCTTTAGTGGGATATCCACCAAAATCTCTAAAGTTTATTAATTCACTCATAGCAATTCCTCCATTTAAGCATTGTATCATAAATCACGTTTTAACGTAAAATTAACAATGTCTTCATCATATTATAACGATTATACACTATATTATTGATTAGAGCACACGCTCATAGGATATTATCGACTCCATGATAATACTCTATCCCAGCTTAGACCACTGGGTTTAGGCACGATAAGTGCCTTTTACTTTAGATATACACATCAATTATGGTATCTTTTAAACATAGGAGGTACTACAATGAGAAATCCATACACACGAGAACTACGTACAATATTTGTTGCTGGCGGGTGTTTCTGGGGTGTCCAGGAATACTATAAGCGATTAAAAGGTATCGAGAATACGGCAGTTGGTTATGCAAACAGTAATCAAGAGAACATTTCATATCAAGAAGTTTGTTCGGGAAAGACAGGTGCTGTAGAAGCTGCAATGATTCAATATAATCATGCAGTCATCTCCCTTGATGAAATCGTTGATCACTTATTTCGAATTATAGACCCCACAAGTTTCAACAAACAAGGTAATGATATTGGGACACAGTACCGTACAGGGATCTATTATGAACACGAAAGTGATCAAGAACATCTTGAATCACTGTTAAAAACATATCAAGAACACTATTCAAAACCCCTAGCAGTTGAAGTGTTACCACTCTTAAACTTTACGAGAGCTGAAGAAGAACACCAAGATTATCTTGAAGTTCATCCTGGGGGATACTGCCATATCGATTTTTCACTCGCAAAAAGTTCTGAGTTGAAGCAATAACAATGAACCTAAGGATGTGCTACTGCATACAAATTTGTGGAAGTTTAATAATAATTTCACATATTTACTCTATAAGTGTATAACACGATACAAATAGAAGTCGATTGTGTGTGAAATCAAACTTTTGTTGATTCACATAATAAATCCTACTATATAATATTTATGTGAATTAGATTTTGATTTAATTCAGTATGATATCATCTTTGGTAGGATGATTGATTCTAATACTCAAATCGTTTAATCTCATCTAAGTTATCGATTAAACACAACTTCCTTTTTCAACAAAAGGTTTAATTAAGGCAATTGTGCCTGTCCTTAATTAAAATATTCCCTTCAGATGTAGTTCGAATGGAATCACAAATAATAAAAAACCACCAGATTTGGTGGTTTTTTATTATTTACCTAAAAGCTTAAACATATTTTTCTTATAAACTTCAACACCGGGTTGATCAAATGGATTCACATCTAACATATATACCGACATTGCGAGTGCTTTAAAGAAGAAGTACATCGCATAACCTAAGTTCTCTTCATTTGCTTCATCAATATGAATAAGAACATTGGGTACACCACCAGTTACTTCATGTGCTTCTAAAGTTCCTTCAAATGCTTTCTCATTAATCCAGTGCAAACTCTTACCAGCCAAATAATTCATTTGGTCTAAGTCATCCGCTTCCGTTGGAACAACCATATCTGCAATAGGTTTATCAACAAGTACAACTGTTTCAAATAAAACTTTATTTCCATCTTGTACAAACTGTCCCATTGAATGAAGGTCTGTTGAGAAGTTTACACTTGCAGGTAACAATCCTTTTCCATCTTTCCCTTCAGATTCTCCAAAGAGTTGTTTCCACCATTCCGCGAGAAACACAAGATGTGATTCATAACTCACAAACATTTCCACTGATTTACCTTGCTTCTCAAGCATACGACGTACGACTGCGTATACGTATGCAGGGTTAGAAGATAAATCAGAATTATTCAATTCAAATGTCGCTTTCTTGACACCAGCCATAAACTTATCAATATCTAAGCCTGCTGCTGCCATTGGTAACAATCCCACAGGAGTAATCACTGAGAAACGACCACCAATATCATCTGGAATTACAAACGATTCATATCCCTTGGCATCTGCCTGCGGTTTTAATAATCCTCGTTCTTTATCCGTCGTAGCATAAATACGTTTCGAAGCGTCATCGCCATATTTTTCTTCCATAAATTGACGAATCATTCTGAATGCTAATGCTGTTTCGGTTGTAGTACCGGATTTGGAAATTACATTACATGCAACTTCTTTATCTTTAATATAGTCTAGAATACGAACTACAGAAGTTGATGAGAATGTATTCCCAACATAAATAATCTCTAAATCATTTTTTGGGAAAGGGCCTTGAATCATTTCAATCGCAGCACGACTTCCCAAATAAGAACCGCCAATTCCGCAAACAAGTAAAACTTCAGCTTGATCTTGAATTCGTTTTGCACATTCTTTAATACGTGCAAATTCTTCAACATCATAGCGTTCTGCCCAATCAAGCCAACCCAGGTAATCATTACCTTTACCGCTTCGTGAATGAATCATATCATGAATACGACTCACTTCGTCTTGATAACTTAATACATCTTCTTCTAATAAAGCATGTTTTAAATCTACTCTAATCATTGGATTCTCCTTTTCCGATAACCACTGAGGCATCATATCCGCAAGCGTTTCAAAGCCAATGGTATCACTTGGAACTAAAGGTCTCTTGTGATCTTTTGACTGACGATCTTTACGTGAAGAGTAATTCAATGCTTTCAACGAGAGTCGTAATTGATGTGGTCCTTCGCTCACATCAATAATTTTCGCAATGATACGTTCACCTTGGCTCACAAATTGGCGAATATCACGCACAAAATCATCTGAAATCTCAGATATGTGAATTAATCCAGTTGTATTTTCATCGATTGAGACAAAGGCTCCATAAGGTTGAATTCCTGTAATGGTCCCCTCAACAATCTGTCCGTTCATATACATTCTTTTCATAAATCTCTACCTCAATAACATTGTTATTATAACACAGTATCTAATGTATGATATAATAACTTCCGAAGAGGTGACCACATGAGCGATAATTTTTACCCCATTATTTCTGCACTTGTTGCAAATATTTTAGCTCAAGTTCTAAAACCGTTTTTCCACTATTTAAAAACTGGCGAAAAGAACTTAAGTATGATTTTTGAAAGTGGTGGCTTTCCAAGTTCCCATACTGCTCTTGTTATTGGTTTAACACTTGCACTTGGCTACCAGTCTGGATTTTCTTCGCAATATTTCTTCATTTCACTTGTCTTTTCATTAACGGTGATCTATGATGCTGCGAATGTACGTTACTATGCCGGACAGAATATTAAAATAACAAAACAATTAATTCAAGATATTGAAGTCTTAACTCAAACAACATTAGAGAATCCAATTTATAGACAAAAGATAAAAGAAGTCCTCGGCCATAAGTGGGTTGAGGTCGTTGGGGGATTTTTACTCGGATTTATAACTGCATCATTACTATACTTTATGAGGATACCATCATGACCCTAGAAGAACGCATTATTGAATCTCTCGATAAAATACGTCCCTACATCCAACGCGATGGCGGTGACATGGAGTTTGTCAGTGTTGATGAAAACGGTGTTGTTACCGTTAAACTCCTTGGAGCTTGCATTGGTTGTGGATTAATCGACTATACTTTAAAAGGTGGCGTAGAGGCTTTACTAATGGATGAAATTCCAGAAGTAACAGGTGTTATTGCCCAAGATTACTTTGAATGAGAACTCCGGTTCTCATTTTTTTTTGGATTCTCCTAATCATAAAAAAAAGACTAGGGAAATCCCTAGTCTTCTTCTGAAAATTGACTGTTATAAAGTGTTGCATAGAAACCATTTTGAGCAAGGAGCTCATCATGACTTCCCTTTTCAACAATATCACCTTTATCCATAACAAGGATTAAATCAGCATTTTTAATTGTTGATAGACGGTGTGCAATAATAAAACTTGTGCGTCCTTCCATTAAGACATCTAATGCTTTTTGGATTAGAACTTCTGTCCGTGTATCGACGGAACTTGTCGCTTCATCAAGAATTAAAATTTTCGGATCAGCAAGAATTGCTCGAGCGATCGTTAATAATTGTTTTTGTCCTTGAGAAATATTAGTTGTTTCTTCATTAAGTACTGTTTGATAGCCTTCTGGGAGTGTTCGAACAAAGTAATCGACTTGAGCTTTCATTGCAGCCTCATGGACTTCTTCATCCGTAGCATCCAGTTTACCATAACGAATATTTTCATTAATTGTATCGCTATACAACCAAGTATCTTGAAGAACCATACCGATTAGATTACGAAGATCTTCACGCTTAATGTCTCGAATATCATAATCATCAACCTTAATGGATCCCGAAGTTACATCATAGAATCGCATTAAGAGTTTCACGATCGTTGTCTTACCAGCTCCGGTAGGACCTACAATCGCAATTTTTTGACCCGGCTTAACATCAGCGCTGAAATCATTGATAATTGTAACATCTGGATCGTATCCAAAATTCACATTCTCAAAAGAAACGTGACCTTCAACCTGACTTACATCAATAACTGTTTCTGCATCTTCAACTTCTTCCGGTTCTCCTAAATAGTTAAAGACACGTTCCGCAGCAGCAAGAGACTGTTGGAACGTAGAGGATAAGTTACCCAATTGCGCAATCGGGTTCATAAAACTTCTCATATATTGAATGAAAGACTGAATATCCCCAACACTAATAATTCCTCCTGATGCAAAATATCCTCCAAGAATACTTACTACCACGTAACCGAAGTTACCCACAAAGTTCATAATTGGGTGAATCATCCCGGAAAAGAAACTACTCTTCCAAGCTGCATCATATAAATTGTTGTTATGATCATCAAATTCCGCAATCGATCGTGCTTCACCATTGTATGCTTTCACAACAACATGGCTACCATACATCTCTTCAATATGTCCATTGAGTGATCCTAGATATTTTTGTTGATTTCTAAAGAATACTTGTGATTTCGACATAATAAAGAAAATGAGTCCAAAGGATAATGGTAAGACCAATAATGCTGCTAAGGTCATTTGCCAGTTAATCGAGAACATCATGTAGAGAATCCCTACGATGGTCGTGATGGAGGTAATAACTTGAGTAATACTACTTGTTAAGTTTTGATCGATTACATCGATGTCATTTGTAACAAGTGACAGAACTTCTCCTGTTGTCGTTCCATCAAAATACTTCAAGGGCAATTTTTCGATTTTTTCATGCATACGTTTACGAAGATCGTATGTTAAGTCACGTGAAATACGTGCCATAATCCATCCTTGAATATAGCTAAAGAGTAAACTAGCAAGATAAATTCCAAGAAGCCATAATACGATCCCTTTGATTTTTTCAAAATCAACCGAACCAACGCCTTGTACTTTAGCCATTAATCCGTCAAATAAAACGGTCGTTGCTTGTCCCATGACTTTCGGACCAACGATTGTGAAGATGGTTGATAACAACGCAAATATTATGACAACAACCATTTTTACTTTAAAGGGTTTAATCAGTGCAATCATTTTTTTAAGAACTGCTTTAGAATTTTCTGGTTTCGAAGGTTTTACTGAAGCGTTATTTTGATTCATAATTTAATTCCTCCTCCGATAATTGTGATGATGCGATTTCATAGTATGTAGGACAAGATTTCAATAACTCATTATGAGTCCCTTTACCTACGATTCGTCCTTCATCTAAAACGATAATTTGGTCTGCATCCATAATTGTGTTTACACGTTGCGCAACGATTAACAGTGTTGCATGGTTTAAGTTCTCATGAATTGATTTACGTAAGAGTTGATCTGTTTTAAAGTCTAAAGCAGAAAAACTATCATCAAAAATAAAGATTGAAGCATCTTTGACAAGTGCTCTTGCGATGCTTAGACGTTGTTTTTGTCCACCTGATACGTTTGTACCACCTTGGGCAATCTCATAATCAAGACCATCTTTTTTATCAAGGATGAAATTTGCTTGCGCAATTTGAAGCGCTTTTGTGACTTCTTCGTCCGTTGCATCTTCTTTACCGTAGACAAGATTTGATTTTGCTGTTCCAGTAAGGAGTACACCTTTTTGTGGTACATAACCGATTTCTTCGCGTAAATCATGGGTTGATAAATCTTTAACGTCAACGCCATTTACCTTAACGGTACCTGAAGTAACATCATAGAAGCGTGGCACTAAGTTAATTAGGGTGGATTTTCCAGAACCAGTAGATCCGATAAATGCGGTCGTCTCCCCAGGTTTTGCGACAAAGTTAATATCGTGAAGAACATATTCGTCTGCGTCACCATATTTAAAGTCTACATTTTCAAATTCGACGAGACCACGGTCTGAAGCATTAAATGCTTTTGCTTCATTTGGTTCATGAATTGTATTTTGAGTATCGAGTAATTCATTAATTCGATTCAATGATACTACTGCACGTGGTACGAAAATAAACATCATCGCGATCATTAAGAATGACATAATAATTTGCATTGAATATTGCATAAACGCCATCATATCACCAATTTGAAGAATTCCTTCTGCGATTTGATGCGAACCAAACCAGATAATCGCAAGCATTGTCGCATTCATGAGGAAGTTCATCAGTGGCATCATTAATGACATCACACGGTTAATAAAGAGTGCGAGATCAGCACGCTCTGAGTTTGCTTTATCAAAACGTTTATTCTCAAAATCTTTATTACCAAATGCACGAATAACCATAACACCGCTTAGATTTTCTCTAAATACTAAATTTAATCGGTCAACGAATTTTTGCATAACCTTAAACTTAGGTACCGCAACAAAGTAAATAACAACTAAAAATGAGAGTAATGCTGCACATGTTACGACAATAATCCATGTCATCGATGTATCACGTTGAGAAATCATAATAATTCCCCCAATTGCCATGATTGGCGCATAGAAGAACATGCGAATTCCCATAGTAATCATTTGTTGAACTTGGTTTACATCGTTAACGGTTCGAACTACCATTGACGAAGATGAAAATTTATCAAATTCTTCAGCTGAAAAACTTTGAACTTTTTCGAAGATTTCTTTACGAAGATTCTTTGAAAAACCAGATCCAATTTTAGCGGATACAAATGCAACTGCAATCGTAGCGATCATTCCAACAATCGTAATTCCGATCATTCCGCCACCTTTTTTTAGAATATACTGATTTTGCATTGTTGGAATATCTTTTCCGAGTTCTTCATAGAACATTTTTGCGAAAACGACACCTGTTTGTTGTTTCAAACTATCTTCCATGCCTGCTGCTTTTGTGTATGCTGCTTCTTTAACCGATGGATCCATGTATTTAAACATAGGCGTTAGAGCATACATTTGTTTGATATCAAAATCATCGGTGATTTTGCCACTTAATGCCGGCATTTCTGATTCGGAACCTTCACCAAGATTCATTAAGGTCCAAACACTTTCTCCTACGAGAATATCTGTTGCTTCGCGATCAATATTTTGTTTAATAACATATCGATCTCCGCTCATCTCATACGATGATGAGAATGCTTGACCTTGTTCTTGTGGCAATATCGCTACAATTAAGTCATGACCATCTTTGCTTATTTCATCGGGACTTGCATGTTCAACACCGTTTTGTTGAATACCAACATTAACAATATGAGACATGTAGTTGGGTAACTTCAAATCCGCGAAAGCTTGGACAAACAAGAACGCAATTGAAATGAGTATTGCACCTAAGAATGGTTTTAAATTTTTTAGGACTCGTTTCATATACTAACCTCTTTCTTATCTATGCATATCTTAGCACATCAAAGTTTAGGTTATTTTTTTTAACCCTCGCATTAAAGATGTTTCAAAAATATTACATATAATTGTACATTATCGATATAATGAACAACGTTCATTTATTAGTATATTCCTATTTATTTTAATGTGCAATACATTTACTTAAAAAATGTATAAATATATATACAAATGATAATTTCATAAATTCATAAAAAATAGACGGGATATCCCGTCTATTTTAAACTTCCATCGTTCTTAAATGCATACTTTTTACCATCAATAGATTTTGAACCTGTAACCATCATTCCTGATTTATCAAGGTAGTACCATTTGTTTGCTACCTTTTTCCATCCTGTAGCCATTGCGCCTGAATTTTCAAGGTAGTACCACTTGTTTGATACTTTCTTCCATCCTGTTGCCATTGCGCCTGAGTTTTCAAGGTAGTACCACTTGTTTGATACTTTCTTCCATCCTGTTGCCATTGCGCCTGAGTTTTCAAGGTAGTACCACTTGTTTGATACTTTCTTCCATCCTGTTGCCATCGCACCTGATTTTTCAAGATAGTACCATTTGTTTGCTACCTTCTTCCAACCCGTAACTATAGCACCCGTATTATCGAGGTAGTACCATTTGTCTGCTACCTTCTTCCAACCTGTTGCCATTCCACCTGATTTCTCAATATAGAACCACTTATTATCTTTCTTAATCCACCCTTCTTTTGAATTCGATTCGGGTTTTGATTGATCAACTGGCTTCTTTTGATCTTTAGGTTTTTCTTTATCAACTGGTTTTTCTACTTTAACGGGACTTTCAGGCTCTACTTTAGAGTCACTTTCTTCATTTTGGAATGATTTGACAAGTGATTCTAAATCTGCACGAATCGTCTTAATTTCCGAAATCGATTGAGCTCTGTAAATCATAGATAAGTATGCATCTCTATTGATGAGTGTAATTTCTTTATTTCTTATTTTCTCGCCATCCACACTATATGAATCAAAAATATCTGATTCTAAATAATCTTGAAGTTTATTTTTTTCTTCATCAACTACTGATTGATATTTTCCAATAAATCGTTGGAGTACATCTGGTTTTCGAACATCTCCACTTCTTTGGATATAAATTTCAAGAAGTTCCTGTAGTTTCTTCCCTCTTTGTTTTATATCTTTAATTGTCTTTAAGGATTCAACAACCGAGTTCGCACGTTCCAAGTTTGGATATACATCTCTTACAACTTGAATTTGGCGATTTCTCCGCATAGCATAAAGTTCAAGATACAGTGGATGAATTTCTTTTTCCATCATATTTTCGAGCCGGTTATAGTCAATAAACTCGCTGACCCCTAGACCCAAAGCAAAGTTGATATTATTTAGTTTGTCATTATACTCGCTTGAATCTGAAACTAAGAAATCCTCATGCGCTTCAGGTAAATAATTTACTTCTGCAGCAATTTCATTCATACTACGAATTCTATCTCTTAGAGGAACTATAAATGCTTCTAAGGGAGCTCTACCTTTAACTTTACCTTCATATTTTACTAAAATACGGTGTTTCACCTCGTAATTCACGAGTAAATCAACGTATGCTTCATCAAGTTCAGGAATCGTTAATCTTTCAAAATTTTCAAGATACATAGCATCCTGCATAAAACTTCTGTAGCCGATTCTAGTTGCTAGGTTTTGGATGCTTTGTTTAAACATATGGTGAATGTTTTGAAGACTCATTCCTTCATTTTTAAGTTCACTTACAATCGAGTTAATCTCTTCATTCACTGCTTCGAAACTTTGGTACCCCTTTGGTTCATTTATAAGAAACGGCTTCACTTTTTGATTAATTAGAGATACCAATTTTTCAATATAAGCATCAGTCATTTTGTTGTATTCCTGAGCATGTACCCCTGTCCCAGGTAAAACTGGGAGCAATCCAACTTGTTCACCGATTAGTGGAATCACAGAAATATCTGTCGAATCAGCAAAAGCTGTTTGTAGTGGCATTGCTGTTAAAAGTAAGCACGACATAAGACTTACTTTCGGAAATAGGTGTTTTTTCTTTTTCATAATTTATCCCCCTCTTGATTTCCACTTGAAGAATAATATATGTTGACATAATTTGTAAACAATTTATTTAATATACTCTTTTTAGTAGTAAAGAAAGAAATGTATACATTACTTTTAAAAGAAAAACCACCTTAGTAAGATGGTTTTAGAGTTATAGATTTTTAATTTGATTCATTAAATTTTGCTCAGTTTGCGTAAGGTGCAATCTCAGTTGACTCTCGCGATAAACGGTACCAAATGCGCAATTGGATACCATAACAATGGGTGGCATTTGCACGCGTTTATAAACCGCAGTATTCATCGTCTTAAGTACCCACTGAATATCTTCGACAAACGCTTCCCCTTTATCTAAACCATAAGAGGCTAGGTATTTCCCTAGATTGGATTCATAAATAGATCCATCAAGGTATGAATTGAGAACAATTCCCAAACGACCATGCATTAATTCGTCAATCAATAAATCGTGATAACCCCACTTCATTGGATCAAATTGATCTTGAGCAAGTTCAGCACTTGGCGCAAATTCCCAATCAACGCGATTTTCTAATTCAACGGGAATTAAGTTCTCCGGCACAATTTCTTGACCTTCAATTCGATTTAAAGTCCGACCAATCATTCCAACTTCCATCTTTGTAAGATCACCTAAGATAGCAAGTGCACCAATTGCATCACCATAAAGTGTTGCATAACCGAGAGCAACCTCAATTTTATTTCCATTATTCATGACAACACCATTTTCGAGGCTTGAAATGGTCATTAACGTATGCCCTCTCAGTCTTGCTTGAACATTTTCAAAAGCAAGACCAGTAACATCTGAGTAAGCACCAAATTTCATGCTTTCAACGGTTGCATCAGTCATTGCAGCAATCGGGATTTCTAAAAATTTAAAACCCAGAACTTTACTTAGATGATATGCATTGTTTTTGGTAATATCGCGGTTGAATTGACTTGGCATTGTGACACCAACAACTCGGTCTTTTCCTAATGCCTTCACAAGCAAGGCGATGGATACACTGCTATCCAATCCTCCCGAAACACCAACAATCCATTTTGGTCCATAAGATAGTGCTTCTTCATCAAAATAACGAATTGCTGAAATTAGAGCATGATACATCTTATCTTCGTAGTTAGGTTTATTTGTTACTTGGACTTTTAAATCGACGATATCGAAAGTTTGTTTAAAATTAGCGTCCAAATACGTCACAGCTTCAGAAGACACAACCATGCTGCCACCATCAAATAACACAACATTCTTACCATTATTTTGCATCCCTGTCGCATTCACATAAATAAATGGAATGTCTAAGTTCTGTCTTCTAATTTCCTCAAGACGCATAGATTCTTTATGTTTATGCCATGGAGAACAGGATATATTGATCATTAGGTCTGGGCTGTGTTGCATCATTAACTCTGTCGGTTTTAGATCACTTGATTTATCCCACAGGTCTTCACAGACTTGAATACTAATTCGATCACCCTTAAAGATGAACGGCTCAAAATTGTGGTCACCTGGTTCAAAATATCTTTTATCATCAAAAATACCGTAGTTCGGAAGCAAATGCTTCATATAAACACCTGCAGACTCGTGGTTCGCTCTCTCTACCCATTCACCCTTATAGGCAAAAAAAGCAGCATTGTAGAGTCTATCGTTTTTTTGGTAAATATTTCCCCAGACAATCCCAATATCATCAGACAACAATCGAATACGATCATTATAAGCCATCAGTTCATCGATATTTGATTGGTTATTCATACGATCACCAACAAGGTAGCCTCCGACTGCAAGTTCAGGAAACACAATCAGATCAGCTTTACCTTTAGATTTTTCTACGATTTCTTGAATCATTTCAAAATTTGCTTGTGGATTATTTGCTTTAACTCTTAATTGTGCAATTGCAATTTTCATTTTTTCTCCTCCAATTGACGATAACGTTCATAGGCAAACACACTGCATGCACCAACACTACTCAAGGATACACGAGCATCATAATCAATTCGCACGTTGACATCACTTATATCTAATACACTTTTTGAGAGTCCACGTAAAGCACCACCCAAACAAATACATACACGATCTGGCAATTTATAAGTTAAAAGAGATTCACTCTCATCACCTCGATGCGCAGCAGCCATTACTACTTTTTTAGCTTTGATAGCTTTTAGATCACTACTTAAATCATCACTTTGCATCCACCATAACGATTCACTTGCACCCGCACTGGCACGAATTAACTTGGCTTCATGTTCATAAAAATCATAACTTGGAGTGATGATACCATCAAATCCGAGTGAAGCCACCGTTCGACAAATTTCTCCAAGATTAAATGGATCTGTCACACCTTCAATACACATTAAAGAAAGTGTTTGCTTTGGTAAATAATTGAGGGGATCACTAATTCGCTTACCACATGATACGAGATAACCGCCATGCGTTTTATTTGTGGCTAATGCGTCCATTTCTTCACGGGACATTCGTTTGATCTTGAGTCCTTCCGCAATGCGCTCTACATAACGTGACTCCTTGTCATTGTGCTTATCTAAAATTGCTACAAACTCAATATCACGTTTACGTTCTTTAAGAATTGCCTTAACACTAATTTTTCCTGATACAATCATAATTTCTCCTTGATGAGTCCTTATCTTCACGATTTCGACTTCTTACTTAATTATACAACAATCTCAATTAGATATACTAATTCTTGGCTTTGTTGGATAAAAAAACAATAAAGATTGTTTGGAACTGACCTAGTTCCGTGGGACTAAAGAAAAAACCAAGTTAGGATGAAGTTAACCGATAATTTACGGGAGATTGATATCCTAGCTTTTCTTGTATTCGATTTTCATTGTAATATTTTAAATAGTTTATCACAGTTTGTGATACAATTTCAGTAGAACCCTTTAGTTCTGGGTTTAATTCGAATGTTTCACACTTTAGCGAGGCATGAAACGATTCGATAGGAGCATTATCAGCGGGTGTACCCTTACGGGACATACTCATGGTAATGCTTTTATTTTTTACTCTAAGTTGATACTCTTTTGATGTATAGACACTTCCTTGATCAGAATGAAGAATACATGGCTGAACGATATCCGGAAGTTGATTTAATGTATCAACCACACATTCTAGGTTTTGTCTGTCACTCAATGTAGACGCAATAATCTCACCATTATATAAATCCATGATCGTTGATAAATAGAGCATCTTATGGCCATAAGGGATGTAAGTGATATCTGTCACCAATTTCTCTAGAGGACGTAGTGATTTAAAGTCGCGATTAATGATATTGGGCATAATGATCTTCGGATTTTTGTTTTTTCTATACCGTTTGACCTTAACACGGCATTGACATTGGTGTTTCTGCATTATTTTTTGAACAGTGTTCTTATTGATAATTCTTTCTTTTCGAATTAATGCAGTTATTTTTCGATATCCATAACGAAATTTATTTTCTTTACAAAGTTCAATTACTAATGCTTCATTGACAGAATAATTATTAGACTCTAGTTGCTCTTTTTTAGTCCAACGGTAATACGTTGACTTAGGTACCCCAAAAAGATTCAAGATATCTTTAATAGATACAGTGTTGCGATACTCTTCAACGAGCTTGATGATTATTTCAGGAACCACATCCTTTCTCTTTCCAAATACTTTTTTAATAGTTCAATTTG
Source organism: Erysipelothrix amsterdamensis (assembly GCF_940143175.1). Taxonomy (NCBI): domain Bacteria; kingdom Bacillati; phylum Bacillota; class Erysipelotrichia; order Erysipelotrichales; family Erysipelotrichaceae; genus Erysipelothrix; species Erysipelothrix amsterdamensis. The sequence continues at coordinate 120,961 of NZ_OW659496.1, read as the reverse complement.
TTGCTCCAAAGATTTAATTCTAAGTCTTTGTGTTTCTTCGACCGTGTCTCCTTCAGGCCCTTTTCCAAAAGTATATTGCTTGCCTACCGGTTGAGAAAATCGATAGTGTTCACCATTTCGATACCATCTCCACCATGTTTTGACTTGTGTTACATTTTTTATTCCAAGTTCAGTCTGAATAAACCTGCTTGAGTAGCCTGCCAATTTCATTTCTATAACTTTCATCTTTGTCTCATAGCTATGCATAGTTCGTGTTCCCATATAAAAACCTCCTATATTGAACTATTTTACAATAATTCTCATACAAGAGGTTTTTTTCTTTAGTCCCACGGAACTAGGTCAGTTCCGTTTCTTTATTGTTTTTTTATTTCTATTAAACCTGGAAAAATGCCCATCCACAATATATGAGGAGTATATCTAAAAACGTTCCGGTAATGCCGACTGCATTGAGTAAGGTTGTAAATTCAGGAATCGATAATAGATTCAATCGATATCCAAAAATACAAATAATCACAAAAGATAGGACTACTTTTCCCACCCAACGATTGTTTTTCTTTTGTAACGGTGCTAAGAAGTATCCAATTACCAACATCAACACCATCCAAACAGTAGTCGCAATTCCTACTAAAGAAGTTGGTAAAACAGAAATTAGAAATTTATAAACAATTGCACTTGCAAGAATTACCAATAAAGCTGACCATGTTCGTTTCATTCTACAACCCCTTCCTGTTTAAGACGGATATACATTCCAATAAGCAAACCAAATGATGGGACAGCTGTAGAAACAATCCACAAAATCGAAGACCAGTGAATTCGCATTAGTTTTTCAGTAAAAGTCCCCATTAATGGATTCACAAAACTATAGATCATCCATACAACGCGACTTGACTCAAAAAACGATAGAATGTATAGACCGCTAAAGGTTATAAAGAGAATCATAAATAAAACGATAAGCGCAAAATCTACACTCTTTAAAATTCGACTTTTATTTTTAATTGCTATTACGATCAAGTAACCTGGAATTGCATATGCTACAAGACCGTATAGTGAGACAATAATTATTTGAAAAATCATGGGAAGATTTACTAAAAGTTTTGAAAGTGGGTGAAGCGAGTTATAGGCAAAAAGATGTATCGTTCCTAAGAGAACATGAACCATGATGATAATTCCTAAAAACTTATAGTCCCCCTGCTTAAAAAATAATTTAAACCGCGTAAAACTACTCTGCTTTGTATTCATTGTTTGTTCCATAAATATCTCCTACTTAATATTACGTGCCTTCAAGAACATACTGTCTCCAAATGAGAAGAATCGGTATTTTGAATCGACAGCATGTTTATAGGCATGATCAATTTCTTCTTTACCCATAAATGCACTTACCAGCATAATTAATGTTGATTTCGGTAAGTGGAAATTTGTAATAATTGCATCAACCGCTTTCCATTCATAACCCGGATAAATAAAGATTTCACTATTACCTTGGCATTCTTTGAATGTACCATATTTAGACATAACAGTTTCTAATGTGCGAACAGAAGTAGTTCCTACCGCAATAATTCGACGTCCTTCTCGCTTAGCAGTGTTAAGAATATCTGCTGTATCCTGAGTCATTGTATACGCTTCGCTGTGCATTTTATGTTCTAAAACATTATCAACTTTAACAGGTCTAAATGTACCCAGTCCTACGTGGAGTGTAACAGGCGCAATTGTAATACCCTTGGCTTGGATTGCATCCAGTAATTCCGGTGTGAAATGAAGTCCTGCAGTTGGTGCTGCCGCACTTCCCTCTACACGAGAATATACTGTTTGGTAACGTTCCTTATCTTCCAAACGTTCATGAATATATGGAGGTAGAGGCATTTGTCCAAGTTCATCTAAGATTTCAAGAAAAATCCCGTCAAATATTAGATCAAAATTTCTAAGTCCTTCATCACCAACGTGTGTACAAATAGCTTTTAATTGTCCATCTCCAAAACTTAATTCGGTACCAAGTTTAACAACCTTCGCATTTCCTACCAAACATTCAGCAGTTTTCCCTTCAAATTTTAGAATTAATAATTCAACATGTGCGCCTGTTTCCGGTTTCTCTCCAAATAAACGCGCTGCGATAACACGGGTATCATTTAAAACTAAAACATCACCCTCATTTAAATAATCAATAATATTGTAGAAGCGTTTATCTTCTAAGTTCATTCCATCAACAACAAGTAATCGCGATTCACTTCGCTTTTCAGCAGGAGTTTGTGCAATTAGTTCCTCTGGCAAATCAAAATCAAAATCATTTACATTCATAGTTTACTCCTTGGTTTATATCGTATTACATCTTCACTATTTTACCATAAAGCCGGTGCTCTGACACGATTTTGTGTAATTCACAAAATTGCATAAAAAAAACTTGATTCATACGAACCAAGTTTAATGTTTGATTACCATCCCGGATGGTCATCTCCTGTAATTCCGTAACTCTCATAAACCTCATCACGAAGTTCAAGTAATCGATCTTCTTTAATTGCTTCACGGATATCTTCCATGAGTTTCAATAAGAATCTTAGGTTATGGATAGATAGAAGACGCATACCAAATCCTTCATTACAACGTATTAAATGTCGTAGATAAGATTTCGTATAGTTTTGACAGCATTCGCAGTCACAATTCTTATCCAGTGGAGAAAAATCATATTCCCACTTTTTATTTTTAATATTAACACGACCTGTAGAGGTCATTGCCGTACCATGTCGAGCAATTCGAGTAGGCAATACGCAGTCAAACATATCAACACCACGTAGTACTCCTTCGAAAATTGCATCAACACTACCTACACCCATTAAGTAACGTGGTTTATCTTCCGGCAAGAAATCAATCGTGTGGTCAATCATTTGCCACATGACATCTTTAGGTTCACCAACACTAGTTCCTCCGATTGAATAACCAGGGAAATCCATGGCTACTAATTCCTTAGCACAGTGTTCACGAAGGTCAGCATACTTGCCTCCTTGGACAATACCAAATAATGCTTGTGTCTCAGGATTTTGATGTGCTGCTTTACCACGAGCTGCCCAACGAATTGTGCGCTCTACTGAATTTTTCATATATTCATAAGTTGCAGGATAAGGAGGACATTCATCGAAACTCATCATGATGTCTGGTCCTAATGCATTTTGAACCTGAATGGCTTTTTCTGGCGTTAAGAATAGTTTCTCACCACTAAGATGACTTCTAAACTCAACACCTTCTTCAGAAATTGTACGAATTTTTCCAAGTGAGAACACTTGAAATCCGCCACTGTCTGTTAAAATTGGTCCATTATAATTCATAAATTTGTGGAGTCCACCTGCTTGACGAACCACATCTTCCCCAGGTCTTAACCATAGGTGATACGTATTGCTTAAAATAACTTGGGAACCTATTTTACGTAAATCTTCTGGTGAAAGAAATTTAACACTTGCAAGGGTTCCTACTGGCATAAACATTGGCGTTTCTACCGTTCCATGGTGCGTCTCAATTGTTGTGAGCCGCGCCTTAGATTCATTTGATTTTTTAATTAAAGTCAACTTCAATGGTTTATTACCTAAACTCATATTATCGATCTCCTTGATTAATCAATATCTGAACGACCTGCTCGTTTACGATCAATTGCTTTTAAATAACGTTTACGTAATCTTAGGAAGTTCGGTGTTACTTCAACAAGTTCATCATCACGGATAAACTCGAGTGCATATTCAAGTGTCAATGGAATCGGTGGTGTTAGCTTCATCGCTTCATCACGTCCCGAACTACGAACAGCAGTTGCTTTTTTATTTTTTGTTGGATTGACATCCATATCAGTATCACGTGCTGCAATACCTAAAATCATTCCTTCATAAACATCTGTTTGTGCACCAATAAAGAATTGTCCACGTTCTTGAAGGTTGAAGATTGAGTATGTCATTGATTTTCCAGTTTCAGTTGAAACCATTGAACCATTTGAACGTTGTGAAATTGCACCCTTCATTGGTTCATAACCATGGAATTGACGGATCATTGTTCCCTCACCATGAGTCATATTAATAAAGTCTCCACGGAAACCGATAAGTCCACGTGTTGGAACATTCCAGAATTGTTTAACCATTCCACGATCTTCTTCCATATTTGTAAGTTCACCTTGTCGTAAACTAATTTGGCTGATCATTGTTCCTGAATATTTTTCTGGCACTTCAACGATTACTTCTTCAATCGGTTCACATTTACGTCCATCAATCTCTTGTGTAATAACACGAGGTTTACTGATTGCGAGCTCATAGCCCTCACGACGCATGTTTTCAATTAAGATTGATAAGTGAAGTTCTCCACGACCTGAAACTTTAAATGAGTCTGCAGATTCGGTTGCTTCAACACGTAATCCAACATTAACTTCAAGTTCTTTTTCAAGACGTTCTTTAATATTACGTGATGTAACATATTTACCATCTTTTCCAGCAAATGGAGAAGCATTAACCATAAAGTTCATGGATAGTGTTGGTTCTTCAATTACGATTGGAGGAAGTGGCTCAACATGATTTACGTCACAGAGCGTATTTCCAATAGAAATATCATCAATACCTGAAACAAGAACGATATCACCTGCATAGGCTACATCAGTTTCAATACGTTTCAATCCATCATATGTAAAGATTTTAGAAACGTTTTGGCGTTTTGTATTTCCATCATTGTCAGCAACAACAACTGCTTGTCCACGTTTAACTTGACCCTTAGTAATACGACCAATACCTAAACGTCCAACATATTCATCATAAGCAAGTGAGGAAATTTGGAATTGTAACGGATCGTTGTCATAATCTGGGTAAAGTGGTGTGTGTTCCACAATCGTATCAAACAACGGTTTAATGTTTGTTCCTTCTTCTTCAAGTGTTTTTTGAACAATATATTTCTTCGCAATACCATAAAGAATTGGGAATTCTAATTGTTCATCAGTAGCATCTAGATCCATGAATAATTCATAAACTTCTTCGATTACTTCTTCAACACGGCGATCAGGTTTATCAATTTTATTAATTAATAAGATTGGTTTTAGACCGGCTTCGAGTGATTTTTTAAGTACAAAGCGTGTTTGTGGCATAGGACCTTCTGCACTATCCACAAGGAGAATAACTGTATCTACGGTTTTAATTATACGCTCTACTTCACTTGAGAAGTCGGCGTGGCCTGGTGTATCAACAATATTAATTTTGATGTCACCATAATTTACACTACAGTTTTTGGAATAGATTGTGATACCACGTTCACGTTCAATATCATCGCTGTCCATAACTTGATCTAGAACAACTTGATTTTCATGGAAAACACCAGCTGATTTAAGCATTGCATCAACCAATGTAGATTTTCCCGCATCAACGTGCGCGATAACTGCTATATTAATAATTTTTTTCATATACATCGTCTCTTTTCCTATAACTGTATCATTATACATGAATTGAACATGAATTGACAGAAAATGCACTCTTCATGCTTATTTTTTGCGTATAAGTTCACTTAAACGCTTACAAAGGAACACCATGTTAACGATTAACATGGTGTTCCTTATTATAAATTAGATTGTGAAACAATATCTCTTAACATCTCTGCAGATTCTTGAAGTGCTTCAACCTCGTTTGAACTGTACGGAACTTCAATAACATGTTTAACACCGGTTCTTCCCACTACTGTAGGAACTGAAATATAAACATCTTCGATGCCGTATGCGCCATCTTGAAGACTTGATACCGTTAAAATTGAATTTTCATCTCTTAAAATCGCATTCACAATACGCGTAATTGCGAGTGCGACAGCATAGTTTGTATACCCTTTTCTGTCAATAATTTCATAAGCTGCAGTTTTTACGTCATGCGTAACTTTTTGACGTGTTTCTTCTGTAAACTCAATACCAACATTCTCACAGTATTGGTCGATAGTAAGTCCTGCAACGGTCGTTAAAGACCATGTAGCAATTTCACTATCGCCGTGTTCTCCAATAATATTCGCATGAATGTTTCGAGCATCAACTTCAAATTTATTCGCTAACATCGATTGGAAACGTGCAGTATCTAAGACCGTTCCTGAACCAATAACACGTTCTGCTGGAAATCCAGACAGTTTATAAGTAATATGTGTCAAAATATCGACTGGGTTTGACACCACAAGTAAAATAGCATCGGGATTGTATTTTACGATATTTGGTACTAATTCTTCATAAATCTTAATATTACGATTTACAAGATCTATACGTGTTTCACCGGGTTTCTGAGCTAAACCCGCTGTAATAATTACAATATCTGAACCCTGAGTTTCTGGATAATCTCCAGCAATTATCTTAACTGGAGAAACAAACACGCGACCTTGGTCTAAGTCCATTGCCTCACCTTGTGCTTTTTCTTTGTTAATATCAACGATTACGATTTCAGATGCAATATTACTATTCATTAACGCAAAAGCTGTTGTTGAACCGACGAATCCTGCACCGATAATTGAAACTTTATTTGTTTTCATCATATCACTCCTTTTTTAATATAATACCACACCTCTCAATTCTACTTGGCATATATAATCAAATTCGGTATGATATTTATAAAAGGAGTGTTCATTATGTACAATAAATTTTATAAAAAAACGATAACAGAACGCCGTAATGTATTAAATGATCAAAGTCTCTACGATTTCGGTCTTGATATTCCTCTGGGACCGGAGATTTATGAACATATGATAGAAAATGCGGTTACTACATATGAAATCCCAATGGGTTGTGCTCCAAATTTTTTGATAAATAATCAAGAGTATGTTGTTCCTATGGTTACTGAGGAACCTTCTGTAATCGCCGCTGCAAGTAACGCTGCGAAAATCATGAAGAATAATGGTGGCATCCATGCTCGTATTCACAAACGTAACATGATTGGACAAATTGCGTTTGCGAATCCCCATAATCAAGTAGAAATGATTCAATACTTGGATGATAACCGAGATTTGTTATTTAAAATTGCTCGCGAAGCGTACCCTTCTATTGTTAAGCGTGGAGGTGGTCTACGTCATATCCATACTGCATTCATCAATAAACCTCATAAAACACCTTTTTTGATTGTATACTGTACGATTGATACTCAAGAAGCAATGGGCGCCAATATGATGAATACAATCTTAGAAGCAATTGGAAATCATCTTGAATCAGTTTTTGATGAACATCCGCTCATGGCCATATTATCGAACCTCGCAACCGAATGTTTGGTTGAAGCACGTGTTATAATCGATCCCCAAACACTTCGTTTCCCTGATGATATCGCTTTACGAATCCAACAAGCAAGTCATCTTGCTGAAGTTGATCCGTATCGTGCTACAACCCACAACAAAGGAATTATGAACGGTATCGATGCTGTAGTTATTGCTACTGGAAATGATTGGCGAGCAATCGAGGCTTCAGTCCATAGCTATGCATCGCTCACAGGAAGCTATCAACCGCTTGCCACGTGGTGTATAAATTCCGACAACATGATTGAAGGCACGATCAAACTCCCCCTCCCAATTGGTACTGTAGGTGGCTCCATCGCAATCCACCCTAAAGCACAATTGAGTCGTAAAATTTTAGGATATGAAAACGCCGAAGAGCTAATGATGATTTTAGCTTCGGTGGGGCTCGCACAAAACTTTGCAGCCCTTTATGCACTCACAACTGTAGGGATTCAAAATGGACATATGAAACTACAGGCAAAATCCCTTGCTTTAGCTATAGGGTGTCCGTCAGAAGATGTTGATCGACTTGTAGCGAAATTAATCAAAGAACCTAAATTAAATCAAGATATTGCGAAAAAATTACTGCAAGAATTATAAAAAGAAGCTCACAATCGAGCTTCTTTTTATTTAGGGCGTTTTAATGTAAATACTGGCTTAATTTCGGCGAATTGATTTCCTGCAAGACGTGCAATAGGACCGAATTTATTTACATCGATGTACTGATTCTCCTGCATAAAAATGGAATCATCGATATCCAAATGAAGTACTTTAAGTAAAAACAGATCTGTACATACTCCATCCTCATTTTCAATTTCTTGATGACTAAACAGTACAGTTTCTAGTTTTATCTTTACATCTTTAAGACTCAAAGTGTCAATCATCGTACTTGATTGTGTTTCGAGATTCACTTTAGATACTTCACTTTCTCCATAAGAAAGTGTCATCGAACTCTCATTCATTGCTTCAACATGCTCATGATTCGCAATATGAATCACGCATTCGCGTGTTTGTAAGAGATTCTTACTTGTATCTTTTAGTTTTCCATTACTTCGATTAATCGCAACCGAAACAATGGGAACTTCCGTTGAAACGAGACTAAAAAAACTGAAAGGGGCAAGATTTATTGAATCATCTGTGTTTCGAGTTGTTATCCAAGCAATTGGTCGTGGTACTACGCTTCCAGTCAATAATTTATAACGTTCTTTAGCACTTAACTCATGTGTGTTAAATTTCATAGAAATCACGTGCTTGTTTAATTTCTTCAGGAATTAATTGATGACCATGCTGCGTATGAAAGTGTGTTACAAAAATCTGAGATTTTCGCAATTCTTCAACCATTACTTCAATATCTTGGACATCCGTATAGGGATCACCCGTACCACTTGTTATAAATACACGGGTTTGTAGGTGCTTTGAAAATGGAATGCTCGGTTGTACATGCATTGGGTGAAATAAGAGTGCTTGTTTAAAGAGACCATAATCCATTTTTAGTAAATTCAATGTAATATTTGCACCGTTTGAATATCCTACGACAGATACCTCTTCCAAAGATCGATTATATGTTTTCAGTAATGTCATAATTTCGTTTTTTAAGATTACAGATTCGTGATTCAAACTTTCTAAATCAAATGTTTTCATATCGACTCGTTTAAAATATCGGTTCATTCCTGATTCCACAATATTACCTCGAATACCAATATATGCAGCATCCGGATCAATATAATGCGCAATCTGAACCATATCTTCTTCGGTACCACCAGTTCCATGTAAACCAATAATTGTACGTTCCGATTTCCCTGGTATCATTTTATGGATCATACTAGCCCTCCTTTCCTATTTTCTTTAAAAGATTTTGAAGTGTTACTTCTTCTTCTGACGTAAGTTTATCGAATCGCTTACGCATCACTTCATAATGCTTATTGTAGATAATTTCGATATCCTTTAAACCTTTAGGACTAAGCATAACATAGTTTATTCTGCGATCATTCTCGTCTTTCAATCGAACAACAAGACCTTTTTTCTCTAACTGATCTACGACATACGTCATACTACTTCCTGGTACAAGAACCGTATCACAAAGCGCTTGAGTGGTAAGTTTTCCTTTATGATAAAGCGCTTCAAGTGCTTGAAATTCATTAACATTAATTTCAAAATCTTTAATACTCTCTTTAACTTGTTCTAAGATATTTTGATGTGTGCGAAACAGGATCGTAAGCGTCTTAAGGTCTGTCATTAAAATTCTTCTTTCTTAAATTCGCGAGTACTACGAACTGTATCGAAATTTTTGATTTGTGACTCAATATAGTCACGCTTTGGACGAAGATGTGGTGGTAATGTCAACATCTCACCAAGAACTTCATAAGTTTCTTCATCATCAATAAACCCTGGTCCATCAGTTGCGATTTCGAAAAGAATATTAGGAAGGATTCGGATATAGAGTGAACCGAAATAGAAACGTTCTACATAACCCGAACTAGGAATCCCCATTTCAGATAACCCTCGATACCACTTCATAAGATCTTCTTTTTCATCAACTCTAAATGCAACGTGATGAACGCCCCCAAAGCCTTGAATTGCATTTGATTGTTCTCGATTCGCACGCACGATAACTGAACCCCCATTACCGCCATCACCCATTTCGTAGAGCGTTAATGCATTCTCTTCCATCGTCTTTCTCATTCCAAATATGGTTGAAAGAACTTGATGTGTTAACTCAACATTCGATACATCCATAAACATCGGACCTAAGCCGGTAATCGCGTAAGCATCCGGAATAGGACCCTTGTGCCATGGTTCTCCTGAAGCAACACCAACATTATTCTCATCAGAAACTAGAGCATAACGCTGTCCATCAAAATCCTCAAATGTGATTGCTTTTTTCCCAAAGAACATATGATCTGATTCAAATGGAATTTCAAAGTGTGTAAATCGTTTTTCCCAGTACACAAGTGCTTCATCGGAAGCTACTCGAAAACTGGTTCGAGATAATTCATTCGTACCACGCTGTGACTTTGTGATATTTGGAAAATCAAAAAATGTCATATTCGTTCCGGGATTACCACGGTCATCTGCGAAATAAAGGTGGTAAGTATGAATGTCGTCTTGATTAATATTTTTCTTAACAAGACGCATTCCTAAAATATATGTATAAAATTTGTAAATTTCTTCTGCACTGCTCGTAATCGCAGTTACATGATGTAGTCCTTTTAACTGTTTCATAAGTACCTCCTACTTGTATTACTATAATATTTCGAATTCGAAATATTATCAATGAATATGCTTAATACAAAATAAAAAGAATCCAAAGGATTCTGAACTGCTCCCTGTCAAGTAGACAGGTGAAATAAATAAAATATCCAAGATGATTTATCACTTTATGATGAATCATCTTTTTTATGCTACAAGTGACTGCATTTGTTTTTCTCTAATGTTTGACCAGTAAGCTTCAATCTTCTTGTTAGTTGGAATCGCGTAGACTACAGGTGTCTCTGTTCCTAGCGCTTCAGTTCGAACCATCATTGGTGTTTTGTTTTTGAAGCGTTTCTGAAGTCTCTTGTTGTTATAAAAATCAATATACACTTCAATTGCTTTCTTCAATTCGCTTCTTGTACTGAATTCATTAGGGTAGTACATTTCTGATTTGATTGTTCCCCAAAATCCTTCCATAGGACCATTATCAATACAATGTCCCACTCTAGACATACTTTGCATCACTCCTTGATCTTCTAGCTGTTTCCTAAATGCCCTACTTGTGTATTGGAATCCGCGGTCACTGTGAAATAAAGGTTTTGCCTCTGGATATCTCGCGATAGCTTTATGATAAGTATCAAACACAAGTTGATTATTGTTCCGATCACTTATTTGATACGCCACAACACTTAAATCATAAAGATCAATAATCGCACTGAGATATAGTTTCTTACTTGAACCTTTAATCTTAAATTCTGTGACGTCTGTCAGCCATTTTTCATTCGGTTTTGCGGCAAAGAAATTTCGATTTAAAATATTTTCAGCTGTGATTTCAGGAGTGCTTCGTGAATATTTTTTAGACTTTTGACGAATCACTGATTTCACCCCTAGCATCTTCATGAGTCTATGAATCCTCTTCGAGTTATATTGAACGCTATTCAACTCATTGATCCAATCCGTCATGCGTCGATAGCCTAAGATATGTCCAAATAGTTCATCATAATCAAGAATGAGATTGCAAAGCTCATGATTTTCAATTTCATTGCTTGTTTCAACACGATGCGTCCATTTATAATAACTACTTCTTGCGATTTTAAGTACCTTACACATCCACTGAATACTCCAGCCATGTTTATGATGTAGTTCCTGCACTGCGAGATACTTTACTTCTTGTTTTGCTTTGGAGAATATCGCCCCCTTTCGATTTCCTTCACTTTTTTTAATAGAATGTTCTCGCGTTCTTTCAGTTCGAGTTGTCTTTCAAGTAGTTTTACTTTACGTTCTAAACGTTCTTCATTACTAAGTTGATCTTCTTGTTTTCGCTTGCCACGTTTATCAAGAAGACCATCATCTCCCAATTCGTTATACTTTTTCACCCACTGATAAACCTGAGCATAAGAAAGTTCATAGCGCTCAGCAGTCCCCTTATAATCGTAGTCATGTTCAATACAATATGCGACAATTTCCTGACGCTCCTCAATTGTTGTTTTTCTACCTTTTGTCATATAGACTTCTCCTTTAGGATCGTAATCCTTTATAGTTTCAAGTCTATTATACTTTTTTATCCATCCGCGCAAAACCTCATGGGAACTTATACCATATTTAATACTAATATCTTTAAGAGAACCTGCGCCTTCAAGATAATCCCTAATTGCGGATTCCTTGAGCTCTTTCGAATAACTTTTGTTTCGATCTTTATCTGAAAAAACTTCAATACCATAAGTTTGATACTTTTTCACCCAACTACGTAATGTACTAGAATCAATAGATAATTCTTCAGCTATTTCTGGTGCACCTTTTATGCCATTCAAATATTCATTAATTGCTTGTTCTTTTATTTCGGCTGGATATTTATTCTTTCTCCCCATAGAAAAAGCTCCTCCTTTTTTGTAGTGCCCGATTTTATTTATTTCGGGTGTCTACTTTAAGGGGAGCTTATCATTCTTTAAACTTCTTTTTTTCGATATATTTCCCGCTTAACAACAATCGAACCGGGTTTATTTAATAAATTATCAAGATAATCATAATAAGCACCCGGTGTAATAACTCCACTCATTTGGAATAATTTCATACCCGTTGACTGAATGACATAATCAGCGATTAAAACACAATTTGTGGTAAAGACATTATAGGTTTTAAACTCACCCTCTTTAAACTTATAGTAATCGACAGCAGCACCTGCATCAATTAAATTCGTAAGATGATGTTCTTTCTTAGTATCAAGTTGATATGGCCACTTAAAATAATAAGCGGACTTAAACAACTCATCTAAACGCTTTTCCACAAATTCACGCTGTTCATCAGATAATTCACAAATAAAGCGAAATACAGTTGTATCATCGTCCACTGCATACTGAACATAATCGACTTCGCTTCCCACAATCATGACACCATCTCCATATGCCATAGATTTCGCACGGTTGAACGGATCATGAGCACCATAAGAGTAAATAACCCCGTTATAACCAATATCCAAATGTCCCATCCGGTTATAACCGTGATCTTTCGCATAAATATAGATTGAGATGTAATTTCCTTCAGTCTTCACGACCTTATCAATCACAGCATCTGGATTACTCTGAACCAATTTTCGTGTCTCTTTAACTAGAAAATAAGGATTCATCGCGGCTAAAAAAACAGGAGCAGATAATCGTACGCTCGTTTGATGACGCCACAATACGCGAGCTGAAGATATGATGGATACGATTCCAAAGAAAATCACGTACGAACCAATTTGAATATTCATTAAAAAGCGATTCGATACGCCACGCGTTAGTAATACAATACCCATTATTAAAGAAACTACAGAAGCGAATAGTTTAAAAAGTTTGTTTTTTTGTTTCTCATGAATTGCGACATAAAATTCAAGTCCATGAACAAGTGCATTAAACAAAGCCCAAATACCAAAAAACAATGCCATAATTTCAATATAGAGGGCCTCTTTATAAATAATTAAAGCTAGAAAAACACCGGATCCGAGCGCTATAAGTGCATCCGAAACACTTCGATTTTTTATAGATCGATATAAAAACAAAAGTATTGTTGCCGCTAACATCGCAACAAACATCCAATAGATTAACGACCATAAAATTTTATCTCTAAATATAAATAAAACACCAACTATCACTGTAAATACACCTAATAGAAGTTGGAAGATTAACGTGATCTTATCTTTTTTAGAAAGCGATTTTGTATAAGTTTCCATAATTGTCCTCTTCACATTTTTTCCCACGTTTATTATACCATTTATTCTTGATTTCCGCCCCGATTCCGTATATCATATAAGTAACAACTTGGAAAATAATGTAAGTTGTTACTGCAATTCATTGTCTCTCTTGAAATTTACTTCATGATTTCCTTCTTAACCACTTATGGAGTAAATGATAATGAAACGCACTATCTCTCTAAGAAAAGAGCACCGAGCTCTTTTCTTTTTATTTTATCGTGTATACTATCCTTATGAACTTTACAGAACGACTCATGGGCTGGTACCACGAAAACAAACGTGTGTTACCATTTAGGTCTCAAAAAGATCCTTACAAAATATGGGTAAGCGAAATCATGGCCCAACAAACACAAATCGCTACCATGATTCCCTATTATGATCGATGGATAAAACGATATCCCGATGTTGAAACACTCGCCAATGCAGAAATTGATGAGGTTTTGAAAATGTGGGAAGGACTCGGTTACTACCGTCGTGCACGAAACCTTCATGCCGGTGCTCAATACGTTATGGAGCATTACGAAGGTACGCTTCCAGCTGACAAAAAAGAACTCATGAAAATTCCAGGTATTGGTGACTACACTTCCAGTGCAATCGCCTCAATTGCTTTCAGTTTGCCTGAAATTGCAATCGATGGAAATGTAAAACGTGTTATGGCACGATACCTCAACTATACTGAAAATGTTAATACACGGGCTTGCCATAAATACTTTGAAACATTTCTTAAAGAGGAGTTATTATTAAATGGCGCTGACCCCAGTGACTTTACACAAGCTCTTATGGAGCTGGGAGCTCTTGTATGTACGCCAAGTAACACAAACTGCGAAGGTTGCCCTTTTAAAGAAATGTGCGCTTGTTATCGTGGTGAGTGTATCGGAACAATACCATTTATTCCTAAAGCAAAACCGGTACCCATTTATGAAAAATCAGTTCTGATATATCAGAAAGATGGCAGAATTCTAATTTCAGATGATCACGAAGACGGTCTGATGGAGGGACTTCTAAGATTGCCACAAATTGATGGAATTTTAGCACCAGATCCAGTATTCACCTTAAAACATAAATTTTCCCATTTACAGTGGAACATTTCTGTTTTTGAAGTTGATACCGTTAAAGACTTAAATCAAAATTGGTACTTTATTCCCCTAGAACAGTTACACAAACTAGCAATCATTACAGCTCATAAAAAGATTCTAAAAAAACTCAACTTATTATAAATAAAAACCACTCTTCGTTGGGAACTGACCTAGTTCCGTGGGACTAAAGAAAAAACCAAGTTAGGATGAAGTTAACCGATAATTTACGGGCGATTGATATCCTAGCTTTTCTTGTATTCGATTTTCATTGTAATATTTTAAATAGTTTATCACAGTTTGTGATACAATTTCAGTAGAACCCTTTAGTTCTGGGTTTAATTCGAATGTTTCACACTTTAGAGAGGCATGAAACGATTCGATAGGAGCATTATCAGCGGGTGTCCCCTTACGGGACATACTCATGGTAATGCTTTTATTTTTTACTCTAAGTTGATACTCTTTTGATGTATAGACACTTCCTTGATCAGAATGAAGAATACATGGCTGAACGATATCCGGAAGTTGATTTAATGTATCAACCACACATTCTAGGTTTTGTCTGTCACTCAATGTAGACGCAATAATCTCACCATTATATAAATCCATGATCGTAGATAAATAGAGCATTTTATGGCCATAAGGGATGTAAGTGATATCTGTCACCAATTTCTCTAGAGGACGTAGTGATTTAAAGTCGCGATTAATGATATTGGGCATAATGATCTTCGGATTTTTGTTTTTTCGATACCGTTTGACCTTAACACGGCATTGACATTGGTGTTTCTGCATTATCTTTTGAACAGTATTCTTATTGATAATTCTTTCTTTTCGAATTAATGCAGTTATTTTTCGATATCCATAACGAAATTTATTTTCTTTACAAAGTTCAATTACTAATGCTTCATTGACAGAATAATTATTAGAATCTAGTTGCTCTTTTTTAGTCCAACGGTAATACGTTGACTTAGGTACCCCAAAAAGATTCAAGATATCTTTAATTGATACAGTGTTGCGATACTCTTCAACGAGCTTGATGATTATTTCAGGAACCACATCCTTTCTCTTTCCAAATACTTTTTTAATAGTTCAATTTGTTGCTCCAAAGATTTAATTCTAAGTCTTTGTGTTTCTTCGACCGTGTCTCCTTCAGGCCCTTTTCCAAAAGTATATTGCTTGCCTACAGGTTGAGAAAATCGATAGTGTTCACCATTTCGATACCATCTCCACCATGTTTTGACTTGTGTTACATTTTTTATTCCAAGTTCAGTCTGAATAAACCTGCTTGAGTATCCTGCCAATTTCATTTCTATAACTTTCATCTTTGTCTCATAGCTATGCATAGTTCGTGTTCCCATATAAAAACCTCCTATATTGAACTATTTTACAATAATTCTCATACAAGAGGTTTTTTTCTTTAGTCCCACGGAACTAGGTCAGTTCCTTGAGTGGTTTTTATTTATAAGGATATATTTTAGTGACCTTAGCTCATTGCTGTAATTACAAAGTTCAGAATAAAGAGTAACGCACTTCCATAAACAATTGGATGGACCTTTGATCCACGTTTCATTGATACCTCTACGATAATATAAGCAATGAAACCACATGCAATACCATTTGAAATACTGTAAGTTAGAACTGTCATAATAACTGTGAAAAATGCTGGAACAGCTTTTTCAAAATTAGTCCATTCAATATCACCAAATGAAGCACTCATTAATATACCAACAACAATAAGAGCAGGTGCTGTAGCTGCTGCAGGGATTAAACTAACAACTGGTGCTAAGATAATACTTGCTAAGAAACATGCTGCTGTAACAACAGAAGTCAGTCCAGTGCGTCCACCGGCCCCAATCCCGGCAGAACTTTCAACAAACGTCGTAACATTTGAAGTTCCAAGAACTGCTCCTGCGGTAGTTGCGATCATATCTGCAAACAATCCACGTTCTAATTTTGACTTCATTCCACTTCCAGATTCTAAAGAATCTTGATCTTCTTGAGAAAAAATCCCTGAACGACGACCCGTACCAATAAATGTACCGATTGTGTCAAAAGTATCTGTTAATGAAAATGCAAAGATAATTGGTAGAATTTTAGTTAAATTATAATTTGTAAAGAGACTCACAAGACCTTCTTGACCCAGTGCCTTACCAAAAATTTCCCCAAATTCTTTAAAGATTACTGAGAACCCAACAGTTGACTGTGCGGCTCCACCGAGTTGAACAACTCCCATTGGAATACCAATAACAGTCGTTGCAAGGATACCAATCAAAATTGCACCTTTAACTTTTTTAAGCATTAATACAATTGTAATGATAAGTCCGATTACTGCTAAGACAATACTTGGATCTTTAAAGTTTGTAATTGATGGTACAGCTCCAAACTCGATAAACTTGATGTTAAGAAGTCCAATATAAGCGATAAACAAGCCAATACCTGCGCTGATTGCTAATTGTAATGTTTCTGGAATTGCTTTGATTAGATGTTTACGAATATTTGTGACCGTCATAAACATATTCAACAATCCACAGATAAATACCATAGCAAGTGCTTCATAAGGTGTAAAACCACCTACTAATACAACCGTATAAGTAAAGAACGCATTCAACCCCATTCCTGGTGCTTGTGCGTAAGGGATATTCGCAAATAACCCCATAATTAATGTACCAATTACAGATGCAAGAATTGTTGCTATATAAACCCCATTATACGGCAACCCTGATTCAGATAATATTTGTGGATTAACAAACAGTATATATGCCATCGCAAAGAATGTTGTTATTCCAGCCAATACCTCCGTACCAACTGTTGTATTATTTTCCTTGAGCTTAAAGAATTTTTCCATTTTATCTCCTCTCCTTAGCTTTCTTCTGATTAAAAAACCAAATAAAAAAAGATCGGGAGAAAACGATCTTGCGAGTTTTCACCACGATAGTCGATGTGTTTACGGTACATCGGTAGATACTACCCAACCATATTATGGGTATTATATTTGGTTATTAATACATGGATAGTATAGGTTAGTTAAAGTGTGAATGTCAACCACGTTTAGAATCTTCTCTAAAATAAATTAGAGTATTTATAGAAAACCGATATTTAATATCACGACATCGATCTCCATAAGTGAATATATTTTAAAAAAAGGAGAGAAATTATTCTATCTCTTCCTTTACTTCAGTATCTTCGAGTCCACGACGTGCTTCCTTTATCGACTCTGCAGACCGCTCTGCTAATTTATCCATATTAGGAACATATTTCCCTTTGGATTTCTTGCCCTGTTCATCTGCGGAACGATAGAGTCCATACAAACTTACAATAATACCAAACCATAATAATATCTCATTATTGCCTAATCCGATTCCTAACAATAAAATTGAAATACCTGATAGTTGTAATCTTAAACCATGATCTGCCATAATGCCCTCTTTTCTAGAACTTATTATACATTTTTTAGTTAATAATACAAACGTCCGCAATGTCCGTGGTACAATATTTATCATGAGGTGAAAAAATGTACGAAATCATACAACTTAATGACCGTACATTAAAAGAACTTACCGATGTGGTAAACCATTCTTTTGATGACTATGCGGTTAAAATTAAACTAACTGAAAAACAACTAAAAGACAAGCTTGAAAGTGTAAATACCAACTTAACGTATTCCTTTGGTGCGCTCTATGAAGGAAGATTAGTAGGTTTCATTATCAATGCTACTGATGGAAATTTAGCTTATAATGTGATGACTGGTGTACTCCCTAAACATCGAGGAAAAGGTGTTTATTCACAAATGTTTGATGCCACATTAACTTTTTTTAGTTTATACGGTATTGATACATACCAACTTGAAGTGCTACAAACTAATGAAGAAGCCATCAGACTTTATACCCGAATGGGTTTTGAAAAAACAGCATCTTATGTTTGCTTTAAAGGTTCAGCATCTAAACCAAACCTTGATGAATCCATCCATTTCCATCAAGGTTCCCTAATTGATCAACTCAGTCATTTATGGCATACTGAACCGTCCTTCTCAAACAAACACTTTAATGAATTGGAGCACAAAACCTATACACTTGAAACGGATGATATAGATGCTTTCATAACTTTGTCATCAAGTGGCGGTGTACGCCATTTTGGTTACACCGCAATTTCAGATTTTGAAAGACTTATTTCTCATGTTAGTACGCAGCATAATATGCTTATTATCAACAATGTCGATGCCCGTAACACAGAAATTATTGAATGCTTAATGAATCTCGGATTCGATTTATCTATAAAACAATTCCAGATGGAATTATCAATCTAATAAAAAACACATAGCCTCAGGGGAACTTGGTCTTCCCCGAAACTGTGTGTTTTTTTATAGTAAATTTCTTCTTCGTTTCCCTTTTATGATTAGATATGCCCCTGCCGAAATCAGACTTACTGAAATTTCAAGTGTATAATTTTGCTTCGATACACCTGTAGCTGGTAACTCTGGCTCCTTTGGAATTGTTGGCAACTCTGGAATCACCGGCTTGTTAGGCTCTTCTGGAATTTGAGGTATCGTTTTTAACTGATTTTTAAATCTCACCGTTCCATCCGGATTATGAACCCCCACAATCATTTCAATTGGTGTTTCATCCAACTCATAACCTTGTGGTGCCTTCACTTCTTTAAAATAGTAAGTCCCAAATTCAAGATTATTGATTTTGATAATCCCTTGATGTGCCGTTACAAATATTTGAGCATCATCGCTTGAAAGTGACCATGTATTCATTTCCGTAAGGTATTCAATACTCCCTTGTCCTTCGCGATATAGAATAAATTCTGCATCATTTAAATACTTACTGCTATTATTTGTATCTACTTTAATCAGTTCTAAGGAACCTTTTGGTTTAGCTAATTTTGTGTTCTCAACAACAATTTGTACTGGTTTCGAATCATTTACCCCCTCTACGAGGACCTTATGAGGGGTCGCATCCAATGCATAGCCTTCTGGTGCGACGATTTCCTCAAAGAAATACGTTCCTAATTCCAAGTCATCTACGGAGATAACCCCTTCTACATCGGTTTTAAAACTACGAGCACGATTTCGATCCTTACTCCATTGATTATCCGTTGTTAGATACTCTGGATCGCTCGCATTCTTAAAGATAATAAATGAAGCGCCTTCCAATAAGTGACTTGGATCATCCGCATCTACTTTAATCAGTTTAATTGACCCTTTTACTGTTTCAATTTTTTTATTTGTAATTTCGATAAGAACCGGTTGATCGTCATTAACACTGACTTTATGGGGTTCTGAATCTAATTCATAACCAATTGGTGCCTCTGTTTCAATAAATAGATAGTCACCCAAATCGAGATTTTCGATTTCGAGCAAACCTGCTTCGTCCGTACTCAATGCGAGTGCTTCATTTTTATCATCCGACCATTTCCCTGATCCTGCATAATAAGATCGGGGTGATGTATCCGTAGCAAAATTAAAGGTTGCTCCTTCTAATAAAATTGTGGAATCCATTGAATCTGTCTTCTTCAACGCCACTTTTCCCTTTAAAACGGGAATTGATTGATTCGTAGCTACGACATTTGTTGTAGTGTTGATTAAGGAATCAAGCTTGGCTGAAATTGGTGTTGTATCCAATTCAAACCCCTCAGGGGCACGTGTTTCTTCAAAATAATAGGTTCCATCTTTCAAACCCTCTACTTTAATCATACCATCCTGACCTGTTCTCATAACTTGTGCTTCGTCTTTCGCCAAACTCCACTGAGTGGAATTGACTCTATATTCTTTAACCTGTTGATCATTGAATCGGTAGAAAATAAACTCCGCACCTTGAAGTACTGTTGATTGATTCTCTGCATCAACTTTCAATAGTGATACCGAACCCAATGAAGCGAGAAGTTTTTCATTTTCAAAGATTACTGTAGCCGTTGATACGCTACCATCTAAAACAAGCGAAACGGGTGTTGGATTTAAATCATACCCGTCAGGTGCTTTTGTTTCTAAAAACACATATGTGCCTTTCGCAAGATTTTGTTCACTAATTTTACCTGTGCCATCCGTTACGTAATTCTTCGCCTTGGCTTTATCCTGATGCCACGTATCACTTACAGTCCGATACTCGAGCCCATTTTCGCCATTGCGATATAATATGAACTCCGCTCCCGCTAATGTAAGATTAGTATTATTTTTATCAACCTTCGTTAAACTGATTTCACCTAAGAAGGATGGTTGCTTGCTGTTTTCAAAGGTTACAGATGCTGCTTTCGTTCCACTGGTAAAATCAAGCGATACTTCTTTTTCAATAACCGCCTTTTCATAACCCTCAGGCGCTTTTATTTCCCTAAAGGTATAAGTTCCTTCTTTTAGTCCATCCACCTCAACAACGCCGTCTTTATTCGTTATAAGGTGTTTTGCATCGGCTTCAGAAGATGACCAACTTCCTGCTGCAGTATAATATTGATTATCGCGAATTAAATAAAATTCTGCACCTAATAAAACCTTGCTTTGATCATCAGAATCAACTTTAAGTAACTTAATAAATCCTAGTTCTTCGACCTTCTTCTTATTCTCGAAAATGACCGAAGTTCGTGGCGGATTCACAGCATCCGTAAGTTCTACCTGTAAACTTTCTGCAATAAGATCATATCCTTCCGGAGCTTTTGTTTCTTTAAAGTAATACGTTCCAAGTTCAAGATTATGTATTTGAATGATTCCGCCTTGATCTGATTTAAAAAGAGCTGCATCATCAATATTATTTGACCAACGATTTGCACTTACATAGTACTCAGGATTTTTATCATTGCGATAGAGTTTAAATTCAGCTCCCTCTAGTACTAACGACTTATTGTCTTTGTCAACTTTCTTCAACTCAATTGAACCAGTTGGTTTAATTTTTTTATTAGAAATCTCAAATTCATAATCTTTGATTTTTGATGCTTCATCGATATCCAACTTGAGTGGATTTGAATTAATTTCATATCCATCTGGTGCTTTAACCTCTTTAAGATAAAAAACACCGTATTGGGGTAGATTAATTTCTGCTATTCCGTCGCTTTGTGTCACAAAGTGTTTCGCTTCACTCTCTTGGGCACTCCACTTCATGTTTTCAGTTAGATACTCTTTAACACTATTTTCTTGATAAAGAATAAATTCAGCGCCAGCTAATGTTTTTGTTGTGGTGTCTTCGTCCACTTTTTTAACTATAACTTTAGGCTGTGGTAAGTTTGGTATGTCTACTTTTATCTTAACCATGTTTTCATTGTTATTTTGGGTAAGATTTGCATCGTAAATTTTCGAACTGGTAATGAAACCATCTGGAGCTTTAATTTCTTTTATTTGATAATTTCCTAATCGTAGATGGTTTACATGAACTTTTCCTTCATTATCTGAAATGAGATGATCCGCTTGTGATTCCTCAAGAGTCCATGGATTATCTTTATCACTGATTCCTTTATAAAACTTAGTAACTTTACTTCCACTCTCTTCAACTGTTTTGGAAAGAATAAATTCCGCACCTTTCAGCTGGTTATTTGAAGTTGGTTTTTCATTGATTGATGCATCAAATTTATCAATCAAAATCGAACCTTCTGGCATCCCAGGAACAATCGGTTTCCATGGTTCTTCTTCATTGTCATATGCTTTAAACAATACCTGAGGATTGGTACTAGGATCTTGTCCCAGTTTGATTTGTACAGGTTCTGGATTTAAATCAAATCCCTTAGGTGCTTTTGCTTCTAAAATATAGTATTCTGCTTTATCATCCTTGGGAATAAGGAGTCCATCAACAACCGCCTCACCATTGGTATTTGTAATGATATGTTTGGCAAAAAGAATATTTGAAGACCAATCTGTAAATTCTCCAAATCCCGTATAATATTCAGTAATCTCTCTGCTACCTTGAGTATCATCCGCTTTATATTTTTTATAGAGAATATACTCCGCATCACCAAGGGGTTTCAGATCTGACTTATCGCCATATTTAATCATCTTAAAACCACCATGTTCGGGTTTATTTCCTGTTTTGTTGTTTTCAACATCCAATTTTAATGGCCTCGCTGTCGTATGGTTTACGGTTACATCTGCAACAATCGGTTGTGTTAGTATTTCATATCCATCCGGTGCTTTTACTTCTTCAACCCAATAACGACTAGGAGCAAGATTATGAACACTTACTTTCCCCATTCCATCTGTTTTCAAAACACTGGCTTGATCTTTATCTGTTACCCACGATTCGAAAGCATGGGTGTCTTGATTCACGACTGCATAAACTTTCTTCGATTTGATGTGCGTAAAGAGTTTGAATTCTGCATGTTCCAAGACTTTACTTTGGTCATCAGCATCTATTTTATTTACTTCTATGGAACCCGTGTCTTTTGTTCTGTGGATCCATTTATTTCTAAAATTATGAACCTCTGCACCCAATCGTTGATGTAAATCATGAGAAACTAGAAATCCATTAATATTACCTGAAGCTAAAACTACTGCAGCTTCAGGTGCAACAACACTACCAATAATCGTAGCGCCTCCTCCTTCAGATGCACTTCCATTATTGGATGATCCGGTTGCATAGTTTTTTAGATATTCTTTATTATAATTTAATGTTTTATCATCGTTAAGTCCTGGATTATCAACAGTAATACCAGTAGGTGCTTTGATTTCATTCCAACTTACGCGGTTATAAAAGTTTGTGACTTGTTGTGCTTTAGGAAAGTAGTATAAAACCTTGTTTGCATTATTTACAGCAATATGATGCTCGGGTCCTCGTGAAATATCAAGTACTGCATTATTTCCAGAGTGATTTGTAAGATAATTTCCTTTAAATACAATTTTTTCAGCATGTCGTTTGATTCCACTTGCTTCACGATCAAATGATGTCACAACAACCTGATCAATCTTATCACTATCGATAATTTGTTTATAATCGAACCCTAGCGCTTCGAATATAACAGTACCTTCTTTATCTGGTACAACGTTTACCACAAGAATGCGGTCATCAATCGTAGACTGGTAAATATCATACGAAACATAACGACCATCTACGTAATCTCCCAGAGTTTTCATTTGCTTTCCATCTTCGCCTAGTAATGGTTTAACCATACTTGTTACACCACTTAAATCTTCTTCAAGCATATCGATGCTAGCAGATACAGATTTAAGAATATTTTTGTATTGTGATTCGTTTATATCTCGTTGTTTCCCTTTTGAGAGGTTCATATTAAAAGCTTGTTCTTTCCATGAATCAATGTCTGATGAAACAAGCCAACCTCTATTTGAGCTTCCTTCCCCAATAGTTGGATACTTTAAATTTGTAGGATGATCATTTGGGTAATAATTATTTACCTGACCACCAATTAATAATGCAATATTTTGATCAGGATCAATAGGCTGCCCAACTCCATTATTGTCTGATTCAAACATCACTCCGTAACTAAATGTATGAAAATCTTTAGAAAGATTTGAGTCCTTATTAACAAACATTGGCCCCTCAACATCCGCCGTATTAGCAGAATGATATCCACTAATTAACATATTGTAATAAGAAAAGTCACCAGCTTTTTCTTCCTCTTCTGGTGATAATCCTTGTGACTTATTGTAACCAGTTAGTTTTTCATCTGTAGTTACTGCTTTGATTGTAAAGGTAGACGAGGCAATCATTAGTACGCTTAATATAAGAAATGTTAATTTTTTAGTCATTTTATTCTCCTTTATATCACTTAATCAATTTTACGCTTTTATAAGTGATTATAAAGCGATTGAATGAACTTCACTATCTTTTCAACTACTTCACATTTATTTGATATTAAAAATCAAATATAAGACTATATAATTAAATTTAAGAAAAAAATATATATAAAAAAAGACACTCTAAATAGAGTGTCAAATTACCTGGCGATGAACTATCTTCACTAGCGCGTGGCTAGATATTGTCGCCGCTAAAGTGCTTAACTTCTGTGTTCGAGATGGGAACAGGTGTGACCACTTCGCTAAAATCACCAGATCATAGTGCATTAGAGAGATGAACTCTCAAAACTGAATAACAGAAATTTGATCTTTTTCGAATCGTTGTATCTTTTGTGATTAAAACCTCGACCTATTAGTATCAGTCAGCTCCACATATCACTATGCTTCCACCTCTGACCTATCAACCTGATCGTCTCTCAGGGGTCTTACTACTTACGTATGGGAAATCTCATCTTGGAGTTGGCTTCGTGCTTAGATGCTTTCAGCGCTTATCCAGTCCATACTTAGCTACCCAGCGATGCCCTTGGCAGAACAACTGGTACACCAGCGGTATGTCCATCCCGGTCCTCTCGTACTAGGGACAGCGCTCCTCAAATTTCCTACGCCCACAACAGATAGGGACCGAACTGTCTCACGACGTTCTGAACCCAGCTCGCGTACCGCTTTAATGGGCGGACAGCCCAACCCTTGGAACCTAATTCAGCTCCAGGATGCGATGAGCCGACATCGAGGTGCCAAACCTCGCCGTCGATGTGAACTCTTGGGCGAGATTAGCCTGTTATCCCCAGGGTAGCTTTTATCCGTTAAGCGACGGCCCTTCCACTCGGAACCGCCGGATCACTAAGCCCGACTTTCGTCCCTGCTCGACTTGTAGGTCTCGCAGTCAAGCACCCTTCTGCCTTTACGCTCGTCGATTGATTTCCAACCAATCTGAGGGTACCTTTGGGCGCCTCCGTTACTCTTTAGGAGGCGACCGCCCCAGTCAAACTGCCCACCTGACACTCTCCCGGTACCGGATCACGGTACGCGGTTAGAACTTCAAACATACAAGAGTGGTATCCCAATGGCGACTCCACATATACTAGCGTACATGCTTCATAGTCTCCCACCTATCCTGTACATGTAGGCTCAAAGTTCAATATCAAGCTACAGTAAAGCTCCATGGGGTCTTTCCGTCTAGTTGCGGGTAACCGGCATCTTTACCGGTACTAAGATTTCACCGAGTCTGCTGCCGAGACAGCGCCCAAATCGTTACACCTTTCGTGCGGGTCGGAACTTACCCGACAAGGAATTTCGCTACCTTAGGACCGTTATAGTTACGGCCGCCGTTCACTGGGGCTTCAGTTCAATGCTTCGAACGAATTCTAACATATTCCCTTAACCTTCCAGCACCGGGCAGGTGTCACCCCCTATACTTCGTCTTGCGACTTTGCAGAGAGCTGTGTTTTAGTTAAACAGTCGCTTGGGCCTCTTCACTGCGGCTCTTACGAGCACCCCTTCTCCCGAAGTTACGGGGTCATTTTGCCGAGTTCCTTGGCAACAGTTCTCTCGCTCACCTTAGGATTCTCTCCTTGCCTACCTGTGTCGGTTTTGGTACGGGCCAATACATAATTAACGCTAGAAACTTTTCTTGAGAGCTGGCATCAGTTACTTCGCTACTTCCTCACGGGTTCACTCCTCGTAACGCCTTTGCTTTGCATGGCGGATTTGCCTACCATACAGCTCCTTCGCTTAAACCAGCACTTCCAGTCGCTGGCATAACCTAGCCTTCTCTGTCATTCCTTCACTTATGTATCGGGTACAGGAATATCAACCTGTTGTCCATCGACTACGCTTTTCAGCCTCATCTTAGGTCCCGACTTACCCAGGGAGGACGAGCCTTCCCCTGGAAACCTTAGGCAATCGGTGTGTCAGATTCTCACTGACATCTCGCTACTCACACCGGCATTCTCACTTCTATACACTCCACTGCTCCTTACGGTACAGCTTCAACGCAGTATAGAACGCTCCCCTACCATTTATTGAAACAATAAATCCATAGTTTCGGTATCATACTTAGCCCCGGTACATTTTCGGCGCAGGGTCACTCGACTAGTGAGCTGTTACGCACTCTTTAAAGGATGGCTGCTTCTGAGCCAACCTCCTAGTTGTCTGTGCATCCCCACATCCTTTTCCACTTAGCATGAATTTTGGGACCTTAACTGATGGTCTGGGCTGTTTCCCTTTCGACTACGGACCTTATCACCCATAGTCTGACTGCCAACTACTATCCACTGGCATTCGGAGTTTGATTATATTCAGTACCCCGAGATGGGGCCATCATACATTCAGTGCTCTACCTCCAGTGGCCTTACATTGACGCTAGCCCTAAAGCTATTTCGGGGAGAACCAGCTATATCTGAGTTCGATTGGAATTTCTCCGCTAGCCACAACTCATCCGCCAGCTTTTCAACGATGGTCGGTTCGGTCCTCCATTTGGTTTCACCCAAACTTCAACCTGGTCATGGCTAGATCACTCAGTTTCGGGTCTACCACAATGTACTATATCGCCCTATTAAGACTCGCTTTCGCTTCGGCTCCGTCTCTTCAACTTAACCTCGCACATTATGAGTAACTCGCCGGTTCATTCTACAAAAGGCACGCCATCACCCATTAACGGGCTCTGACTTCTTGTAAGCATACGGTTTCAGGATCTATTTCACTCCGCTTCCGCGGTTCTTTTCACCTTTCCCTCACGGTACTGGTTCACTATCGGTCACTAAGGAGTATTTAGCCTTACCGGGTGGTCCCGGTTGATTCCGACAAGGTTTCTCGTGCCTCGCCGTACTCAGGATACCACTAGAGTATCTTACGCTTTCGTCTACAGGGTTTGCACCTTCTTTGACTGGCCTTTCAATGCCATTCGACTAGCTTCGATATCCCACGTTGTGGTCCTACTACCCCATCACGAAGATGGTTTGGGCTCTTCCCGTTTCGCTCGCCACTACTCAGGGAATCACTTTTGTTTTCTTTTCCTCTTGCTACTAAGATGTTTCAGTTCGCAAGGTTGCCTCATCATAAACTATGTATTCATTTATGTGTAATACTGCATAACCAGTATTGGGTTTCCCCATTCGGATACCCCCGGATCGTTGTGTACGTACCACTCCCCGAGGCATTTCGCTGTTAGTCGCGTCCTTCATCAGCTCTTAGTGCCTAGGCATCCACCGTACGCCCTTACATATTTAATCACATGTAATTTCGCGCCCTAATTCTTAAAATCAGGTTTTTTTTAACGCTTATCGCTTGATAAGCTGTGTGTTTGCTTTGATTGCTTACTTAATTGCTTAAGTTACTGTTTTTGTTTAACTTGATGTAAATCTAGTTTTATACAACTATTCGAAAAGATCATGTTGATAACATTTATTTCTTTGTCTATCTCTTTTTCTTTTCTGTTATTCAGTTTTCAAAGATCATTTTTCTTGAGATTCCAACGGACTCTCAAAACTAAACAGGAAACTTTAGGTGTCAACTTCACGTCTTTCTAATTACTCCTTAGAAAGGAGGTGATCCATCCCCACCTTCCGGTAGGGATACCTTGTTACGACTTAACCCCAATCATCGATCCTACCTTCGACGGCTCCCTCCTAGTAAACTAGGTTAGGCCACCGGCTTCGGGTATTACCAACTCTCATGGTTTGACGGGCGGTGTGTACAAGGCCCGAGAACGTATTCACCGCGGCATTCTGATCCGCGATTACTAGCGATTCCGACTTCATGGAGTCGAGTTGCAGACTCCAATCCGAACTGAGACGTACTTTCTGAGATTCGCTCCGCATCGCTGCTTCGCTGCCCTCTGTATACGCCATTGTAGTACGTGTGTAGCCCAGATCATAAGGGGCATGATGATTTGACGTCATCCCCACCTTCCTCCGGTTTATCACCGGCAGTCTCTTTAGAGTCCCCAACTTAATGCTGGTAACTAAAGACAAGGGTTGCGCTCGTTGCGGGACTTAACCCAACATCTCACGACACGAGCTGACGACAACCATGCACCACCTGTATCCGCCATAACTATTACACATCTCTGTGCTTTTGCGCGGTATGTCAAGACCTGGTAAGGTTCTTCGCGTTGCTTCGAATTAAACCACATACTCCACCGCTTGTGCGGGCCCCCGTCAATTCCTTTGAGTTTTACGCTTGCGCGCATACTCCCCAGGCGGGATACTTATTGCGTTAACTACAGCACTGAATTTCTCCAACACTTAGTATCCATCGTTTACGGCGTGGACTACTAGGGTATCTAATCCTATTTGCTCCCCACGCTTTCGAGCCTCAGCGTCAGTTACAGGCCAGTTAGCCGCCTTCGCCACTGGTGTTCCTCCATATATCTACGCATTTTACCGCTACACATGGAATTCCACTAACCTCTCCTGCACTCTAGTCTACCAGTTTCTATGGCATCACGGGGTTAAGCCCCGAACTTTAACCATAAACTTGATAAACCGCCTGCGCTCCCTTTACGCCCAATAATTCCGGATAACGCTTGCCACCTACGTATTACCGCGGCTGCTGGCACGTAGTTAGCCGTGGCTTTCTGGTAAGGTACCGTCATATAGAAAGCATTCCCTCTTCCTATCGTTCTTCCCTTACAACAGAGCTTTACAACCCGAAGGCCGTCTTCACTCACGCGGCGTTGCTCGGTCAGGGTTTCCCCCATTGCCGAAAATTCCCTACTGCTGCCTCCCGTAGGAGTCTGGGCCGTGTCTCAGTCCCAGTGTGGCCGGTCACCCTCTCAGGTCGGCTACGCATCATCGTCTTGGTAAGCCGTTACCTTACCAACTAACTAATGCGCCATAAGCCCATCTCGTTGTGATGTATCCCATCTTTAATTAATCTAAGATGTCTTAGATTAACGTATCCGGTATTAGCAGAAGTTTCCCTCTGTTATCCCAGGCATCGAGGCAGGTTGCTTATGTATTACTCACCCGTTCGCCACTAAGTTCCAAGGAGCAAGCTCCTCTTCACTTCGTTCGACTTGCATGTATTAGGCACGCCGCCAGCGTTCATCCTGAGCCAGGATCAAACTCTCCATTTGATTCTTTCTCTTTTTAACTCTGACGAGTTTTGTTTATTTATTTATCCGTATTTCTTTTTGAAATTGACGTTTCCTGTTTAGTTTTCAAAGACCATTTTCTGCACTCGGTTTCCCTTAGCGCTTGTATATAATACCACCCTCTTTAGCCACCGTCAACACTATTTTCACTTTATTTTGACATTTCTTCTTTTTTTAGGTCTTTTCAGTTCATTCGTGATTTTCACGGTTCATATATGCCTATTTAACCTGTTTTTTTGTCTATTTTATAGGGGGTTTTTGGATAGTTTTTTGTTTCTTTTTCCCTTTTCGCTCACAAAAGTTGGCGTTTTATAAGCTTGATACCGATCCAGCTCACAATGCAGCACCTATTTAGACTTACCACTTTATTCTATAATTTTTTAGATCGACATCGGGTTTCATCATTTTATACCGTGATGGTCAGTATAAGCGCTTCTTTGAGAACATAAAAAAAAGACACTCTAAATAGAGTGTCAAATTACCTGGCGATGAACTATCTTCACTAGCGCGTGGCTAGATATTGTCGCCGCTAAAGTGCTTAACTTCTGTGTTCGAGATGGGAACAGGTGTGACCACTTCGCTAAAATCACCAGATCATAGTGCATTAGAGAGATGAACTCTCAAAACTGAATAACAGAAATTTGATCTTTTTCGAATCGTTGTATCTTTTGTGATTAAAACCTCGACCTATTAGTATCAGTCAGCTCCACATATCACTATGCTTCCACCTCTGACCTATCAACCTGATCGTCTCTCAGGGGTCTTACTACTTACGTATGGGAAATCTCATCTTGGAGTTGGCTTCGTGCTTAGATGCTTTCAGCGCTTATCCAGTCCATACTTAGCTACCCAGCGATGCCCTTGGCAGAACAACTGGTACACCAGCGGTATGTCCATCCCGGTCCTCTCGTACTAGGGACAGCGCTCCTCAAATTTCCTACGCCCACAACAGATAGGGACCGAACTGTCTCACGACGTTCTGAACCCAGCTCGCGTACCGCTTTAATGGGCGGACAGCCCAACCCTTGGAACCTAATTCAGCTCCAGGATGCGATGAGCCGACATCGAGGTGCCAAACCTCGCCGTCGATGTGAACTCTTGGGCGAGATTAGCCTGTTATCCCCAGGGTAGCTTTTATCCGTTAAGCGACGGCCCTTCCACTCGGAACCGCCGGATCACTAAGCCCGACTTTCGTCCCTGCTCGACTTGTAGGTCTCGCAGTCAAGCACCCTTCTGCCTTTACGCTCGTCGATTGATTTCCAACCAATCTGAGGGTACCTTTGGGCGCCTCCGTTACTCTTTAGGAGGCGACCGCCCCAGTCAAACTGCCCACCTGACACTCTCCCGGTACCGGATCACGGTACGCGGTTAGAACTTCAAACATACAAGAGTGGTATCCCAATGGCGACTCCACATATACTAGCGTACATGCTTCATAGTCTCCCACCTATCCTGTACATGTAGGCTCAAAGTTCAATATCAAGCTACAGTAAAGCTCCATGGGGTCTTTCCGTCTAGTTGCGGGTAACCGGCATCTTTACCGGTACTAAGATTTCACCGAGTCTGCTGCCGAGACAGCGCCCAAATCGTTACACCTTTCGTGCGGGTCGGAACTTACCCGACAAGGAATTTCGCTACCTTAGGACCGTTATAGTTACGGCCGCCGTTCACTGGGGCTTCAGTTCAATGCTTCGAACGAATTCTAACATATTCCCTTAACCTTCCAGCACCGGGCAGGTGTCACCCCCTATACTTCGTCTTGCGACTTTGCAGAGAGCTGTGTTTTAGTTAAACAGTCGCTTGGGCCTCTTCACTGCGGCTCTTACGAGCACCCCTTCTCCCGAAGTTACGGGGTCATTTTGCCGAGTTCCTTGGCAACAGTTCTCTCGCTCACCTTAGGATTCTCTCCTTGCCTACCTGTGTCGGTTTTGGTACGGGCCAATACATAATTAACGCTAGAAACTTTTCTTGAGAGCTGGCATCAGTTACTTCGCTACTTCCTCACGGGTTCACTCCTCGTAACGCCTTTGCTTTGCATGGCGGATTTGCCTACCATACAGCTCCTTCGCTTAAACCAGCACTTCCAGTCGCTGGCATAACCTAGCCTTCTCTGTCATTCCTTCACTTATGTATCGGGTACAGGAATATCAACCTGTTGTCCATCGACTACGCTTTTCAGCCTCATCTTAGGTCCCGACTTACCCAGGGAGGACGAGCCTTCCCCTGGAAACCTTAGGCAATCGGTGTGTCAGATTCTCACTGACATCTCGCTACTCACACCGGCATTCTCACTTCTATACACTCCACTGCTCCTTACGGTACAGCTTCAACGCAGTATAGAACGCTCCCCTACCATTTATTGAAACAATAAATCCATAGTTTCGGTATCATACTTAGCCCCGGTACATTTTCGGCGCAGGGTCACTCGACTAGTGAGCTGTTACGCACTCTTTAAAGGATGGCTGCTTCTGAGCCAACCTCCTAGTTGTCTGTGCATCCCCACATCCTTTTCCACTTAGCATGAATTTTGGGACCTTAACTGATGGTCTGGGCTGTTTCCCTTTCGACTACGGACCTTATCACCCATAGTCTGACTGCCAACTACTATCCACTGGCATTCGGAGTTTGATTATATTCAGTACCCCGAGATGGGGCCATCATACATTCAGTGCTCTACCTCCAGTGGCCTTACATTGACGCTAGCCCTAAAGCTATTTCGGGGAGAACCAGCTATATCTGAGTTCGATTGGAATTTCTCCGCTAGCCACAACTCATCCGCCAGCTTTTCAACGATGGTCGGTTCGGTCCTCCATTTGGTTTCACCCAAACTTCAACCTGGTCATGGCTAGATCACTCAGTTTCGGGTCTACCACAATGTACTATATCGCCCTATTAAGACTCGCTTTCGCTTCGGCTCCGTCTCTTCAACTTAACCTCGCACATTATGAGTAACTCGCCGGTTCATTCTACAAAAGGCACGCCATCACCCATTAACGGGCTCTGACTTCTTGTAAGCATACGGTTTCAGGATCTATTTCACTCCGCTTCCGCGGTTCTTTTCACCTTTCCCTCACGGTACTGGTTCACTATCGGTCACTAAGGAGTATTTAGCCTTACCGGGTGGTCCCGGTTGATTCCGACAAGGTTTCTCGTGCCTCGCCGTACTCAGGATACCACTAGAGTATCTTACGCTTTCGTCTACAGGGTTTGCACCTTCTTTGACTGGCCTTTCAATGCCATTCGACTAGCTTCGATATCCCACGTTGTGGTCCTACTACCCCATCACGAAGATGGTTTGGGCTCTTCCCGTTTCGCTCGCCACTACTCAGGGAATCACTTTTGTTTTCTTTTCCTCTTGCTACTAAGATGTTTCAGTTCGCAAGGTTGCCTCATCATAAACTATGTATTCATTTATGTGTAATACTGCATAACCAGTATTGGGTTTCCCCATTCGGATACCCCCGGATCGTTGTGTACGTACCACTCCCCGAGGCATTTCGCTGTTAGTCGCGTCCTTCATCAGCTCTTAGTGCCTAGGCATCCACCGTACGCCCTTACATATTTAATCACATGTAATTTCGCGCCCTAATTCTTAAAATCAGGTTTTTTTTAACGCTTATCGCTTGATAAGCTGTGTGTTTGCTTTGATTGCTTACTTAATTGCTTAAGTTACTGTTTTTGTTTAACTTGATGTAAATCTAGTTTTATACAACTATTCGAAAAGATCATGTTGATAACATTTATTTCTTTGTCTATCTCTTTTTCTTTTCTGTTATTCAGTTTTCAAAGATCATTTTTCTTGAGATTCCAACGGACTCTCAAAACTAAACAGGAAACTTTAGGTGTCAACTTCACGTCTTTCTAATTACTCCTTAGAAAGGAGGTGATCCATCCCCACCTTCCGGTAGGGATACCTTGTTACGACTTAACCCCAATCATCGATCCTACCTTCGACGGCTCCCTCCTAGTAAACTAGGTTAGGCCACCGGCTTCGGGTATTACCAACTCTCATGGTTTGACGGGCGGTGTGTACAAGGCCCGAGAACGTATTCACCGCGGCATTCTGATCCGCGATTACTAGCGATTCCGACTTCATGGAGTCGAGTTGCAGACTCCAATCCGAACTGAGACGTACTTTCTGAGATTCGCTCCGCATCGCTGCTTCGCTGCCCTCTGTATACGCCATTGTAGTACGTGTGTAGCCCAGATCATAAGGGGCATGATGATTTGACGTCATCCCCACCTTCCTCCGGTTTATCACCGGCAGTCTCTTTAGAGTCCCCAACTTAATGCTGGTAACTAAAGACAAGGGTTGCGCTCGTTGCGGGACTTAACCCAACATCTCACGACACGAGCTGACGACAACCATGCACCACCTGTATCCGCCATAACTATTACACATCTCTGTGCTTTTGCGCGGTATGTCAAGACCTGGTAAGGTTCTTCGCGTTGCTTCGAATTAAACCACATACTCCACCGCTTGTGCGGGCCCCCGTCAATTCCTTTGAGTTTTACGCTTGCGCGCATACTCCCCAGGCGGGATACTTATTGCGTTAACTACAGCACTGAATTTCTCCAACACTTAGTATCCATCGTTTACGGCGTGGACTACTAGGGTATCTAATCCTATTTGCTCCCCACGCTTTCGAGCCTCAGCGTCAGTTACAGGCCAGTTAGCCGCCTTCGCCACTGGTGTTCCTCCATATATCTACGCATTTTACCGCTACACATGGAATTCCACTAACCTCTCCTGCACTCTAGTCTACCAGTTTCTATGGCATCACGGGGTTAAGCCCCGAACTTTAACCATAAACTTGATAAACCGCCTGCGCTCCCTTTACGCCCAATAATTCCGGATAACGCTTGCCACCTACGTATTACCGCGGCTGCTGGCACGTAGTTAGCCGTGGCTTTCTGGTAAGGTACCGTCATATAGAAAGCATTCCCTCTTCCTATCGTTCTTCCCTTACAACAGAGCTTTACAACCCGAAGGCCGTCTTCACTCACGCGGCGTTGCTCGGTCAGGGTTTCCCCCATTGCCGAAAATTCCCTACTGCTGCCTCCCGTAGGAGTCTGGGCCGTGTCTCAGTCCCAGTGTGGCCGGTCACCCTCTCAGGTCGGCTACGCATCATCGTCTTGGTAAGCCGTTACCTTACCAACTAACTAATGCGCCATAAGCCCATCTCGTTGTGATGTATCCCATCTTTAATTAATCTAAGATGTCTTAGATTAACGTATCCGGTATTAGCAGAAGTTTCCCTCTGTTATCCCAGGCATCGAGGCAGGTTGCTTATGTATTACTCACCCGTTCGCCACTAAGTTCCAAGGAGCAAGCTCCTCTTCACTTCGTTCGACTTGCATGTATTAGGCACGCCGCCAGCGTTCATCCTGAGCCAGGATCAAACTCTCCATTTGATTCTTTCTCTTTTTAACTCTGACGAGTTTTGTTTATTTATTTATCCGTATTTCTTTTTGAAATTGACGTTTCCTGTTTAGTTTTCAAAGACCATTTTCTGCACTCGGTTTCCCTTAGCGCTTGTATATAATACCACCCTCTTTAGCCACCGTCAACACTATTTTCACTTTATTTTGACATTTCTTCTTTTTTTAGGTCTTTTCAGTTCATTCGTGATTTTCACGGTTCATATATGCCTATTTAACCTGTTTTTTTGTCTATTTTATAGGGGGTTTTTGGATAGTTTTTTGTTTCT
This sequence comes from Erysipelothrix amsterdamensis, assembly GCF_940143175.1. Lineage (NCBI taxonomy): Bacteria > Bacillati > Bacillota > Erysipelotrichia > Erysipelotrichales > Erysipelotrichaceae > Erysipelothrix > Erysipelothrix amsterdamensis. The sequence continues at coordinate 85,707 of NZ_OW659496.1, read as the reverse complement.
TTTTCCCTTTTCGCTCACAAAAGTTGGCGTTTTATAAGCTTGATACCGATCCAGCTCACAATGCAGCACCTATTTAGACTTACCACTTTATTCTATAATTTTTTAGATCGACATCGGGTTTCATCATTTTATACCGTGATGGTCAGTATAAGCGCTTCTTTGAGAACATAAAAAAAAGACACTCTAAATAGAGTGTCAAATTACCTGGCGATGAACTATCTTCACTAGCGCGTGGCTAGATATTGTCGCCGCTAAAGTGCTTAACTTCTGTGTTCGAGATGGGAACAGGTGTGACCACTTCGCTAAAATCACCAGATCATAGTGCATTAGAGAGATGAACTCTCAAAACTGAATAACAGAAATTTGATCTTTTTCGAATCGTTGTATCTTTTGTGATTAAAACCTCGACCTATTAGTATCAGTCAGCTCCACATATCACTATGCTTCCACCTCTGACCTATCAACCTGATCGTCTCTCAGGGGTCTTACTACTTACGTATGGGAAATCTCATCTTGGAGTTGGCTTCGTGCTTAGATGCTTTCAGCGCTTATCCAGTCCATACTTAGCTACCCAGCGATGCCCTTGGCAGAACAACTGGTACACCAGCGGTATGTCCATCCCGGTCCTCTCGTACTAGGGACAGCGCTCCTCAAATTTCCTACGCCCACAACAGATAGGGACCGAACTGTCTCACGACGTTCTGAACCCAGCTCGCGTACCGCTTTAATGGGCGGACAGCCCAACCCTTGGAACCTAATTCAGCTCCAGGATGCGATGAGCCGACATCGAGGTGCCAAACCTCGCCGTCGATGTGAACTCTTGGGCGAGATTAGCCTGTTATCCCCAGGGTAGCTTTTATCCGTTAAGCGACGGCCCTTCCACTCGGAACCGCCGGATCACTAAGCCCGACTTTCGTCCCTGCTCGACTTGTAGGTCTCGCAGTCAAGCACCCTTCTGCCTTTACGCTCGTCGATTGATTTCCAACCAATCTGAGGGTACCTTTGGGCGCCTCCGTTACTCTTTAGGAGGCGACCGCCCCAGTCAAACTGCCCACCTGACACTCTCCCGGTACCGGATCACGGTACGCGGTTAGAACTTCAAACATACAAGAGTGGTATCCCAATGGCGACTCCACATATACTAGCGTACATGCTTCATAGTCTCCCACCTATCCTGTACATGTAGGCTCAAAGTTCAATATCAAGCTACAGTAAAGCTCCATGGGGTCTTTCCGTCTAGTTGCGGGTAACCGGCATCTTTACCGGTACTAAGATTTCACCGAGTCTGCTGCCGAGACAGCGCCCAAATCGTTACACCTTTCGTGCGGGTCGGAACTTACCCGACAAGGAATTTCGCTACCTTAGGACCGTTATAGTTACGGCCGCCGTTCACTGGGGCTTCAGTTCAATGCTTCGAACGAATTCTAACATATTCCCTTAACCTTCCAGCACCGGGCAGGTGTCACCCCCTATACTTCGTCTTGCGACTTTGCAGAGAGCTGTGTTTTAGTTAAACAGTCGCTTGGGCCTCTTCACTGCGGCTCTTACGAGCACCCCTTCTCCCGAAGTTACGGGGTCATTTTGCCGAGTTCCTTGGCAACAGTTCTCTCGCTCACCTTAGGATTCTCTCCTTGCCTACCTGTGTCGGTTTTGGTACGGGCCAATACATAATTAACGCTAGAAACTTTTCTTGAGAGCTGGCATCAGTTACTTCGCTACTTCCTCACGGGTTCACTCCTCGTAACGCCTTTGCTTTGCATGGCGGATTTGCCTACCATACAGCTCCTTCGCTTAAACCAGCACTTCCAGTCGCTGGCATAACCTAGCCTTCTCTGTCATTCCTTCACTTATGTATCGGGTACAGGAATATCAACCTGTTGTCCATCGACTACGCTTTTCAGCCTCATCTTAGGTCCCGACTTACCCAGGGAGGACGAGCCTTCCCCTGGAAACCTTAGGCAATCGGTGTGTCAGATTCTCACTGACATCTCGCTACTCACACCGGCATTCTCACTTCTATACACTCCACTGCTCCTTACGGTACAGCTTCAACGCAGTATAGAACGCTCCCCTACCATTTATTGAAACAATAAATCCATAGTTTCGGTATCATACTTAGCCCCGGTACATTTTCGGCGCAGGGTCACTCGACTAGTGAGCTGTTACGCACTCTTTAAAGGATGGCTGCTTCTGAGCCAACCTCCTAGTTGTCTGTGCATCCCCACATCCTTTTCCACTTAGCATGAATTTTGGGACCTTAACTGATGGTCTGGGCTGTTTCCCTTTCGACTACGGACCTTATCACCCATAGTCTGACTGCCAACTACTATCCACTGGCATTCGGAGTTTGATTATATTCAGTACCCCGAGATGGGGCCATCATACATTCAGTGCTCTACCTCCAGTGGCCTTACATTGACGCTAGCCCTAAAGCTATTTCGGGGAGAACCAGCTATATCTGAGTTCGATTGGAATTTCTCCGCTAGCCACAACTCATCCGCCAGCTTTTCAACGATGGTCGGTTCGGTCCTCCATTTGGTTTCACCCAAACTTCAACCTGGTCATGGCTAGATCACTCAGTTTCGGGTCTACCACAATGTACTATATCGCCCTATTAAGACTCGCTTTCGCTTCGGCTCCGTCTCTTCAACTTAACCTCGCACATTATGAGTAACTCGCCGGTTCATTCTACAAAAGGCACGCCATCACCCATTAACGGGCTCTGACTTCTTGTAAGCATACGGTTTCAGGATCTATTTCACTCCGCTTCCGCGGTTCTTTTCACCTTTCCCTCACGGTACTGGTTCACTATCGGTCACTAAGGAGTATTTAGCCTTACCGGGTGGTCCCGGTTGATTCCGACAAGGTTTCTCGTGCCTCGCCGTACTCAGGATACCACTAGAGTATCTTACGCTTTCGTCTACAGGGTTTGCACCTTCTTTGACTGGCCTTTCAATGCCATTCGACTAGCTTCGATATCCCACGTTGTGGTCCTACTACCCCATCACGAAGATGGTTTGGGCTCTTCCCGTTTCGCTCGCCACTACTCAGGGAATCACTTTTGTTTTCTTTTCCTCTTGCTACTAAGATGTTTCAGTTCGCAAGGTTGCCTCATCATAAACTATGTATTCATTTATGTGTAATACTGCATAACCAGTATTGGGTTTCCCCATTCGGATACCCCCGGATCGTTGTGTACGTACCACTCCCCGAGGCATTTCGCTGTTAGTCGCGTCCTTCATCAGCTCTTAGTGCCTAGGCATCCACCGTACGCCCTTACATATTTAATCACATGTAATTTCGCGCCCTAATTCTTAAAATCAGGTTTTTTTTAACGCTTATCGCTTGATAAGCTGTGTGTTTGCTTTGATTGCTTACTTAATTGCTTAAGTTACTGTTTTTGTTTAACTTGATGTAAATCTAGTTTTATACAACTATTCGAAAAGATCATGTTGATAACATTTATTTCTTTGTCTATCTCTTTTTCTTTTCTGTTATTCAGTTTTCAAAGATCATTTTTCTTGAGATTCCAACGGACTCTCAAAACTAAACAGGAAACTTTAGGTGTCAACTTCACGTCTTTCTAATTACTCCTTAGAAAGGAGGTGATCCATCCCCACCTTCCGGTAGGGATACCTTGTTACGACTTAACCCCAATCATCGATCCTACCTTCGACGGCTCCCTCCTAGTAAACTAGGTTAGGCCACCGGCTTCGGGTATTACCAACTCTCATGGTTTGACGGGCGGTGTGTACAAGGCCCGAGAACGTATTCACCGCGGCATTCTGATCCGCGATTACTAGCGATTCCGACTTCATGGAGTCGAGTTGCAGACTCCAATCCGAACTGAGACGTACTTTCTGAGATTCGCTCCGCATCGCTGCTTCGCTGCCCTCTGTATACGCCATTGTAGTACGTGTGTAGCCCAGATCATAAGGGGCATGATGATTTGACGTCATCCCCACCTTCCTCCGGTTTATCACCGGCAGTCTCTTTAGAGTCCCCAACTTAATGCTGGTAACTAAAGACAAGGGTTGCGCTCGTTGCGGGACTTAACCCAACATCTCACGACACGAGCTGACGACAACCATGCACCACCTGTATCCGCCATAACTATTACACATCTCTGTGCTTTTGCGCGGTATGTCAAGACCTGGTAAGGTTCTTCGCGTTGCTTCGAATTAAACCACATACTCCACCGCTTGTGCGGGCCCCCGTCAATTCCTTTGAGTTTTACGCTTGCGCGCATACTCCCCAGGCGGGATACTTATTGCGTTAACTACAGCACTGAATTTCTCCAACACTTAGTATCCATCGTTTACGGCGTGGACTACTAGGGTATCTAATCCTATTTGCTCCCCACGCTTTCGAGCCTCAGCGTCAGTTACAGGCCAGTTAGCCGCCTTCGCCACTGGTGTTCCTCCATATATCTACGCATTTTACCGCTACACATGGAATTCCACTAACCTCTCCTGCACTCTAGTCTACCAGTTTCTATGGCATCACGGGGTTAAGCCCCGAACTTTAACCATAAACTTGATAAACCGCCTGCGCTCCCTTTACGCCCAATAATTCCGGATAACGCTTGCCACCTACGTATTACCGCGGCTGCTGGCACGTAGTTAGCCGTGGCTTTCTGGTAAGGTACCGTCATATAGAAAGCATTCCCTCTTCCTATCGTTCTTCCCTTACAACAGAGCTTTACAACCCGAAGGCCGTCTTCACTCACGCGGCGTTGCTCGGTCAGGGTTTCCCCCATTGCCGAAAATTCCCTACTGCTGCCTCCCGTAGGAGTCTGGGCCGTGTCTCAGTCCCAGTGTGGCCGGTCACCCTCTCAGGTCGGCTACGCATCATCGTCTTGGTAAGCCGTTACCTTACCAACTAACTAATGCGCCATAAGCCCATCTCGTTGTGATGTATCCCATCTTTAATTAATCTAAGATGTCTTAGATTAACGTATCCGGTATTAGCAGAAGTTTCCCTCTGTTATCCCAGGCATCGAGGCAGGTTGCTTATGTATTACTCACCCGTTCGCCACTAAGTTCCAAGGAGCAAGCTCCTCTTCACTTCGTTCGACTTGCATGTATTAGGCACGCCGCCAGCGTTCATCCTGAGCCAGGATCAAACTCTCCATTTGATTCTTTCTCTTTTTAACTCTGACGAGTTTTGTTTATTTATTTATCCGTATTTCTTTTTGAAATTGACGTTTCCTGTTTAGTTTTCAAAGACCATTTTCTGCACCCGGTTTCCCTTAGCGCTTGTATATAATACCACCCTCTTTAGCCACCGTCAACACTATTTTCACTTTATTTTAAGTTTATCGTTGAATTCTTATTATGTGTGATTTTAAAGGCTTGATTTGGTGGTTTGGGGCAATAAAAAAAGGGAATAATCCCTTTAAAATCACTTATCGTTCGATTTTTATTTCTTTCAAGAGTCTTAAACTGTTTAAAATTACTAAAATAGTGCTTCCTTCATGACCAACAACCCCCAAAGGTAATGATATTCGATCAAAGAAGTTTGAAATCACTAACAAGAGAATAACTCCGATTGAAAAGCTTACGTTTTGAATCACTATCTTACGAAGTTTCAGTGATAACTCCATCGCATACTGAATTCCGTGGATATCATCTTTAACCAAAATAATATCAGCAGCTTCCATTGCGATGTCTGTACCACTTCCCATAGCAATCCCAATTGTTGCATTCGCTAAAGCTGGCGCATCATTAATTCCATCCCCAATCATGACGACGGTTCCGTACTCTCGTTCTAAGTCTCTTATAATTGTTGCCTTTTCATCAGGTAGACATTCAGCAACAATCTTCGATACACCAATCTGTGTTCCGATGTGTTCTGCTGTTTTTTTATTATCTCCCGTAATCATTACAGTCTTAATATTGTTTTTATTTAGCCAGTGTACTAAAGATAATGCTTCTGGACGAATAACATCTGTAAGTCCTAGAACACCGATAACATCATCATCCTGTTGGATATAAACAAGGCTGTTTCCGTTATCAGCAAATTCCAGACCTTTATCCGTAACGATTTGATCTTCTGATGTCATGTGTTCAAACTTACCGATTCGATATTCTTTTCCCGCATAAACACCTTTAATACCAAAGCCGGCAATTTCCTCAACGTTGTTTGCAGATGGATAGTCTTCGATATTCAATTGTTTATAAAGACCTGATACCACAGCGTTCGCAAGTGGATGTGTTGAATATTGTTCTATTGCGATAACGGCTTCACCAACCTCGCGAGCATCAACATCATCCATGTAGAATACATTCGTTAAAGATGGTACACCTTGTGTTAGCGTTCCGGTTTTGTCAAAAGCTACCGCTTTGGCGTCCATCATGTTCTCGAAGTGAATACCGCCTTTTACTAAAATTCCGCGCTTGGCACCATTTGAGATTGCAGAAAGCGTTGCTGGTGTAACAGACGCAATGAGCGCACATGGTGATGCCACAACGAGTAGAATCATCCCACGATAAAACGCAGTTTCAAAAGGTTGACCCATTGTAATAATAGGGATAAGAACAACCAATAAAACAACAACCAATACTATACGCGCATAATAATCTTCGATGCGCTCAATAAATCGGGCAGTTTTTGATGGATATTGTTGTGCTTCTTCTACCATCTTAACAATTTTTTGAATGAGGGTATCGTTAACCAAAGTATTAACTTCGATTGTAATTGGATGCGAAATATTCATTGTTCCACCAAATACGGAATCTCCCACACCTTTTTCCTTAGGCATTGATTCCCCTGTAATTGCAGCTTCTTCAATACTACTTTGACCTTTATAGATCATTGCATCAATTGGAACTGTTTCACCAACTGCCACAATCACCTTATCTCCAATTTGTAATGACTCAACGGACACAACTTCTGTACTTCCGTTTTTATTAATACGCGTAGCCTCTGTCGGTTGCAGTTCCATTAAAGAACGAATTTCTCGCTGGCTGCGATCGAGTGTTAACTCCTCAAGTGCTCCTGATAGAGAAAAAATAAATATTAATACAGCGCCTTCCATATAGTAGCCGATTAAGCATGCGCCAATCGCCGATAAAATCATAAGGAGTTCAACGTTCAAGTGTTTATTTTGAATTGTATCTGTAATTCCTTCTTTAGTTTGGTTATAGCCACCAATTGCAATTGCTAATATTAATAGTACATTGTTTTTAAGTAGTGCACCGAGCAATAATAAAATCCCACATAATATGGTTTCTTTTAAACTTAATAGTGTGTCTTTCCACATAACAAACCCTCCAGTAATAATGATAATGATTATCAGTATATGTATATTATACCATTTTGAATTGATAAATCTACTACTCTCGGTTAACATTATTCTTTCTTTAAATAAAAAGATTCACAAGGTTGAATAAAAAAATAGAGCGTAAACGCTCTATTTAAAATTGTATTTATTTGGATTCGTACCTAAACGTAGATTTTCATTAAGCTTATTCACAATTTCAACTTCTTCATTTGTTAGTGCGAAATCAAATATATCAAAGTTTTCCTCCAAACGGATCATCGATTGAGTTTTTGGGAAAACTGTCCAGTCCGTTTGTATTTGCCACCTTAATGTAATTTGAGCAGCAGTTTTGTGATACTTATCCGCTAAAGCCAACACAGCATTACTGTCCGCTACTTTGTTACGAGCTATCGGCATCCACCCCTCGCATGCAATTCCATAACGATCACACATCGATTTCAATTCTGATTGTACTAGAAATGGATGTCGTTCAACTTGGTTGACCATCGGAACAATCTTCGCTTCTTCCAACAACGCTTCCAATTGTTGCGTATTGAAGTTTGACACACCAATCGCTTTTGCTTTCTTATTACGGTAGATTTCTTCGAAAGCGCGCCATGTTTCATGCGAGCTTGGTTGTGGCCAATGAATTAGATATAAGTCAATATATTCCAAGCCAAGTTTTTCAAGCGATAATTCGAATGCTTTAAGTGTCGTCTCATACCCTTGGTCTTCATTCCAACATTTCGTTGTTATGAAGAGGTCTTCACGAGCAACACCTGAAGCCTTGATCGCACGACCGACCGCCTCTTCATTTTCGTAGATCATCGCAGTATCAATATGACGATATCCAAGTTCAAGAGCTTTCAAAACAATTTCATATGCATCTTCTTCAAGTAAACGATAGGTTCCCAAACCAAGCATCGGCATCGATGTTCCATTACTCAATGTTTTATAAATCATTATACCCCTCCCAATTCTTCTTTAATGCGTTCCCAAAGTGTTTTCTTCTTCACGAGGGCTTTTATATCATCCTTATGTTTTTCTATAACCAAATCTGCACGATCCATTGTAAAGCGACCCTTACCGAGTTCAAAAACCCAAACATCGTCTAGTGGTACATTAATATGGATATCCGCATTTTTAATAATATGATAGTCTTCTTCAATACGCATAAGATCCATACAACGCGTCGCAATAGCCATCAGCGAATTATACTCATGGAAATTTTCGTTGGAATGCATCGTCACGGCAATTGTTTTATCGGACCCGTATGCCTCGACTAATTCAAGCGGAAGATTCATTCTCACACCACCATCCACAAGCATGTACCCATGGTATTCCATAGCTGCAATCACAAATGGAAAGGAACAGGAAGCACGAACCGCTTTTGCTAACGGGATATCCGTCACAATATCCCACTTTGGATCAAGTACTTTAAAATCCTGAGGATGTGAAACAAAACAAACTATTTTCCCTGTAGTTAAATCAACTGCAGGAATCGCAAGCGGAATTTTCACTTCCGAAATATTATTGACACCAATTTCGTCCAAAACCTTTTGAAGCTCATCTTCCAACTCTTGTCCATCTACATAACCCGCCGTAAGTTTTTCCTTTGAAAAAGGAAGTAGCTTAAGACTCGGTTTTGAAAAAATATGTTTCTCTTTAATATTTCGCTCTAACTTTAAAACAATATCGGTTAATTCATCCGAACTTAATCCGCAAGCAACAAGTGCCGCTATCACAGAACCCATTGACGTTCCGGATACCATATCAATTTTAATACCTTCATCACTTAATGCTCGAATAACAGGAAGTTGGGAGATAGATTTCACACCACCGCCTGATAACGCTAATCCAATTTTATTCATACTGACACCTCTATCTTTATTATACAGTAAAATGTCATTTCTACTCGATAAACACATGAAATTGACATGGTGATGCAGAAGTATCGTATAATAGTTTTAGTAAAAGGAGTCTATATGATACAAATTCTATTATTCATTATAATTGCACTATTACTTATCCTTATATATATGCAATTAAAAACACAACGAAATAGCGTCGAAAACGAAACGCTCCAAAATCAGTTTGCACAACTTAAAGATTTAATGATGAGTCAAGCAAACAATACAATAAATCAAATGGTCGCATTCGATTTCGAAAGTCGTGAGAAGACATCCGATAAATTTAATCAATTTACCGACCGAATGGATCTTCGCTTTAATGACTTAACACAACGTAACATCGTTTTTGAAAAAGAAGTAAATCGCGCCTTGATTCTTTTTCACGATAAAATGAATCTTCAATTGGATCAACAGTTTACAAAACTTACAGAAAGCGTCGAAAAACGACTTCTGCTTATGGATGAAAAAGTTAATCAATCTCTAGATCAAGGATTCAAGAAGACAAATGATACCTTCACAAACATCGTTGAACGATTAAGTAAAATCGACGAAGCTCAAAAGAAAATTGATGCACTTTCCGTTGAAATTGTCTCTTTGCAAGATGTTTTAACCGATAAAAAAACGCGTGGAACCTTTGGTGAAGTACAACTCCATCAGATTTTAGCTTCAATATTCGGAGATAAAAATGATCGCATCTACCAAATGCAGTATAATCTATCCCCCGGTGTTCGACCTGATGCAGTGCTTTTTGCGCCAGAACCACTCGGAACTCTTGTAATTGATTCTAAGTTTCCCCTCGAAAACTATCGTCGCATGATTGATAAGTCCCTTGAAACCAGCCAACGCCAAAACGCTGAACGACAATTTGTTCTGGATTGTAAGAAGCACATTGATGCGATTGCTGATAAGTATATTATTCCCGGTGTTACCTCTGATCAAGCTTTAATGTTTGTCCCAGCTGAAGCAGTGTTTGCGACCATTAATGCCTATCATTCTGATATTTTAGACTATGCTCAACGAAAACGTGTCTGGCTTGTTTCTCCTACAACACTAATGAGCACACTTACCACAATTCAAACAATTCTCGTGAATTTAGAACGTGAAAAGTATGCAAGTGTTATTCATGACGAACTGAAGCGTTTAAATGTTGAGTTTGATCGCTATCGATTACGGTGGGATAATTTAAGCAAGCATATCGAAAATGTAAATCAAGATGTGAAAGATTTACACATCACCTCTCGAAAGATTTCAAGTCGCTTTGAATCCATTTCGGAAGTTGACCGCGATGCTCTGTCTCAAAAGGATATTGAAAATCAATAAATACTATCTTTATGGGCTTAATACACCCCTTCTATCGTGATTTATTGTAGGATACACATGATAGATGTCCGTGTATTTTTATCTATAAATACATTTTAATCATATAAAGGAGAATGTTAAATATGAAATTAGTAGCATATGCTGTACGTCCTGATGAAAAGGAAGCTTTTGAACGCTATACAAAGGAAATGAATATCGACTTAAAAGTTGTGAATGCACAAATGAGTATTGACAACGTTAATGAAGCGAACGGATATGAAGCTGTTGCCTTTCTAGGTAATTGTGATGCGAGCAGAGAAGTTCTTGAAATTCTTGCGCAAGGTGGCACAAAATATATTGCATCCCGCTCTGCCGGATTTAATAATGTGGATATGGATGCCGTCCGAGATCTTGGCCTTAAGTTCTCAAACGCAACTTACTCACCCAATTGCGTTGCAGACTTTGCGGTGATGTTAGTTCTTATGTCCCTTCGTAACATGAAAGCAATTATGAAACGAACAGAAGTTAAAGATTACTCACTGCCAGGAATTCAGGGTAAAGAAATGCATAATATGACATTTGGTGTGATCGGTACTGGCCGTATTGGCTGTATAACCGCCCGCAATCTTTCTGGTTTTGGTGGTCGCATTATTGGCTATGACCTCTATGAAAATGATTCTATCAAAGATGTACTTACTTATGTCGATCTCGAAACACTTTTAAAAGAAGCCGATGTTATTACTTTACATGCTCCACTTATCGAGTCAACACATCACATTATCAACGCGGAAAGCCTCGCCCTAACAAAACCCGGAGTTGTAATTGTAAACTGTGCTCGTGGTGAATTAATTGATACCGATGCTTTGATTAAATACGTGGAAAATGGACATATTGGTGCTGTTGGACTGGATGTTCTTGAAGGAGAACTTGGAATTTTCCATAAGGACCACCGACTTTCCACACTTTCAAATCATCAACTTGCTCTACTTGAAAGCCATAAAAATGTTATCATTACACCCCATTGTGCCTTTTACACAGATCAAGCTGTTTCAGACATGGTAGAAGTTGCCTTACGTTCTTTAAATTCTTTTATGATGTCTAACGAGAGTCAGTGGGAAATTAAATAAATTTAGAGAAAAAGGATTAATTCAAATTAATCCTTTTTTATCCCTACTATCTTTTTACATTCCACCTTATAATCAATATGATGAGGAGAATTTATGAAAACATTTATTTTTGATATGGATGATACAATCTATGACCAAATCATCCCTTTTAAAAAATCGCTCGAAGATTCAGGTTTTAGAGACCTAGAAGACATTCAATCTTTATACATACAAAGTCGCATCTATAGTGACTCTGTGTTTGCAGCAACCCAAAACGGGACGATGTCTAACCTTGATATGAGACGATATAGAATTCAAAAACCTTTAGAAGATCTTGGTATTATAATAAATAATGAGCAAGCGGATTATTTTCAAGAACGCTACGCTTTTTATTTAGACCACTTAGAACTTCATCCCTCGATTCAAGATTTATTTACGATTCTTGCGAAACGAAATATTCCATTTTACATTTTAACCAATGGACCTTCCGAACACCAATGGAAGAAAATCAAAGCACTGCGTCTTGAAAAATACTTACCTACCCATCGAATTATAGTATCTGGAGATATCGGACATTATAAGCCGTCTCGGGAAATATTTCAGGTTATTGAAGCACAACAAGAAGGCACACTCACAATGATTGGCGACTCACTTCCTAATGATGTGATTGGTGCTAAAAACGCGGGGTGGGAAGCGGTCTGGTTTAATCATAGACGGCGTGAAGGTACTTATGAGGGATTAACGTTATTTTCATTTAGCCAAATCAAAGCCTACGTTTTAAATTCCATATAAAAAAAGAGGATTCTAGAATCCTCTTTTTTACTTTCTTTTTTCAATATAGACAACTTTACCTTTTCGGGTATAGTATCGCGTAATGCGTTCGCTTAATGTTGAGAGTTGAATATATTTAGAAATTCCTGTAATTGATTCAATTTCTACACAGGTTCGATGAGGTCCAATAAGTTCAACCTCGTCACCAAGGCAAACACTTTCATCAATTCGAATCATTGTCTGATCCATACATATTTTCCCAACAATTGAATAGGGTTTTCCCTTAATGTAGACAGGAACTAAATTATTTCTAACATCGAAACAATCAGCGTATCCGATTGGCATCGTTCCAAAGTATTCATTCTTTTCGACTTGGTAAGTATAGTCATAACCAATCGATTCTCCTAGGTTTACTCTATCAATATGGCGGATTTTCGAATGAAGTGATAACACCGGTTTAAGAAATGGAATATCTACGCGATATCCATATACTGCCAAACCCATACGGAATCCATTGATTAAAGTATTGTCTTTAATTAGAGATACCGGCGCATTTCCTACGTGAATCCATTTAAAATTACGTCCTGATGCATTAATTATATTCTCAAATCGTGTGAGTTGTTCCTTACCTTTTTCAAGATTTTCAGGACTTGGTAAATGAGTGTAAATCCCTTCAAGTGGAACATCACTCGATAGAATTTCTTCAATTTCTTTGTCGTTTTTAATCCCAATTCGATTCATCCCTACATTAATTTCAAGATGCATGCGAAGATTAAGGTTTAAGGCTATAACTTCGCGAAACCACTGGATTGATGGGATGGTATAAATAAAATGTTCTTTCCCTTGTTCCGCAATAATCTTTGGATCAACATAACTAAAAATTAGAATATCATGGTTGATTCCTTTATGAAGTAAACGTTGTGCCTCATCAATTGATGATACACAAATAAATGGGAGGTTCTCCTCTATCATGATGCGACTGCATTCAACATCACCATGACCATATGCATTTGCCTTAACGACGCCAAAAAGCGACTTACCCGTCACTTCTTGTATTTTATTGATATTGTACGAAAGATTGTCGAGATTTATCGTTGCAATCGTCTCTCTACCATCCATTAAATAATCCTCGAATAGTTATAGCTAATATAAATCGCAAGCAATCTATAGGCAATCCATAAAACTGAATGAATTTCATTTTGTGCCGCATACTTGAAAATAATTTGGTAACTGCTCAAGTCAAAGAGTCCTGCAATCCCCATTACCGTAACAACATCACTCATGACAATCGCAAGGAATGTGAATAAGGCAGCTGCAATGGAAAATTTTATTTGAACACCGCGTCCAAATTTTTGAATTGCAAGTGCGATTAGATAACCGACCCCCACAATTACGAGTGAAAAGTTGGCTACTTTATTTCTAAAAATTCCAGATACAATTCCTAAGACTACAGCGGATACAAGTCCTACAAGCAGTGCTACATTAAATCTTTGTTTCTGTGTTAATGATCGAGTGTTAAAGATTTCCATTTAGTTTTAGTTCTCCTTTATATCATTTTATGATTAACATAATTAATAAAGTTATCATAAGCGATCGCGTTTGTAAATTTCTCACCAAATTCAATTTCTATTTCTTTAAGTAGATTCTGGGTTTTTGAAGCATCTTCTAAATTTTTGATTTTAGTTGCAATCCCATCAAAATCAGACCCGAGTCCAATTTGATTTGTACAGCCCATTTTTCTTAAATATTCAATATGACGTACCAAGTCTGAAATTTGTGTTTCTTTTTCTTCATCGGTTACAAAAGCATCATAATAAACAACATGAATCGGAAAACCATGTTCTACCATTCGGCGGATCTGATTATCATCTAAATTGCGTCGATGACTCGCGATAGCCTTAACATTAGAATGACTTGCGATTACATGCTTCGCATTATTTAATACATCATCAAAGCCCTTCAAACTAATATGTGATACATCCACAAATAAGTTACGAGCATTTAGTTCTTCCACTACATTAAACCCAAAAGCGGTTAATCCAGCGCCTCTTGGTTCACCAATACCATCACATGCAAGATTCGCTTCATTCCATGTCATACCGATTGAAAGAACGCCTTCATCTAAAAGATGTTTCACTTTATTCATATCACTGCCAACACAATCGAGTCCTTCTAAAGTTAGAAACGTTCCGATTTCATCCTCGCCCAAGTTCTCGATATCTTGAAAAGATTTTAACTGAACGACACCTGGAGTTGTAAGTACACGATGCTTATAAGCTTCGATTTGTTCTAAAGCAATTTGATATTTATCATCAAAGTTCAAATCGGGATCAATAAAAATCGCCATAGCTTGAACTTTAGTATTACTGGCTTTTAATTTTTCATAGTTCACATCCAAATCTTCCGAATCTTTAAATTGAAGCGTTTGATCTTGTTGGAGTTTTAAAAGCACATCACAGTGCCAATCAATAATTTTATATTTTTTTGTCATACGCGAGTCGTTCTCCCCCATCTTTTAAAGTTATTTTACCACAAAGTTGGTATCCTGTTTTCACTAACAGTGCATTCATAGCAAGATTGTTTTTGTGGGTATCAATTCTAAGTACTGAATAACCTGCTTTTCCACAAGTACTTTCTATTTCAAGAAATGCCTGTGTCGCTATTTTTTGACCATAGTATGTAGGATCTACCGCAATTCGATGCACTACAGCATATGGACCCTCTTGATGCCACTGTCCTTCTTCAATCGTATCATAATTTTCATCATCACCAAATTGAAGCATAAACGTTCCCACAATATCATGTTCTTTTAAAATAACATAACTGCTCGTATCACGTATATCTTTTAAAATTGTATCTACGTTAGGATAACCATTTTGCCATTGATCAATGCCTTTTTCTCGAAAAACGATCTTCGCTTGTTCGAGAATGTTTATGATTTTGGTTAAATCATCCATATTTGCTTTTCGAATTTGTATTGTCATCATTAATCCCTCTTATCTTATTAATTTGTAGGTTCAAATTCTTTCATAAAGAAACAATACTCTTAACACCGAGATTTTGTTATAATTGTAGTATGAAAAAAACAAAAAATTATTTACTCTGTATTACTGGTGCAATTATGTTTGCACTCTCTGTTAATCTATTTATTATTCCTGCACAGATTTACAATGGCGGTATGGTTGGGATTGCCCAGTTACTGCGTGATGCCATTCAATATGTCTTTAAATTTGAATTTGGTTTCGACATCGCCGGGATTGTCAATTTATTTTTAAACATTCCATTGCTCATCTTTGCATGGTTCAAGTTTTCGCATTCTTTTGTGCGTTATACACTTGTAACTATTGTAACACAAGCAATCTGTTTTACATTAATTCCTGTCCTAAATCAGCCAATTGTAGATGATGTTTTTATTTCAATAATCATTGCGGCTGTTCTTGGAGCTTTTGGTGCCTCACTATCCTATCGTGCCAAAGGTTCTTCAGGTGGATTGGATGTTATTGGGTTTTATTTATCTCAAAAAAAGAAAGGAAGTTTGGGTTCATTATATTTAATGGTGAACTGTTCAATTTATCTTGTGTGTTTAATTGTTTATAATGCACAAACTGCACTTTATTCGCTCGTGTACTCCTTTATCTTTTCCTTCTGTCTTGATAAGTTTCATGAGCACAATATTGAAGTTAGTGTTATGGTTTATACAAAAAACAAAGATATCAAACGAGAAATTATTGAAGTTATTCACCGTGGCGTAACGTATTGGGATGGCTACGGTGCATATACCGGGAGTCAAATGGATGTATTTGTAACCATTGTTGCGCAAAGTGAAGTTGTTGAATTAAAACAACTTATTCGAAAACATGATCCCAATGCCTTTATCATTGTCACAAAAAATTTAAAAGTAGACGGAGGATTTGAAAAACGTCTCATCTAGGAGGTAATTATGTTTGTTCCAGAATATAATGGCAACTTAAGATCACACATTATTCGTGTGCCTGAATCGATTCAGGAAGCAAGTGGAATTAAATTATTTGGTCGTACGATTAAATCATTTTTATTTACGACTGATGTCGCAATTATTCGTAATTGTAATGCCGATGCGGTTATCGCAATTTATCCTTTTACACCCCAACCAATAATTACACACGCAATTAAAAACGTTGCAGATGTTCCCGTCTTTTCTGGAATTGGTGGTGGCACTACCCGTGGACTTCGCGTTGTAGGTCTTGCAGTTGACGCTGAACAACAAGGTGCAACAGGTGTTGTCCTAAATGCTCCAACTACAAATAAATTAATACGTCTTGTGAAACAAGCGATTGAGATTCCGATTATCATCACCGTTCTAAACGAAAATGAAGATATTCAGGCACGTCTTGATGCCGGTGCAACAATCCTAAATGTATCCGCGGCAGCGCGCACACCTGAAGTTGTTGCGGCAATTCGAAAGAATCATCCGCAAGTGCCAATTATCGCGACTGGTGGCCCTACGGAAGAATCATGTCGGAAAACCATACAAGCTGGCGCAAACGCTGTATCCTTTACACCCCCAAGCACAGCCGATATGTTTAAAGACTTGATGGCTACCTATCGAGAGTAAGCATATTACATAATAATTCAGCCAGAGTGTGATAACATAATTTAAAAGAGGTGACACAATGAAATTAGAAGTATCAAAAGAAGCAGCAGAGTGGTATATTCGCGAACTGAATCTTAAAGCAAACGACAGCGTTAAATTTTTTGGAAAGGTTTATGGTCCTCACGGTGGTTTCTCTTTTGCATTGGCAATTATGGAACCCAGTAGACCGCTGGAAATGATCAAAGTAGAAGGCATCAACTTTTATGTTGAAAAATCAGATGACTGGTTTTTTGGCGATAAAGACCTCAGCATTACGTTTGATAAAGAACGTGATGAACCAAAATACGACGTAACAATAATAGAGGGGTAACCCTCTTTTTTACTTTCTTCTAGATATCATAGACTTTTAATATTTTATGATAAAATAATATTAGAGGTGAGTTTATGTCACGAAATGAAGTTATTATTAATAATCAAAAATTTAAAGTGCCCACAGACTTTGTAAATCAAACCAAAAATTTCATTGCTTTAATGCTTTTATATGATTGCGCAGTACGCGAAATCACCACCAAACTTGAAATTTTGGACAGAGAACTTGGAACACTTACGACACGAAATCCAATTACAACCATAAAATCACGCGTTAAAAAACCACAAAGTATTGTGGAAAAGCTGCTTAGACTTGAAGTCCCTTTGAATGTGGATTCAATCCCTCAGCACTTAAATGATGTTGCAGGCGTTCGGGTAATCTGTTCATACATCGATGATATCTATATTGTCGCAGATATGATTTCAAATCAAGACGATATCCAAGTCCTTGAGATTAAAGATTATATTCAATTTCCTAAAGAGAACGGTTACCGCAGTCTTCATTTAATTGTGGAGGTTCCCGTCTTTCTTTCAGATGGAAAACATTACGCTAAAGTAGAAATTCAAATTCGTACAATTGCCATGGATTTTTGGGCTTCGTTGGAACATGAAATCCGTTATAAAAAAGATCATCGTCATATAGAGTTAGTATCCGAAGAACTTTTTGACTGTGCAGAGACGATTGCGAAAACGGATCAAAAAATGCTTGATATCCGAAATTTAATCGACGATGAAAACTCAAAGAACAATTTTTAGAACGCTTATGCGTTCTTTTTATTGTTTTCTGGGTGTTCTTTTATTCATATAATGCTTTTTATTTAAGAAAAATTAAGTTATATTTATGAAAAAGGAAGTGATTTATGCGTAATCAAACAAACCGGCTTTTCTTATATTTAAGTGTTTTACTTATTGGCTCTGCTTTTGTTCTTGATTCACCTGAAGCTATTTTTTCTGGAATGATTCAGATCATTGTTCAGTCAGATATTTTGATTACCGATTATTTCGCAATCGGCGGCGTTGGCGCAGCACTCTTTAATGCTGGTCTGATCACGCTTGTTTCCGTTTTAATCATTATGTATTCTGAGACCGAATTTTCAGGTTCGGTTATTGCCTCAATTATGCTTATGTTAAGTTTCGGATTGTTTGGTAAAAACATTGTCAATATTATTCCGATTCTCATTGGTACATATCTTTATGCACTCGTTACCAAAGAGCCATACAAGGATATCGTACATATATCGTTGCTTGCTACAAGTTTTTCCCCAATTGTAAGTGAGTTAATGTTTGTCGTGAACCTACCTCTATACTTACGATTATTTTTGAGTATTACGGTAGGTCTCTCGATTGGATTTACGATTAAACCCGTCGCACGTTCTTTATATAAAGTTCATGACGGTTATAGCCTCGCGAATATTGGTTTCGCGATTGGTATTATGAGTACGCTCTATGTATCCGTAATGAAATCATACGGTTATGTTCCCTATAAACGCATGATCGTAACGACTCAATATACGGTTCCCTCCGCAATTGTCTTATCAATTTTGTTTCTCTTGCTGTTTTATATCGGTTGGCTCAGTGATCATGATGCTTTTAAAAAATATCGCCAATTGCTTCATGAAACAGGACATGGTGATAACGATTTTTATAAAAAATATGGTCTTGGTGCTGTTTTAATTAATATGTCCGTGAACGGATTTTTAGCGTTATTCTTTGTGCTTGTCGTTGCGAAAGGTGCACTTAATGGACCCAATATTGGCGGTATTCTCACAATAATTGGTTTCTCAGGAGCTGGGAAGCATTGGAAAAATATTACGCCTATTTTTATCGGGATCTACCTCGGTGGCCTTACCAAGAGTTGGTCTTTAGATCAACCTGCAGTACTACTTGGTGCTCTTTTTTGTACCGCCCTAGCACCAATTGCTGGAGACTTCGGATTTATTTGGGGTGTTGTTGCTGGATTTATAAACTCTTCGGTTGTTCTTAATTCTGGTTCCTTGCATGCAGGGATGAACCTATATAATACCGGGTTTGCGGTCGGTATTGTCGCAGCTGTGATGGTTCCAGTCCTTCGACTATTTATTCCTTTAAAGGAACAACGATCTAAGTAATCCATGCTTAATTTTGAATGTCTAAGGAGTTGGTAACACCAACTCCTTTTTTTATGCTTAAACGGTTCTGTTTGGCGTGATTGTGATATAATTCTAAAAAGGAGTGACACATATGAAACAATTAGAATTAAAAGATTTTCTGAAATATACCTATTTGGCTTCACTTACGACAAGTCCTGCTAAGAAACACATGGCATTTATCAAATCAAATGCACGTTATGATGAAAATGATTATGTTCATGATTTATATTTAACGGATGGATCAACGCATAAACGTATTTTTGATTTAGGAAATGATTCGCGTTATTTTTGGGAGACTGATGATACCCTTCTAATCCCCACTTCACGTATCGAATCCGAAAAGAATGCTCTCAAAGCGAAGCATTCAGTGTTTTACCGTTATGACATTCATTCCGGCGAATTAAATCACGCATATACTTTCAAGTTTCCAGTAGGATTTTTAAAAGTTATTGATGATAATCATTTATTACTTTCCGGAAGTTTAAGTGTCACAGATCACGTTTTCCTTGAAGGTGACGATGAAGCACGATCGAAATATAACGCGGAAACGGAAACTAACACATACTACGAAGTCTTTGAAGAAATTCCGTTCTACTCAAATGGTGGCGGTTTTAATCAAGCGAAACGCAGTCAATTGTTTATCTATACGATTGATGAAGATCGTTACACCGCACTCTCAGATAAAAATGAAGACATTTCGCTCTATCATTTTGATAAAGAAAAACAGTGTATGATTTATGCACGTGAAGTTGCAATGGGTAAACCTGATTTCTTCCAAGATCTTTATTTGTATGATTTTAAGAAAAACGAAGAAACAGCGCTCTACACAAAACATGATTTTTCTTTTAGTTCTGTATTCATGATTAACGATACCGTTTACGCATTGGGAAGTAACCTCCAAAAACATGGTATTAATCAAAACAGTGATTTATATCAAATCACTCACAATGCCCTCATTAAAATCCAAGATTTTGGATTAAGTGCTTGGGGTTCAATTGGTAGTGATGTTCGTTTTGCCGGATCAGTAACCAACCGTGTCGTCGATGATATCTATTATTTTGTAGGAACATACCGTGATCGAACTGTACTCTATAGTTTTGATGGAACTTCCATCGAACGTGCATTTGATGCATTAGGAAGTCTTGATGCTTGGGTTAAATTTAACGATGATTTTTACGGTATTGGACTCTATAACAATAACCTCCAAGAACTTTATCGTCTTGACCTCACAAATAACACAGTCTCGAAGATTTCTGAATTTAATCAATCAAGTCTTAAAGACACATACATTGCAAAACCTGAACACTTTGAGTATACCAATGACGGGCAATTGCTTGATGGTTGGGTTCTTTTACCGCAAGATTACGACCCTACTCAATCTTATCCTGCTATCTTAGATATTCATGGGGGACCAAAAACAATCTATTCCGATGTTTTCTATCATGAAATGCAAGTATGGGCAAACAAAGGCTATATTGTCTTCTTTACTAACCCTCGTGGTGGAGATGTTTATGGAAATGAATTTATGGATATCTTTGGTCGTTATGGTGATGTTGATTATGATGACTTAATGAAGTTTACCGATATTGTCTTAGATCGCTATGCAATCGATCCTAAGCGTGTTGGTGTAACGGGGGGATCGTATGGTGGATTTATGACAAACTGGATTGTTGGTCACACAGATCGTTTTAAATGTGCTGCGACCCAACGTTCTATTTCTAACTGGATTTCGTTCTATGGTACATCGGATATTGGCTTTTACTTTGCAGACGATCAAACGGCTGCAGATCCAATTGAAGACACTGAAAAAATGTGGCATCAATCGCCACTTAAATATGCTCGCAACGTGAAAACACCGTTACTCTTTATCCACTCGGATGAAGATTATCGCTGTCCGATCGAACAAGGTATGCAATTCTTCACATATATCAAAGAAAACGGCGTTGATACACGTTTTGTTTGGTTACGTGGAGAAAACCATGGTCTTTCACGTACTGGTAAACCTAAAGCTCGTGTTAAACGACTTGAAGAAATTACCAACTGGATGGATAAATACTTAAAATAGTGAGGTCTTTTAATGTTTGGTAGTCTAACACTAAAGAATTTTAGATGTTATAAAGATTTGAGAGTCGAGTTTAAAAATAAGCGCGGAACCGTAAAACCGCGTATCTATATTTATGGTGATAATGCCTCTGGTAAATCATCACTCTTATCATCCTTTGCGTTTTTGAGAAAAATGAATAACGGTCTTTACCTCAATTATTTACTTGAAACACGTGATAATCCTAAATATGATCACCCCTCAATTGAATTGTTCAATCTCCGTGATGAGGCAAAACGTCATTACCGTATCTTCGCACAAGATAATATGGTTCTCGCTTATGAAATGATTCTTGATGGGCAAGTATTTGTTTATGAAATTGTATTTAATCAATATCAAGAAATTGTCAGTGAAAGTCTCTTTAAACGCATCAACAATCGCGCCATTATTATTTTTACTGCTTCACCTACAGACTTTTCGTTTGGGAGAGGCATGATTCTTACTAAGGACATTCCCGTAATTCAAAACTTATATGATACGTATTATGGCGAACACACGATGTTGTCTATTTTGAACTTCATTATAGAGCGACAATCTGTTTACAAAATTGCGATTAAATATACCCTCTTAGATGTGTGTATGTTTATTCGTCGTATGCACATTGGTGTAGAACCCTATTACGATCATCAAGCTTATTTTAATTTCTTTACCGACAACAACATAACCCCATTCTCGGGAACACATGACCCAATCGGAAAGTTAGCGTTTGAAAAAGCACAGCCCTTATTAAGTGCTCTGTTAGTCACACTATTTCCAAATGTAATCGAAGCGTATTACGCATTCACGCATAAGGGAAAAGATCTTTGGGAATACGAATTAAAAGTCGTGAAAAAGGGAATTGAAGGAAATTACACTATTCCCTTTGGTGAATTTCCTTCAGGAACCTATGATTTTGTGAATAAGATTTTCGCGTTATTTGATGCTTTAATGGGGAGTACTTTAATTGGCGATGATTTTGACTTATCACTTCATACCTTCCTTGTACAACATATTATTGAGTATTATATGCCACAAATTGAAGGTCAAACATTTTTAACGATGGATAAGTTGTCAACCATGAATATTGTTGATCCGGCAAGCATTTATATTTGTAGTGCAAATACTGATTTAAGTTATACCGTAAATTGTATTGAAGATATTGCACCCACTCAAGCAAATCACAACGTACGAAATCGATACGAACAAGGTGTTTATGGTGAACTGCACCGACCTCAGTTTGTAAAGAACGATGCGTATTTTGTGGAATTTAAGAAATGGGTACAGCAAGTACATCGTGTAATGTATAAAGAAGACTTGTTTTAGTCTCGTGAGGTGAATTATGAAAATTGGATTTATCGGCGTTGGTAATATGGCCAATGCAATCATCAAAGGCATTGATAATAAGGATTCGATTTATATTAGTGGGAGAACCTACGAATCAACGTGTGATAAAGCTCAGATTCTCGGTGTCCATCCCTGTAAATCAAATCAAGAATGTGCGCAAACAGTTGATTTATTGTTTTTATCTGTTAAACCTGAAATGTTTGAAACCATCTTCGCAGAAATTAAGCCTGTTTTAGATCATCAAACCTTAGTTTCAATTGCGGCTAAAAAAACCCTTGAGGATATCGAAGTTTTATCAGGTTCCATGCCCATTATCCGAGTTATGCCTAACTTAAATGTTGCGATTCAACGTGGAATTTCCGCGATTTGTCACAACAACCGTGTCACTACCGACGCACTCATCGAAGTTCAAGGGATATTTGATGCACTCGGTGGATTTGTTTCAATTCCCGAATCACAATTTAGTGGTTTTATTGGGATTGCTGGGAGTTCCCCTGCATTTGTATTTAAGTTTATCGATGAACTTGCGAAGTCAGTACTTGATGAAGGTTTTGATTATGATACTGCACTTAAAATTACCTGCGCAGCAGTTACAGGAAGTGCAGAATATTTAAGTCAAAGTGGCGAACCGGCTGATGTACTTGTCGATCGTGTTTGTTCCCCTGGTGGAACAACAATCGAAGGCGTTCGTGCCCTTGATGCAAATGGCTTTGCGAAAGCGATTCACGCTGCTTCACAAGCGACAATTCTTAAAGATAAACAAGGATAGAAGAGCCAACTGGCTCTTTTTCTCTTTTCTGAGCATTTTCATCTTGTATGCTTGGGATTCCTATTGTATCCTTTGTTTATATAGATTCGAGGTATTACTATGATTATACAAATAATGACATATAGTTTTATTGCATTGTTTTTTGGTTTTTTAAGTACACACTTAATGAACCAAGAACACCAAAAGCAATCCCTTTGGGTTAATCTTTTAGGTTATGGCATTCTTGTTAATGTTGTAACGGTATTATTCATCCGTTTCGGTTTGGAGAAACCCCAAGTTTTAGTGAGCAGTGCTTATTCTTTAAATTTTGCACTTAAGTTTGTGCTTGTCTCATTGCCTGTCGGATTACTCCTCATGTTTCTTCAAGCGATTATCAATAATACGATAATTTTCATTCCTGGAGATTATGTTCGTACACGCGGTCATCGTATTGCGAATAGTATTCTTGTTATTCTTATTGTGATTGGGGCTGCATTTTTCTTCTTCTCACGTTGGTTTACAGCTTTCTTTGGTGCATTAACGCCAGAGCAGTTTATCTTTAACCTAATTTCACCCGTTAAGGGAACCGGTGACAGTGTTATGGCAGAATTATTAAAACCCGTTGTAAAGACTGCACTTGTTGGTATTGTATTTGCGCTTGTCCTCTTAAACAAAAAAGACTTACATATTTTTAGAAAGCACCGTCGTGAAGTAATTACTGCTAAGCAATTACGAACATCAACCTTAATCATTGGAATTGTACTCGCTTTAGTGGGTACGGTGTATGGGGTGAAACGCTTACGTTTAGATGAAGTCGCAACTTCTGTCGCAAGTAAATCTCCGTATATTGAAGCCAATTATGTCAAACCAAGTGATGATTTACTTCGTTTTCCAGAAAAAAAACGCAATCTAATTCATATTTATGTAGAGTCTGTGGAGAACTCTTACCTACCTAAAGAATTAGGTGGACACATGGATGTGAATTTGATGCCAGAGATGACTGAACTTGCGAAAGAAGGTATTAGTTTTTCGCATAATGACACATTTGGAGGACCTTTCCAGACTTATGGTTCTGGATGGTCTGTAGCAGCTATGGTAAATATGGGCATGGGGATTCCTTTAAAAGTTCCAGCAGAGGGTCAAGATTACGGTAAGTCTGGATATTTCTTACCGGGTGCACGCGGTATTGGAGATATTCTTCATGATCAAGGATACGAACAAACCATTATGTTTGGGGCTGATGCTGATTTCGGTGGACTTACAACCTACTTCACCTCGCACGGTGAATTTAATATATTCGATTTAAACCATGTCCGTAATGAAGGCCTCATTCCTCAAGATTATCAAGTTTGGTGGGGTTATGAAGATGATAAACTGTATCGTTTTGCGAAAGATGAAATCACACGTCTTTCCGCAACCGGGAAACCTTTTAATTTTACAATGGAAACTGCCGATACACATTTCCCCGATGGCTACTTACAAGAAGGCGCACCCACACCACACGATTCTCAGTATGCTAACGTAATTCAATTTTCTCAGGCAGAGACGGTTAAGTTTGTGCGTTGGATTCAAGCACAGTCTTTTTATAAGGATACTACCGTTCTAATTACTGGTGATCACTTAAGCATGGATAAAAAATTCTTTGAGCATTTTGATCCAAGTTATCAACGAACTGTTTTTAACTTAATTCTTAATGCTCCCCAAAAATCAGCAGAAACTCATAACCGTTTCTTTTCTCCGGTTGATTTCTTCCCGACAACACTTTCCGCAATGGGTGTCGAGATTGATGGGCACCGTCTTGGTTTGGGTACTGATTTATTCTCAAAAGAACCAACATTGGTCGAGCGCGATGGGCTTGAGACCTTTAATGAAGAACTATCTCGTAGAAGTACTTTCTATGATCGTTCTTTAATGACAACACTCGATAAATAGAAAAAGGGTCAGACACGTGTCTGACCCTTTCCCTTTACGATATATTTATAAGATGTAAGCTGTTTTAAGCCCATTGGACCCCGCGCATGCAACTTTTGAGTACTTATACCTATCTCAGCCCCAAAACCAAACTGTGAGCCGTCTGTGAAGCGTGTAGATGCATTTACATACACCGTTGAAGCATCAACCTCTTGCGTAAAGCGTTGAGCCGTCTTCTCATTATTTGTAATGATTGCTTCAGAATGTTTCGTATTATAGAAATTTATATGCGCAATCGCTTCTTCTAAAGAATCTACAACCTTAACCGACATTTCTAAATCCAAATACTCTTTCCTAAAATCATCGTCATTCGCGAGAACCATTGTATCTACAATTTCACATGCAACCAAATCACCATGATAAACAACATGAGGAAGTTTATCCACTAATAAAGGTAAAAATGTTGGTGCAATATCTTTATGTACGACTAAAGATTCCATCGTATTGCACACACCCAATCTTTGGCATTTCGCGTTTTCAATAATATCTAAAGCCATCGATACATCCGCATCGTTATCCACATAAATATGACAATTCCCTGCCCCCGTTTCAATAACGGGTATAGTACTGTTTTCCACAACGGCACGAATCAAGCCCGCACTCCCTCGTGGAATCAGTACATCGATATATTCATTAAGTTTCATAAGTTGGGTCGTTACTTCACGACGTGTATCTTTAATAACTTGGACACAGTTGGGATTTATTTTTAAATCCGTCAGGCTGTCACGAACAATCCGTTCAAGTTCTATATTAGTATGTATCGCTTCTTTTCCACCTTTTAATACAACCGCATTGCCACTTTTAAAACATAGACCAAAAGCATCGACCGTTACATTGGGTCTTGATTCATAAATAATCCCAATAACACCCAGTGGTACGGATACTTTTTCAATGTACAATCCATTGTCAGGTTCTAAAACCTCTAAAACTTCACCCACTGGATCTTTTAACAGCGTAAGTTCATTTAGTCCTTGTACCATCGCTTCGATGCGTGCTTGATTTAAAACTAAGCGATCACGCAATGCGCCAGTAATTCCATTTTGATCTGCCGCTTCCAAATCCAATTGATTCGCTTCGATAATTTGGGATGCATTACGTAATAAGTCCTCACCAATACGACCAAGGGCATCATTTTTCTGTTCTTGTGTTAATAATGCAAGTGAGCGCGATGCTTCTTTCGCATTTATTCCAATGTCTTTCATCGTTCCTCCTACAAATAAGCTTCTAAATCAAACGATTCTGATTTATTTGCTTTAAAATAAGTTCCAACTACTTCTCCATCAAGAATTTGATGAAGAATGTTCACATCTTTCCCGTTCGCCAAGACCATATCCGCTCCTGAACTGGTCACAATGCGACCTGCATCAATCTTGGCACTCATACCACCCGTACCAACTGCAGATGAGCTTGTTTCTTTTCCCATTTTAAAATGACGTTCATCAATTTTCTCCACATATTCGATGAGTCGTGCATCTTCATTTTGTGAGGGATCATCCGTGTAAAACCCATCAATATCCGAAAGAATAATGAGTAAGTCTGCATCAATCATCGCAAGTACAAACGCACTGAGGTGGTCATTATCTCCAAACTCAATTTCGTGAGTTGCAACGGTATCATTCTCATTCACAATCGGAATAACGCCCATTTCCAGTAGTTCATGGAAGGTATTCTTCGCATTATTACGACTTTCTTCTTTAAACATTGTATGTTTTGTAAGTAAGACTTGCGCAACAATTTGATTATACTCCGCAAATAAACGCTGGTATGTCATCATTAATTTGGCTTGACCAATCGCCGCTAATGCTTGTTTCTTAGCCATTTTATCGGGGATTTGAGATAGATTTAGAGCCTTTCGACCAACAGCTTGTGCTCCAGAAGAAACAAGCACAACTTCTTTACCTTGGCTCTTTAAATCCGCTAAAACTCGTACAAGCTGTTCGAGTTTACGAAAATTTAAATCTCCTGATTCTTTATGCGTAAGGGATGACGACCCTACTTTCACAACAATACGTTTTTTATCTCTTAAAACTTCTCTATTCATGATTTCTGTCCCTCTATTTCTCCATCTATAATACACCATCTGATATTTTTTAAAAAGAGCTACGATAACGTCTAATTATTGTAGTTTTGCGGAAATATTGTTATAATGGTGGTCCTGGGGATGTCATGGTTTCGACAGGATTTCGTTTGATTCGAATTGCAGTGGAGTTGCTACCTAATAGCTAAAAAAAATTAACTGGAAACAACAGTTTACAATTCGCTGCTTAATTAGCGTTTAACGCTGCAGCCTGATATCGGGCGTTTGGTCTTTGGGCAAACGATATCAACTCACTCACAAAGAATAAGGGCCAGCACTGCTCGGTGTATGCCACGAAAATTTTAGAGCACATCAAAGGAAGGTTTGTCTGGAGCTTGAACTTTGATTATTTAGAAACAGACTAAACTGTAGACATTCGAATGTGGAACACTTCTTGGACGCGAGTTCGACTCTCGCCATCTCCACCATATTAAATTTCAAACCACCTATCAGTGGTTTTTTATTTTACCTCCACACACATGCCAATGTTCAAAATATGATACCGCAACATTTTGCTATTAAAATCCGTTATAATTGAGATAAAGGGGGAAACATGAAAAAAAACTCAAGAATCATTGTCTTTATTGTTTGTATCGGTGTTTTAGTCCTGATGGGTCTTCCCAATTACTTGTCTAAAGGAAAACTCCAATCTATCGACCCAACTCAAGTTGAGACGATAATATACAACTACAAAGAGATCGAAATCACTACGCAAGATACAAATCGTATTGTCGAAAGTATCACTCTTTTAAAATCAATTGAACTAAAAGGCTCTACACGTCAGTTATCACAACCTGACGAAACCTATAATATGGAACTCACATTTAAGGACGAGAAGCACATGAAAATCTCAGTCTTTGAAGATAAGCTTGTGGTTGATCGAAAAGTTTATCGCATCGATCAAAATGACGCGACGATACTTATGAACCATATTGAAGCACAAAAATAAAGGAGAACTTATGACAAAGAAAAGTCTACTTCATAATTATTTACAAATTATTATCATATCAATTGTCGTCCTCGTAATTCCATTTGCGCTTGGATTCCTCGATTTTGGAGTTGATCCCTTAATCTCAGCATTTCTCATGATTATTATTGGCATTATATCGATGTTACTCCAGGGTCTTGTCGAGATGGTTGTTTTCTTCAGTCGTCTTGAGGATGCGGAACTGAATTGGGACCTCGTAAAACAAGTCGCTTCCTATGTTGACTGGGGACGCGCCCTAAAGTTTTACCTACTTTCTGGGCTTGCAATTACACTTGGACTCATATTATTCGTTGTTCCTGGTATTATGATTGCAATTGCCTTCTCAATTTTAAGCTTTGTGATTGTGGATTTCCCAGAAGATAATAATCTCTTTGAGAAATGCTTTGAAATCAGCAAAGGCTACCGTTTACGCATTTTTGGTTTCACTCTTGCCATTGTATTTGCTCAATTTTTATTAAGAACACTCCTGGATTCAATGTTTGGTCCCGGAACCGCGCAAGGAAACCTCTTAGAATATGCTTTCAGTATTCTAATATCGCCTATTTCCGTAAACTACTTTACAAATATTTATCTTGAAGCAACAGGTCGTTTAGCTTAGATCAAAATAAAAGCGTATTTCTCAAATTGAGAAGTACGCTTTTTTACTAGTATCCAAATAATTGTACTGCGTATGCATAACCATCTTCAATATATACTGCCGTTGCAGTGTAATTAAGGTCGTTCATGATATTACCATAATGTCCTGGAGAATTCATCCATAAGTTCACTAAGTAATCCATATCTATACGACCATATACAATATTTTCACCATTGATATCATTGGCCATTGATAAAACCGATTGTCCATTCGGACGTGTGTGTTCAAATAGAACTGAAATCTCTTTTGCTCTTATTTGCGCTGAATTATAAAGACTGTTTGACCATGTTAGATTGCTTAATCCTTTAGCACGACGGTTCGCATTTATAAGGTTATAAACCTCTGTTGCATAACCATCACTGATTGATCCTCTTGCTTCATAAGTTCCATTCACAATAATTTTATTTACAGGATTTTTAACGATTGAAGAACTTTTCACAGTCCATTCCGTATCAACACCATCCACAACTTTTACGCTATAGACAATTTCTTTCTTACCGTTTTCTCCATCACGCTGAACATAACTCTCGCCTTTATTCATTGATGCATCCTCGCGGTATTCCTCTGAAAATGCAATCGACTCATAGTCTTTCGCTTCACGATAAGTCACCGTTGGTTCCTTCTTCTCAGAAGGTTTGTCTTGTTTCTTCGCAGTTTCTTTTTTCTCTTCTTTTTTAGTTTCTTTAGAATCGTCTGCTTTCGATTCTTTTTTCGAATCTTTTTTGGTGTCTTTTTTTGAATTCTTTTTCGCTTCTGTATCTTTTTCAGATAACTCTATTTGTTGCTTCAATGTTTCTTTGATTTTTTTATCTGCTTCTTTATCATCGAGTAAAGTAAATGGAACTTTAACTTCCTTTTCATCAACTGTAAAGATCATATTACCATCTTTATCAACCTTAACTTCATTACTCTCAGTAACATCCAAGCCATGTTTTTTTAGAAGTTCCACATCTTTTGTTGTAAGTGTTTTAGACTCAAGCACTTCTTCAGGTTCTGTCTTTGCACCACAACCTGTTAATAATACAATACATAATAATAGTGTAATTCGTTTTTTCATAAGTATCGACTCCATTTCTAGTTTATTATACGTTACAAATAATGGGAATTCATCCCACTCCTTTCCCTAATTTTTCATATTGTTTCGCTTTTGATGAACAAAAATCACGTTTTCGATACATTTACTTACTTTTTGATTTCAAATCGTTCATTATTTGTCCAAGAACCCGTATCTTAAATCATGTATAATAGAATTAAAAGTGAGGAAGATTATGAACTATGACGCAGTTATCTACGATCTTGATGGGACGGTCGTAAACACATTTGACATGAACCTTTACCCATTAATGAAAATTGTTGAAGAGGAACTCGGAATTCAAATGACATATGATGAGTTAATGCACTTAACGTGTTATGACGGACATGGTGTTTTAAATGCATTAGGAATCTCTACGGATGTTTATCCCCGTTGGGTTCAATATGTGAATGAATACCCCCATCCCGCAACATTATTTGAAGGAATTGAATCTGTAATTCGTGAACTGGATGACAAAGTAAAACAAGGTGTTGCTTCATCAAAACGACGTTTGCAATATGACATTGATGTCGTGGAAAATGGCATGGATGGCTATTTTAAAGCAGTTGTATTATCAGGAGATACTGAGCATCATAAACCACATCCCGAACCACTTCTCGTCTGCGCAAAAATGCTTGATATTGAGCCAAAACGCGCATTATATATTGGAGACAGTATCTTTGACTACCAGGCTGCTAAAGCGGCAGGAATGGCCTTTGGGCTTGCAAGCTGGGGCCATATTTCAACAGAAGGAATGGATGATATTGACTATATACTGAAAACACCATCCGACATCCTAAAAGCGGTATTATAATGGATTCAATTCTAGATCAAGTACACAAGATGGTTGATGATGGATACGTAAGTGGTCTCGCCTTATCCATCTATGAAAATAGAGCCTGGACCGATACAATTTATGGGCACACGACATTTGAAGGACCAAAGCTTGAAGCGACACATCAATTTGATATCGCTTCAATCACAAAATTATTCACTACGACACGCATTCTTCAACTTTGCGATCAAGGTGTCCTTTCCTTAGATGCACCCATTCAAAAATATATCAACGCCTTTAAACAACCCGATATTACCATCACAGACTGTCTGCTTCATCGAAGCGGTATGGCTCCTAGTGTTACCGGACGCGCAGAAATGAATCGCGATCAAATCTACAAGAGTGTCATGGATTGCAAAGACTTGATAAATACACCAAATCAAAAAATGGTTTATTCATGTATAAATTATTTAATCTTAGGCTATATTATCGATTTTGTGGACACCAATTTACAAGCAAGTTTCGATAAATCTATTTTTAAACCGTTAAAAATGTCGGATACGCGTTTTAATCCTAAAAAAAGGGAATTGTGTGTCCCTACAGAGTTAACGAATAAATACGGCTTAATCCAAGGTGTAGTCCACGATGAAACTGCGCGAAACTGTGACGGTATTGCTGGTAACGCCGGTATTTTTTCCACATTACCAGACTTAAAACGTTTTATGGAAGCAATGCTTACGTCCGATCCTCAACTCTTATCACCAAAACATTATCAACTGATTCGAAATACCCATATTGATTCACGTTCGTATGGGTGGAATCGTTATGTTTATAACGGTATGGATGCCTGTTACCATACGGGCTTCACCGGCCCCGTTGTTTTATTTCATAACGAGCGCGCAATGATTTTGCTTGCACATCGCGTTCATCCAAGTCGTGAAGATCACGGTTATCTCAAACATCGTGATGCTCTGATTCAATCGTTTCTCCACAAAAAAAAGAAATAGCATTAAGGTGCTATTTCTTTTTTTATCCCTATTCTTACAAGGATTGAATTCATGATTTTCAAAAGCACATCCTGATATTTCGTAACCTCGTATGCGATAAAAATTCCCAACACCGTCCCAACCAAAACATCAGATGGGTAGTGAACATATGCATAGAGTCTTGAGAATGCCATTAATATCGCTAACGATATATAAATAGGTTTGTGTTTAATATTATTGAAATACAAAACCATTGCGACCGCAAAAGAACTGGCTGCATGTCCCGAAGGAAAGGAAGAGCCTCTCGGTACTGGGATGATTAAGTCAACAGGGTTTGCGTAGAATGGTCTTGGACGCATGACTATTGGTTTAATAATACCACTGATTAACACGACTTCAATTGAAATCGCAAGAAGACCTAGTATCGCGACTTTTCGCGTTTTTTTCATTACAAATAGAATTAATAGAATTATAAACCAGATCTCTCCATGATCTCCCAATGATGTAAAGAGCGCAAAAAAGCGATCTAACATCGGTGTTCTCAAAGTCTGTATCCAATTTAAGATTGATAGTTCCATATTTATCACCCTATTCATCATAACAAATACTTCCACCAAATTGGGGATTCTGATATAAAAAACCGCTATTGCTAGCGGTCAAAGATTGTTTCAGCATGATTGATACTTACTTCACGGCCTAAATCCGTTAGTTTAATTATATCTCGATCAATAGTGACATACTTTTTCATTTCTAAACTTTCAATAATTTTTTGTATCTTTGTTTGAGACCAGTTGAGGTGTTCATAAATACTCCATACGCCCGCTTCTTCTGCTTCTACATCACTTTCTTCGTGATTAAACAGATGGAATAAGACTGTAAGTTCAGCAAACTCGCTTTTTTGTTGGTGACGGCGAATTTTATTTGAAATTAAACCCTCTCGTGGCGAGAAGAGAAATACGATACCAAATGATATTCCTGTCATCAGTGCCATACTTCCAGCGATCGAAACATCAAAGTAAGTCGCAAATTGATATCCAGAGATTGCATTAAAAATTGCGAATCCAGAACTGATTAAAATTAATTTAACTAAGTCATGTGTCAGTAAGAATGCTGTGATTGGTGGTCCAATCATAAATGCGATTACAAGTACCGATCCAACAGCATTAAATGCACCTACAGCCGTTACAGATATTAACGTCATTAATGCATAATGCAGGAATACTGGCGCAAAGCCTAGTGTTGCGGCAAGAAGTGGGTCAAAACTTGTAAGTTTAAGTTCTTTGAAGAAAATTACTACAAAGATTAAGTCAATTACTAAAATCACTGACATGGTCACTAAGCTCTTCGGTAACTCCATACCGAATACAAGCATTGTATCAAATGGCGCAAACGCGATTTCACCTAATAATACAGCATCAGTATCTAAGTGAACTGAACCTGCATAACGCGTAATTAAAATAATCGCGATACTAAAGAGCAGTGGGAATACGACACCAATTGATGATTCTTCCGAAAGAAGACGCGTACTTTGTAACATCTCAATTAGGTAAACCGTTAGAACCCCCGTGATGGAAGCACCTAAGATTAGTAATGGAGAATTAAAGTCATGTGTGATAAAGAAGCCAATTACAATTCCTAACAGAATTGTATGGGTAATTGCATCACTCATCATTGCCATTTTTTTAAGTACTAAAAATACGCCGAGTAATGAACAAGATAATGCTACGACAACCGCAATCATCATAATTTGAACTGGAATTGATATTGTCATAATTGATCACCTCGATTTTGTTCGTATTCTAATTTCGCAACACGTGTTAACTTAAAGTACATTGAGTCATCCACTCGCTCAACCATATGACGTTTCTTGAGATTGTTGAAGAGGCGATCAAACGATTTCCCCTCACGATGATGATCAATAATACATGCTTCTTGTAATTGTTCTTTTGTAAAATGTGCATCAATATCCAATAACTGATGTGTCAATAGGTTAATTATCGCCATATCAGCTTCAAATGCTTGTTTTGCACCGTGTTGGCGCATCCCTTTGTTGATAATACCGCGTCCAGGAGCAAAAAGAAGACTGATAATAACAATACTGCTTGCAATCACGACAATTGCAGGACCTGTAGGAAATTTATTTATGAGAGAACTTACGATTGTTCCACCAAGACCTGAAATTGCACCAAATACTGCAGCTAGAATTGTCATTCCCGTCAAAGAATGTGTCCATTGACGCGCAGCAACAGCAGGAGCAATGATAAGTGCAGACATGAGGACTACACCCACCATTTGAATTCCCATAATAATCGCTGCAACGATAAATCCTGATAATACAATATTGAGAAATTGTGTTGATAACCCAATTGAATGTGCATAAATAGGATCAAATGAGAATACTTTGATTTCTTTCCACAACAGAATCATGAGAACAACTACGACAAGTGTTACACCGATTACAAAGTAAACATCTCTTTGTAAGATTGTGGCTGCTTGACCAAATAGAAAGCGTTCCAACCCTGCTTGTTGTGAATCCGGCATTTTTTGAATGTGAGTAAGAAGAATAAATCCTACCCCAAAGAATACCGACATAACAAGTGCCATTGCACTCTCGAAGTTTATTCGAGTGTTATTTGAGATTGAGTTAATAATAAACGTTGCAAGAAGCCCTGCAAGGAGCGCACCTAGAAGCAGTATTTCTGTGTTTTTAGTACCGGTCATTATAAATGCCATCGTAATCCCTGCCAATGCAGAGTGAGCGATACTGTCTCCAAGTAAACTTTGTTTTCGAAGTACCGCGAATGTTCCAGTAACTCCGGTAAGAATCCCTAACGCAATCGATCCAAGTGCAACGATTTGAAATGTATAATTACTAAACAAATCTATAATTGCATTTATCATGATTTTACAATACCTCCTACATCTGTATGGTATGTAAGTTTTAGGTTTTCTTGGGTGAAGGTATTTTGAACTGGACCCCACGCAACAAGTTTTACATTAACAAGCGCAATGTTATCAAAATATCCCTCAATACTTGTAAGGTCGTGGTGCACAACAATGACTGTTTTACCCGATGCTGCAAGTTCTTTAAGAAGTGTCATTAAGATTTCTTCTGTCTTAACATCGACTCCCTTTAGCGGTTCATCTAAGATATAAATTTCAGCTTGTTGTGTTAATGCACGAGCAAGGAAAACACGTTGTTGTTGACCACCAGAGAGTTGACTGATTTGTCGATCTCGATAAGCACTCATCCCAACACGTTCGAGCATCTCATTAGCAATCTCACGGTCTTCTTTACGTGGACGTTTAATCCAGCCAATATGGCCATAACGTCCCATCAAAACGATGTCTTCCACGGTAGCGGGAAAATCCCAGTCAACACTTCCGCTTTGAGGTACATAAGCGATATTCTTATACTCGTCTTTTTGATGTTGTCCGTTAATTGTTATTTTTCCTGAAATAGGTTTTAAAAGACCCATAATCGCCTTAATCATGGTCGATTTACCGGCACCATTCGGTCCGACAATTGCGGTCAATTTACCTTTCTCAAATTTCACGTCACAATCCCAAAGAACAGGTTTAACGTCATAAGTAACCGTCAAATCTTCTACTTCGATTGCATATTCCTTCTCTGCCATATTCACACTCCCTTTTCTTTTATTTTAAGTTGTCTACAATTGTATCAACGTTAATTTTATACGTTTCGATATAACTCGCATCTTCTTTTAAGGAGTCCGAATAAATTTCTCCACCAATTGAAACATCAAAGCCACGATCTTTTACAGCCGCTTGTAATGATTCAATTGTTTTCTTAGGTACGCTTGATTCTGTATAAATTGCTTTAATTTTTCGATCAACAATCAAATCTGAAACTTTATTAATGTCTGCAATACCTGCTTCAGATTGAGTTGAAATCCCTTGAATTGCTTCCACATGAACGCCAAAGTAACGACCAAAGTATGCAAAGGCATCATGGGCTGTAACTAATACACGTTGTTGTTCAGGAATCTCAGCGATACGGTTTTTAATGTATGTATCCATATCTGCTAACTCTGATACATATTTTGTTGCATTTTGTTGATAATAGTCTTTATTTTCTGCATCAAATTCTGATAATTTATCGGCTACATGTTGTGCACTTTTTTTCCATAGATTTACATCAAACCAAATATGTGGATCATGACCACCTTGTTCCTCATCATTGATAATATCGCTAGGCTCAAGAGCATCTTCTAATTTGATGATGTTTTTCCCTGATCCTTCAAGACCCGAAAGTACATCATCCAATTTTGCTTCAAGATGAACGCCGTTAAATGCTACAACGTCTGCTTCTTGAATTGCTTTCACATCGCTTGGTT
This sequence comes from Erysipelothrix amsterdamensis, assembly GCF_940143175.1. NCBI lineage: Bacteria > Bacillati > Bacillota > Erysipelotrichia > Erysipelotrichales > Erysipelotrichaceae > Erysipelothrix > Erysipelothrix amsterdamensis. The sequence continues at coordinate 49,250 of NZ_OW659496.1, read as the reverse complement.
TTGCTTTATACAAGTGAGGGTCAACCCCTGCAACCATCATTCCATTTACTGATACCTTCTCGCCACCAATAATTTCCACAAGATCTTTAATCATTGTAGTTGTCGCGACAACATTTATTTTCCCATCATTTTCTGTTGATGGACTATTCGGTGCTGATTTACACCCTGTTAATACTAAGAGTGAAACAAGTAAAACTGCTAATATTTTTTTCATACTATTCCTCGCTATCTAATATTACGTAGATTTCTTGTGATGCTTTATGACTAACCGGAACATGTCGATTGTCGATCAAGATATGGTGGGGTCCTTCATATGGATCAACTTCCACAACTTCAAAAGTTGCACCTAGATTCAATTTCACATGTTCTAAATAATTTAAGAGCTCTTCGTGATCACGAACTTTCGATAAAACGCCACGTTGGCCTTTTTTTAATGAACTTAATGGGACAGATTGGTTAATATCTTCCGTCGCATTACCATAAATCCGACTTCCGTGGGGACAGTGTTCTGGAAATCCTAAGAATTCATTCAGACGATTTGCAAGGAGTTCTGAAGTACCATGTTCAAGAACTTCCGCATCTTCATGAACCTCAGTCCAGGAATAACCGAGATGCTCTACGAGAAATACTTCCCAAAGTCGATGCTTACGAACCAAGGTTTGCGCCTCTAACGTTCCCTTCTCCGTTAAGGATAATCCCAATTCTTTATCTTTAACTACATGATCTGATTCAATAAGTTTACGAACCATCTCACTTGTTGAGGCGGGAGAAACGCCTAATCGTTCAGCAAGTTCCTTATTGGTTAGCTTTTCATTTTTTTCATTACATGAGTAAATTGTTTTTATATAATCTTCACGATTCGGTGTCATTGCATACCTCTTTCTAATAATTAGGCTAACCTAATTCATTAGTAGTATACACCTAACCTCGTAGTTGTGCAAGCCTTTATTCATTACTTTTCTTTCACATCGCTTACACGCTATCCCGTGTTACACTAAGGTAAAGGAGGTTTTCTTATGGAATTTATTTGGCATGGACATTCGTGTTTTGAAATTATTTGTAGCGGGAACAAGCGTTTGATTATTGACCCCTTTATTACAGAAAATTCATTAAGTACCACAGATATCTCAAAAATATCTGTCGATGCTGTCCTTATTACTCATGCACATGAAGATCATGTTGGGGATTCAGTATTAATCGCAAAGCAAAACAACGCACCAATAATCTGTATTGTGGAACTCGCAAACTTTTTAGAGCATGAAGGCCTCTCGACCATTGGTATGAATCTTGGTGGTACCTATCAGCTTCCCTTTGCATCCATAAAAATGACCCCGGCACTTCATTCTTCTTCTTATAAAGGAAAGGAACTGGGTGTCGCTGCTGGATTTGTGATTGATGATGGACATAATCGCTTCTATCACGCTGGAGATACTGCACTCTTTAGTGACATGGAACTCATTGGTCCTGTTGATATCGCATGTTTGCCTATCGGAGATCACTTTACAATGGGAATTGACGATGCAGCACACGCTACTCACTTTATTTCATCCCAGTACTATATACCTATGCACTATAATACATTTCCCCTCATCGAAGCCGATCCTGAATTATTTGAAGCAAAATGTTCGCCCAAAAAGGTTATCATCCCCACAATAGGCAAACGTTACCACGTAAACTGACATCTAAGCATTGATTCATTGTATATAGAATGTTTTTATCCATTCAGTATTGTTTAGTAAACAGAGTGGAGTATAATAAAATTAAAGGAGTGATAATTATGTTACAGGAAAGAATTAATCGTGTTATTAATAATCATCAAATGAGTTGCGAGCACCGCAGTCATTACCTCTATATACTAAAAGGGTTTAATGTCGTCCTTGATCGCTTCACGGTTCCAGTCGAAAATTTAGACGTCAATCGTATTGAAGAGCAGAAAAACTTCTATATTAAATATGAAGAAGCTATGACATTAGGGGATGGGATCATCCAACGACTTAAAGATAATAAGTATGATATATGGATTGTTGAGTTTAATTTATTCGATGGTGGGTATCTCGCCAAACGTGTCCTCACAGACTATTTAGATGCAACACCACTCGATGATCTCTTTTTGGTTACCTATCCAGAACTTACATGGGTAGAATCTCATAAGACAATCGCAATCTTTAATACTGATAACCCTCTAAAAGGGATTGTTGATGATTCATTGGATAACGAAGCTCGACTTGAATTGTTTAAAAACATGAAATAAAAAAACTTAGTATAGGGAACTGACCTAGTTCCGTGGGACTAAAGAAAAAAACCTCTTGTATGAGAATTATTGTAAAATAGTTCAATATAGGAGGTTTTTATATGGGAACACGAACTATGCATAGCTATGAGACAAAGATGAAAGTTATAGAAATGAAATTGGCAGGATACTCAAGCAGGTTTATTCAGACTGAACTTGGAATAAAAAATGTAACACAAGTCAAAACATGGTGGAGATGGTATCGAAATGGTGAACACTATCGATTTTCTCAACCTGTAGGCAAGCAATATACTTTTGGAAAAGGGCCTGAAGGAGACACGGTCGAAGAAACACAAAGACTTAGAATTAAATCTTTGGAGCAACAAATTGAACTATTAAAAAAGTATTTGGAAAGAGAAAGGATGTGGTTCCTGAAATAATCATCAAGCTCGTTGAAGAGTATCGCAACACTGTATCAATTAAAGATATCTTGAATCTTTTTGGGGTACCTAAGTCAACGTATTACCGTTGGACTAAAAAAGAGCAACTTGAGTCTAATAATTATTCTGTCAATGAAGCATTAGTAATTGAACTTTGTAAAGAAAATAAATTTCGTTATGGATATCGAAAAATAACTGCATTAATTCGAAAAGAAAGAATTATCAATAAGAATACTGTTCAAAAGATAATGCAGAAACACCAATGTCAATGCCGTGTTAAGGTCAAACGGTATCGAAAAAACAAAAATCCGAAGATCATTATGCCCAATATCATTAATCGCGACTTTAAATCACTACGTCCTCTAGAGAAATTGGTGACAGATATCACTTACATCCCTTATGGCCATAAGATGCTCTATTTATCTACGATCATGGATTTATATAATGGTGAGATTATTGCGTCTACATTGAGTGACAGACAAAACCTAGAATGTGTGGTTGATACATTAAATCAACTTCCGGATATCGTTCAGCCATGTATTCTTCATTCTGATCAAGGGAGTGTCTATACATCAAAAGAGTATCAACTCAAAGTAAAAAATAAAAGCATTACCATGAGTATGTCCCGTAAGGGTACACCCGCTGATAATGCTCCTATCGAATCGTTTCATGCCTCGCTAAAGTGTGAAACATTCGAATTAAACCCAGACCTAAAGGGTTCTACTGAAATTGTATCACAAACTGTGATAAACTATTTAAAATATTACAATGAAAATCGAATACAAGAAAAGCTAGGATATCAATCTCCCGTAAATTATCGGTTAACTTCATCCTAACTTGGTTTTTTCTTTAGTCCCACGGAACTAGGTCAGTTCCTAGTGATTATACTAAGTTTTTTTATTTAAATGATGATGGATCTATTGCCCAAGATTGTAATAACTCAAGATTATTATCCGTTATCGCTTCCATTTCCCGTGCAACTTGAATTAACGTGGAATAATTCGATAAGGTATGGAGTGTGATGTTTGCTTCATTGAAAGCCACAAGAGCTTTTTTAAGCTCATATGTAAAGACTGCATAAACACAAAGAACTTCAATACCTTCGGCTTCGAGTGCATCACAAACCTTAATACAACTTCCCCCAGTTGAAATCAGGTCTTCAATAACAATTACTTTCGATCCCTTTGGAATCATGCCTTCAATCTGTTTCCCTTTTCCATGATCTTTTGGTTTTGGGCGAACATAAGCCATTGGTTTATCAAGCAAATCAGAAACCCAACATGCTTGTGGTATCCCTGCAGTTGCTGTTCCGACAATATACTCTACTTCTGGATATGACCGTCTAATTGCATCCGCAAATGCTTCTGCGATGTATTTTCGAACATGTGGATAACTCATCGTAATTCGGTTATCACAATAGATTGGACTTTTGATACCACTTGCCCATGTAAAGAGATGATCAGGGCTTAATGTAACAGCCTCTACTTCAAGTAAGTACTGTGCAATTTTTTTAGATGTATTCATGATGCTACCTTCCATTCTGATACAATTTGCTCATAAGCTAAAACAGGATCTTTAGCTTGAGTAATTGGTCGCCCGACTACAATATAACTGGAACCATTTGCTTTAGCTTGGGCAGGGGTTGTGACGCGTTTTTGATCCCCTTTTTCCGAAGCGTTCGGTCTTATTCCCGGCGTAACTGTTAGAAAGTCACTTCCTAATGTTTCTCGGATATGTTTGGATTCTAAGGGTGAACATACAACTCCATCAAGTCCTGCATTACGTGTTAATTCTGCGTAGTGTAATACAGAATCATTTAACGAGGCGTGAACTAATTGTTCTTGTTGCATCTGAAATTCAGATGTTGAAGTTAATTGCGTTACAGCAATCAGGATTCCTGCTTCACCAAAACCATTTCGTGCCGCTTCCATCATTTCAAGTCCCCCAGCTGCATGAACATTTGTCATATCAACACCCATTGTTTTTAATCGACGCATTGTACGCTCAACAGTATTTGGAATATCATGAAGTTTAAGATCGAGGAAGATTTTATGTCCTCTCTTTTTGATTTCATGAATAATTGATGGTCCACTCTGATAGTAAAGTTCCATACCTACTTTCACAAAAAGCTTTTGTCCTTCAAATAAATCCAAGAAAGATAGTGCTGCTTCCCTTCCTTCAAAATCCAGTGCAATAATAACATTTTCCATTATGTTCTCCTTCTACGTAGTTTCAAGCACAACTATATCTTTACCGTCCGTCTCAATCGTTTGAACGTATATGCGTTCTTTACGAGAGCTTGGAATATTTTTACCAATAAAGTCTGCGCTAATAGGTAACTCGCGATGGCCTCGATCTATAAGTACTGCGAGGGAAATTGAAGAAGGACGACCTAAATCAATAATTGCGTCCATCGATGATCGAACACTTCTTCCAGTAAATAAAACATCATCCACAATAACCACATGTTTTTGTGTTAAAACATCAGAGCGTTCAATGATTTGTTTTGAACGTACATCATCTCGATAATCGTGTATATTTAAACTCAAACATGGCACAAGCCCTTCAATACTTTCAAGTTTCTTCTGAATCCGAGATGCAATATCAATTCCTCGTGTTTCAATTCCCACGAGCACGATATCTTCAATGCCTTGATATCGTTCTAAAATTTCGAATGCAATACGGTTAATTGCACGTTGTATTTCCTCTTGATTCATAATTGTTTTTATCATAATTTCCCTCCAATCATAGAAAAGAGCCCCTTCTCGCGCACGAAAAGAGGCTCATCATTTGATGAAGTGGTTGTTTCTCTTTCCTTGCTTGCCTCTCTGGACAATTTTAAAGGTTCCTATTTCTTATTCATCATATGCGTTTATCGTTTATCTGTCAACTCTTAAACATAATAACCGTGTCAATCTGCAGTTTGTGATAGAATGAATTTAAAGGGGGTAATACGATGCTTGGAACACTATTAAGAAATGAACGGCTTAACCAAAACATGAGTCAACAAGCCCTTTGCGAAGGAATATGTTCAATATCTTATCTTTCTAAAATCGAATCAAATACCGTTACACCAAGTGATGAAATATTAGATTTACTGTTTGATTGTTTAGGAATTGATTTAGTTCGAGACCAATCAAAAATTGAAGTGTTTACGAATGGTTATAATTCCTTTTGGAGTGATTATTTGGCTTATACAACTCCACTTATTTGCAAAGAATTAAAGTCACTTGCAACATTGTGCTTATACTCGAATGAAACAATTAATGCACATCTTCTACTTTATTATTCCACAAACGATGATCAATACCTTATTCGTCTCAAAGATTTTGAACCAATGTTTTCAGTTGATCAACGCCTTGCTTATGCACTCGCTTTTTCCGAAACACTGACTTCAGAAAATAAGATCCATTATTTACTTCAAACAACCGGCATTGATCAATACGGTATTATTCACCAAGAACTTGGAATTACTTACTATATTACGGGACTTTATTACAGTGCAATTGAAACACTCAGTCAAGCATACGAGCTCTTTTCAAAACAAGGTAATGTAAAAGGGATGTATCTGAGTTCTTTTACGATGGGTTCATCCTATGCGAATTTAACCTATACAAGTCCTGATCAGTTAGAAATGATGGAATTCTACTATAATCGGGGCTTAAAACTTAATCGTTATCTCGAAGAACCTAACGCTTCAAGTTCGATAAACTATAATCTCGGGGCAACGTATTTGTTAATTGGAGATTACACAAAAGCTCAATTGCATCTTACACGTGCATACGAAAACGTTCAAACTGAAGCAGCTCAATTTCAAGAACTCAACACCTTAATTCTTCAAAAGTTGTGTCTTCTAAACATTCTCCAAAACCAACGAGATCTCGCCCACAACCATTTCAGTAAACTGGATGAGCCTACTGATCAACTCTCTAAAAATGTTTACGACTTACTTGAGTTTATGTTGGAGCGGCCAGGCTATATCCACGAGAAGGAATATGAGGATATTTTGATACTGTGTAAAGACACTGCAAATCTTCAAGCACATCACGGTTATGTACTTATGTATGTGAAGTTTCTCATTCAATACTACAAAGCCAATCGGCTTTATAAAAAAGCACTCAATCTTACGAGTGAGTACAAGATTTCTTAATATCGCTCCAATTTTGTCTTAAAACGGCTAATATTACCTCACAATTTCCCAACGGGAGCCTCTTACATCTTTTAAACAAAGCGTGTTTAATTGATATAGGAGGTTTTTCTATGCATAAACCATTATGGAATCAAAATTTTATTCGCGTATTTTTAGGTACTATTTTCTCAGAAATGGGTGGTATCGGTCTTAACCTTGCCCTAAGTTTAGTAATCTTTGACCAAACCCAATCGACTTTACTATCTGGAATCTTTGCAGCACTCTCTATGATCCCCAATTTAATGCTGCCACTTGTCATAGGGCCTCTTATTGATCGCAAAAACCCACTCAAAGTTCTCATAACTAACGAATCAATCTTACTTATAGTATTTGTTTTTTCTGGACTCTACGTTTATTTCTTTTCGTTTAATTACTACTCGTATTTGTTGATAATTCTTGCCATCAGCTCTTTGGGAAACATTTCCGCAATTGCTTCTCAGTCCATCATCCCTCAAATCATCCTGCCCGAAAACTTTTCACGAGCTAATGCAATTCTCAATACCATTCACCCTTTATGTAGTGTTATCGTCACACCAATTGCTATCATGCTTTATCGCTATTTTGGCTTGGCTTTCATATTCTTTGCATATTCTCTTCTTACACTTATTGATGTACTCATTGAGTATAAGATAAATACGGAATTTGACTATATTCGTTCCGAAAACACGACCTTAAGCGATTTATTTAATGATTTGTACGGAGGTCTACTCTATCTGAAATCAGATTGCTCGCTTCGTTCTGTATTCATGTTCTTTGCGCTTGTGATTTTCTCAAGTGCCTCATCAACCCTAATGTACCCATTCTTCATGTCGAGTGCTTCTCTAAACGAAACTCATTTTGCAACATTACAGTCCCTCGCAAGTTTTGGTTATTTGATTGGAGGGTTGATTCACAGTATTCTTATTTTTAAGGATCATCATCGTTATGCAATCGCTGTCTCTGTCTATATTCTTTTTATCACACTTGAGAGTATTTTCTATTTTGTGTCATTTCCTTTTATGGTTATTATTCGCATGACACTTGGTGTATTAGGGATGAATAGTGCAAATATCCGAATAAGTTCCGTCCAAAAACATGTTCCTGCACAATATCGTGCGAAAGTTAATTCCTTTTTCATTATTCTTGTTTCAGGAGCTGGAATGGTTGGTCAAGTTGTGTTTGGTGCTCTTGCGGAATACTTTCCGATTCCCCAAGTTCATCTTTTTGCACAGGTATTCTACCTTCTTGCATTAATTGCCTTTATACTTCCTCGAAAAAACAAGGTTAAGGAATTTTATAATTACCGTACACTCTAACTTACAACATTGTAAGTTAGATGTAAGTAAATTCAATGGCTAAAATTTCAATGTTTTTCTATCATAGTTATAGAAGGAGTTGATACTTTGTCCACACTACTTGAATCGATGAGTCAGTATGAAAATCTCTTACTACTCATCAATCCGCTCATTGCATTATTAAGTTTTTATAGTTTTTATGCCTTAAAAAATAGAAAGATTATGCTTTATTGGCTTTTTGCTGGTAGTACACTTGTGTTTATACTTAATGCGCTATTCAACGCTTTTGTCCTAGCACCACAGTATCAAGTACATGTAAATCTATGTTTTACACTTTTCTTAGTCTTCTTACTCTTATATTTGTATGAATATTTTATTACCGAAAAATATCCAACCTTCCAATTGATTGGTTGGTTCCTGTTACCTTTTGTACTCTTTCTCATTTATAAGTTTATTAAACACGCTAGTATCGTTATCGCTTTTCTTAGTATTCTATATATTTTTAGAAATTCTTATAATCATCAAATATTTGGGTGGGTGATTCTGTCTTTGGTACTATCATGCTTACTGAATCCATTTTATTCATTAAGTATCTTATTGATACCCTTCTGTCAATTTAGAAACTCCGATTCGCTTCGAACACTTATTTCATCACTCATTCTCATTTATCCACTTACACTTTGGTCAATTAGCGTCTTCGCTACATTTTTCTCATAAAAACGTCCTGGTTATATCACCAAGACGTTTTTATTAAATCAATTGATCCGTATCCATCGTAATTTCTAAATCGTATTTGATTCCTTCACTTCTTAAATACTCTGTAATTTCTTGTTTAATTCGTTCGGGTTCATGCTTCAGTGCATCACATAGAACAATTTCAAACCGAAGTACGTGGTTAATGATACGTAAATCATGAAACTTACATCCATCACACGCTTCTCTTAAGTATTTTTTAATTACACGTTGAATATTTAATATCTCCGGACTATCCATATCTAAAGGATCTAAATGAATCACAAGGTCAATATTTGTTTCCTTCTTAATCTTCTGTTCAATCGCATCAATGATATTATGAGCTTCAATTAATGATAACTTAGCATCCACTTCTACATGTACAACACCATAAACATGAAATTTACCATAGTTATAAATCATCACATCGTGATATCCTTCAATCTTAGGATTATCACACAAAATTTGTTTTACCTTTAATAAAGTATCGGTGTCCGGTCTACTACCCAAAAGCTCGTTCATAAACTCTCGAAGCATTGTAATTGATGAATAGATGATAAACACTGCAATGATAATCCCGAGATACGTATCAATACGCAAATCGAAATAATATTGTATAAAAAGAGATAATAAGATTGACCCTGTTATGAATACATCGTTTTGACTGTCTTTCGCATTCGCAACCAGTACATCAGAATCTGCTGCTTTAGCTTTCTTTGCATAATAAAACGACATTCCTAACTTCATCATAATCGAAAACACCAATACAAAAATCATAGCCATACTCATTTGCATAGGCATAGGATTTAAAATATCCTTCACGGATGATTTAATGATATCGACACCTAAGTAAAGCATAATAATCGATATCACAAAACCACTAATGTATTCAAAACGCTCATGGCCATAGGGATGCTCCTTATCTGCAGGCTTCGCAGCAATTTTAAATCCAACAATTGTGATAAGCGACGATAAACTATCGGATAAATTATTAATTGCATCCGCAAGGATCGCAAAACTATGCGATAAGGTACCAATGATTAATTTTAAAGTAAAAAGAATCAAGTTACAGACTATCCCCACTATACCTGCCTTGATTCCAATCACATTTCTGTTTTCTAAGTTTTTCATATACCTATTATATCATATTAAATTTTCTCGAAGATAATGTTTATGTGAAATGGGTCGATGATTTTAAAATGATTTTCATCTAAATCAACAATCCTCTCACCAGCCTGAATGAGTTCTTCCCTGAAAGTAGTAAATGAAGGTGTCGTCACTGTAAAGGATTCCATACCACTTGTGTTTTCAGGTAAATCCGCAATATTGGGTCCTGCCCATTCATTAATCCCTATATGATGATGATATCCATCTCTTGAAACAAAAAGTGCCTTCTGCATTTCCGTTTTAAGCTCAAAGCCTAATCGATCCAAATAAAAACTACGAGCACTCTCAATATCTGATACTTGGAGATGAACATGTCCCAAGATAGTATGCTCAGGCATTCCGCCCCATGGTTGAGGATGAGCAATACGCATAAGTCCCTCTACATCAACCGCTCTTGTTCCACCTACAATCGTTCCATTGTTGTTGATAATCCAGGACGATCGTGGACGATCTGCATAAACCTCAATACCGTTTCCTTCGGGATCATTCAGATAAATAGCTTGTGAATAAAGATGATCTCCAAGCCCAGTAATTGGTTGTTTTAAAGCAACCAAATGTTTAATAAATGGGCCAAGAAATGCTTCCTCTGGCAGTAAAAATGCCATATGATAGAGACCACTGTAATTTTGATTGGGTTTTTCATAACGATTTGAGGTCTTTAATGTGAGTAGCGGAATCTCGTCAATTCCCAATACAACGGTATCTTGATGATTTTCAAGGAGTGTAAGTCCAATGGTTTTTTCGTAGAACGATTGCATCGATTCAATGTCTAATACTTTGAGTACGATGTTTCTGATTGATATATTGTTTAATGTTTTCATAGTTTCACCTCTATTAACATATTACTACACTATGTTATAAAAGAAAGGATTATGCACAAAAAAAAGTGCTAGGCACTTTTCTGACACTTTGGACATAATCCGTATAGTTCTAACTGATGTCGATCGATAATATACCCACTATCGCGCGCAACCTTACCCTCATAATCACCAAGCGGACATCCCTCAATGATAGTGATGGTTCCACATTGAGTACAAATAAGGTGATGCTTATGGATGTGCCGTTTGTAGTCATATACACTTTGTGATGGTTCAAGTGGCACTGTCTTGGTTATAATATTTTTTTGTTCAAAGACATCCAAAACACGATAAATCGTGGATAAGTCCATGTATTCTCCAACCGCATCCAATGATTCACGAATTTGATTGATTGTGATGGGTGTATCACTGTCTTTTAAAATCGTTAAAATCGCTTCACGTTGACGTGTTGATTTTATGCCATGATGATTTAATTCTGTTTTGATATCCATAATCAAGACCTCCTAGATAAACTCAATTGATTCTTTAATAATACTTTTACTTATAGTTCCACGGGTTAAATCATTTAACGGTTCCAACAACATTGGATCTGTTACGCGTACTTGATAACGTGCTAGCGAATCATAGTTACGATCTAAAACCGTTCCAACACTTGTAATGTGGAGTTCCACATCATTAATAAACTCATACGGAAATGAGAGATCCATCGTAAATACTTTCTGAGGTGCTAATAAATCTGCTTCTTCAATCGTAAGCGAGACCGTTGATCCATAAGCTCTGATCAAACCACCAACCCCAAGTAAGACCCCACCATAGTATCGCACCACAACTGCAATCACACCTTCAAGTTTGTGACCTCGAAGGACTTGAAGCATCGGTAATCCTGCTGACGATGCAGGTTCGCCATCATCATTGGATCGTTCAATATCACCGATTCGATATGCACTACAATGATGCGTTGCTTTTGGATGCATTTTTTTAATTGATTTTAAGTATGCCTTAGCTTCTTCTTCAGATTGAATTGGCGCTAAAAAGCCAATAAATTTAGATTTATTGATTTCTTGTTCCGAAATTACTTCTGATTGAATTGTTTTATAGTCTAATTGTTCCATGTATGTATTATAAATCATTTTAGTTCTTTCATAAAGGAATATAATAGTTTGACATTCAAAGTATTATATTCTATAATGCTCTCATCGGAGGATATGTATGAAAAAATTAGCGATTGTCTGTGATTCATCAGTTTGTTTCACACCAGAAGAAATTAAAAAGTATAACGTTTTTATTGCACCATTAACTTTAATCCATAACAACACTGAGTATTTAGATCAAGAAACCATTTCAAAAGAAGAGGTTCATGAATTACTGTCTAAGAAGGAAAAGATTATGACTTCTCAACCCAACCTCGGTTCATTGATCAATCTTTTTGAAGCAATTCGCGATGAAGGATATGATCAAATTCTTGCGGTAACACTCTCTTCGAATCTATCAGGTACTTACAGTGCTTTTAATCAAGCCGCATCACATGTAGATGGATGCGAGATTCATGTTGTAGACTCATTTACTTTAGGTGGTCCCGTTCAACAAACCGTAAAACTCATAAGAGCCATGGAGCTTAACGATGTTTCTATTGATGAGATGATCACACGCATTAACACGTTCTTATTACGTACCGAGTCATTTGTGTATCCACAAAACTTAGATCAATTACGTGTAAGTGGACGAATTTCAAAACATGCTGCGACGCTTGCATCACTTTTAAAAGTTAAACCTCTTTTATATCTTGAAAACCACGGTCTAACAATCGAAAAATTTGGAACTGCGCGTACAGAAACTAAGATTTTTGAACTGTTAATTAACCATATGAAAGAACAAGGTGTTACACCTGAATCGTATGATTTTTATTACTTACACAGCGATGCGAAAGAAATAACAACACGCCTTCGTGATGCGATTTCCGAATCATTTGGTACTCATGATGCATATATTATGGACTTACCAGCTGCAGTCGCAACGCATGCAGGTCTCGGAACTGTCGCAATTCAATGGATTCCAAAAACCGATAAATATATCAAGTGAGGTCGTATGCCTTTCATTATTAGTGTATAATGATAGTACTTGGAGGTTGTATTATGAAAACTGCGGTTATTGTCGATAGTAGTAGTAATTATTATAATGAAAATATCGAAATGGATGGTCTTTTCGCGATACCCTTACAGATCATCAATGAGGACGATGCTTCACTTGAAAGTGTTGAAATTTCAATTGATCAGGTTAATGCCCTCATGAGGGAAAATATTATGCTTCAAACATCATTACCAGCACTTGGTATGATTGAAGACTTATTTAGAGAGATTAAAGCTCAAGGTTATGAACGGATTCTTGCGATACCTATTACCACTGGAATCTCTGGAACTATTGGCGCAATGAATACAGCAGCCCAATTTGTGGATATAGAATTTGTTTTCATTGATTGCTTTACAGCGGCATCAATTGAACTTGATTGTGCAGTTGCTGCTCGAAAACTTCTTGATCAAGGATATGATATTCCTGAAATTAAGGAGCGTATTGATGTAGCACTCAATAATGGCAACACATTTATTATTCCTGACGATTTGGCGCATCTTTCACGAGGTGGAAGACTTTCTCCTCTCGCCGCAAAACTCGGTGGTTTTCTCAAAATAAAACCAATACTTCATCTCAATAAAGATACGAAAGGAATCATCGAACCCTTTGATAAAGTTCGAACGATGTCCAAAGCAATTGATCGTGTCATTGAAGCGATGCAAGAAGCAGGCGTTGATGAAACATATAAAATTACGATTGTGGATGTGGATGCTAAGGAAGAACTTAATAAAACTGTTAAGAAATTCAAAGAAGCATTCCCAAACACAGAAATTTATGTGACTGAGTTAATTTCAACAGTAAGTGTTCATGTTGGGATCGGTTCTCTCGCATTTCAATATATGAAAAAAATCGAAGTCTAGAAGGACTTCTTTTTTTAAGTTTCGTTATTGAGCGAAAAAAAGACATCCAATTTGATAAGCTCCCCTTAAAGTAGACACCCGAAATAAATAAAATCGGGCACTACAAAAAAGGAGGAGCTTTTTCTATGGGGAGAAAGAATAAATATCCAGCCGAAATAAAAGAACAAGCAATTAATGAATATTTGAATGGCATAAAAGGTGCACCAGAAATAGCTGAAGAATTATCTATTGATTCTAGTACATTACGTAGTTGGGTGAAAAAGTATCAAACTTATGGTATTGAAGTTTTTTCAGATAAAGATCGAAACAAAAGTTATTCGAAAGAGCTCAAGGAATCCGCAATTAGGGATTATCTTGAAGGCGCAGGTTCTCTTAAAGATATTAGTATTAAATATGGTATAAGTTCCCATGAGGTTTTGCGCGGATGGATAAAAAAGTATAATAGACTTGAAACTATAAAGGATTACGATCCTAAAGGAGAAGTCTATATGACAAAAGGTAGAAAAACAACAATTGAGGAGCGTCAGGAAATTGTCGCATATTGTATTGAACATGACTACGATTATAAGGGGACTGCTGAGCGCTATGAACTTTCTTATGCTCAGGTTTATCAGTGGGTGAAAAAGTATAACGAATTGGGAGATGATGGTCTTCTTGATAAACGTGGCAAGCGAAAACAAGAAGATCAACTTAGTAATGAAGAACGTTTAGAACGTAAAGTAAAACTACTTGAAAGACAACTCGAACTGAAAGAACGCGAGAACATTCTATTAAAAAAAGTGAAGGAAATCGAAAGGGGGCGATATTCTCCAAAGCAAAACAAGAAGTAAAGTATCTCGCAGTGCAGGAACTACATCATAAACATGGCTGGAGTATTCAGTGGATGTGTAAGGTACTTAAAATCGCAAGAAGTAGTTATTATAAATGGACGCATCGTGTTGAAACAAGCAATGAAATTGAAAATCATGAGCTTTGCAATCTCATTCTTGATTATGATGAACTATTTGGACATATCTTAGGCTATCGACGCATGACGGATTGGATCAATGAGTTGAATAGCGTTCAATATAACTCGAAGAGGATTCATAGACTCATGAAGATGCTAGGGGTGAAATCAGTGATTCGTCAAAAGTCTAAAAAATATTCACGAAGCACTCCTGAAATCACAGCTGAAAATATTTTAAATCGAAATTTCTTTGCCGCAAAACCGAATGAAAAATGGCTGACAGACGTCACAGAATTTAAGATTAAAGGTTCAAGTAAGAAACTATATCTCAGTGCGATTATTGATCTTTATGATTTAAGTGTTGTGGCGTATCAAATAAGTGATCGGAACAATAATCAACTTGTGTTTGATACTTATCATAAAGCTATCGCGAGATATCCAGAGGCAAAACCTTTATTTCACAGTGACCGCGGATTCCAATACACAAGTAGGGCATTTAGGAAACAGCTAGAAGATCAAGGAGTGATGCAAAGTATGTCTAGAGTGGGACATTGTATTGATAATGGTCCTATGGAAGGATTTTGGGGAACAATCAAATCAGAAATGTACTACCCTAATGAATTCAGTACAAGAAGCGAATTGAAGAAAGCAATTGAAGTGTATATTGATTTTTATAACAACAAGAGACTTCAGAAACGCTTCAAAAACAAAACACCAATGATGGTTCGAACTGAAGCGCTAGGAACAGAGACACCTGTAGTCTACGCGATTCCAACTAACAAGAAGATTGAAGCTTACTGGTCAAACATTAGAGAAAAACAAATGCAGTCACTTGTAGCATAAAAAAGATGATTCATCATAAAGTGATAAATCATCTTGGATATTTTATTTATTTCACCTGTCTACTTGACAGGGAGCAGTTCAATTTAAGGATGTCTTTTTCATTACTCACTTCTTAAAGCAATAACTGGGTCTTTCTTAGCAGCCATTCTTGAAGGGATTACTCCAGAAATGGATGTAAGGATAATACTAATAATGATTAAAATCACAGCATGTAAAGGATTAACAACAGCGATATTCTCTGTTTTTGTTAGGCTATAGATAATCGAATTAATTGGGAAGGTTAGAAGGTATGTGACTACAATACCTAATGTACCGGATACAAATCCAATTAAGAACGTTTCAGCATTAAACACGCGTGAGATATCTTTTTTACGTGCTCCTAAACTACGAAGTACACCAATTTCTTTTGTTCGTTCAATTACGGATACATATGTGATGATTCCAATCATCAATGATGAAACCACTAAGGAAATTGATGAGAAACCAATTAATACATATGAAATCGTATTAACAACAGTTTCCATAACACCTGTAATCATTTCTGACATGTCACTATATGTAATCTTATCAGCATCTTTTTTGTCTGTATTATAGGCATCAAGATGCGTTCGAATTTCTTTTTTAGCTTCGAAGTCTGCCGGAATGATTGAAATGTTTCGTGGCAATGAAGAGGATCCAAGTTCTTCTAGTTGATCTTGGTAGAGCGCATCCGCTTCTTTGAAAGGATGACCTTCAAATCCCATTCCAGAAACAACACTGTACTCTTTACCTACTTCTTTCTGTGCTTTAACTACTTCTGAATCTGTAGAATCTTTAATGAATGATTTTACTAAGTCAGAACGGTAATATAATCCTGGTTGATACATTTGGAATGATGAATCTTCTTTTTGTCTCATAACCCCAACAATCGATAATGTCTTCGCTTTTTCGCTACCATAAATTGTTTCATAATTTTGCTGACTTGCTTCTCGATAAAGTCCAAATTCATCTTTAACGAAATAATCATCGTTTTGAACTAATTTGAATTCCTGACCTACTATAGATTTGAGATCAACTTTATCATCTAAATCACCAAGTCCAAGTTCTTTAACCGTTTCTTTTGCAATTCGGTTATAGTTATCAACAACCAAAATCATTTCGTTATCGCCTTTAGGCATACGGCCCTCAAGAATATCGTATTGATTGTTGTTGAAGTCTTCGTTATCAAGTAATTCTCCCATGTGGGATGAACTTGATTGAACATGTACATATTTATCACCTGATTTACGAATCATATTCATATTCGCTTTATGAATATATTGAATTGAAATATATTTATCGGAGTCGAGTTTATTAACATGGTCAATATATTCTTGGGTAATATTGTTTGTTATAACGTTTGTTTGAACTTTAGGTTCATAGATTTGAAGTTTAGAGTCTGTAGGGAATTCATTCAAATCCGTCGTATCTTCTGTAACTACAGGACCTGAAAAATCAAAATCAGATGATCCGATGGTGATCGGTGATGTAGCCAATGTATCCGACTGCATTTTATTAATTGAATTTGATAACCCAGAAGAAAGTGCAAGAATTAATGCAATACCAATGATTCCAATACTTCCTGCAAAACTAGTAAGTACGGTTCTTCCTTTTTTTGCCCAAAGGTTTTTTCCACTAAGCCCCAATGCTGTCATATAAGGCATTTTAGTACGTTTACGCTTAGCGAGTTTTTCACTATTTATATCTGCATCATAAGGATTGCTATCACTTATAATTTGACCATCTAACAATTCCACAATGCGATTACTGTATTCATGTGCAAGTTCTGCATTATGGGTAACCATGATTACAAGACGATCTTGTGCAATTTCTTTAAGTAAATCCATGATAATAACACTCGTTTTACTATCAAGAGCACCTGTAGGTTCATCCGCAAGGATAATCTCAGGATCATTTACAATAGCACGAGCAATCGCAACACGCTGCATCTGTCCACCCGATAATTGGTTGGGTTTTTTATTCAAATGGTCCACCAATCCTACTTTTTCTAAAGCAGTACGAGCACGGGATTCCCCTTCTTTTTTTGAAATTCCTGATAATTTCAATGACAATTCAACGTTTTGAAGAACTGTAAGATGAGGTATTAAGTTATAAGATTGAAATACAAATCCTACTGAACTGTTGCGATAAGAATCCCAGTCACGATCTTTATAGTTCTTCGTCGAGATTCCAGAAATATTGAGATCTCCACTTGTATATCGATCAAGTCCACCGATAATATTCAACATCGTTGTTTTCCCACATCCAGAAGGACCGAGAATTGAAACGAACTCATTTTTTCTAAATGTCAAAGAGACGCCTTTAAGCGCTTCAACATCGCCATATTTTTTTGTTATTTTATCTAGTTTTAACATCGTCTATTCACCTCTAATGTATTAACACAGTAATACATTAGAGGGTTTTAGTCAATCTTTTTCGTATCATTGTCAAAAATAAACATCTCACTGTAGTACTTCGAAAACTCAAATACGAGTAAGAAAAATCCAATTGCAGTCGCAAACGAAAAGGCGATTTCATAGTTACTTACATCATACACAAGCACACGAAGTGGGAGAAATAACATACTGAATAAAGGTGTTAGTGATAAATAGACTCCCCAGCCTTCAGTCATTTGGTAACGCGTGTTGAGAAAAATAGAAAGATAATAGATGCATAACATTAAGAAGTAGAGCGGTCCATGGACGCTCCCAGCTTCTTCAATAGACCGAATGCGTACAGCGAGAACAAGTAAAATTATTTGAATCGTTGCAATTCCTACCATGAGTATTAAAAATGCACACCCAATACTTAAATAATCAGATTGCGATAAGTTTAAATTTTTCATAATATCCACAAACGTACTTCCTTCAAAATCAAGGATTCCAAGTGTTTGTAATAATTCAACTAATCCTTCGCCTTGATCATATACCTGGCGTATACATATCCAAAATCCAAAAATCATACAGAGACTTAATAATTGAATCGACATCATTATTAAACCTAAGACCACCTTCGTAACGAAGTAGGTTTTAACTTGAACTACCGAACACACCATCTCTAAAACATTTGATGTTTTTTCCATTATTACTTCGCTCATTGCAGATGAACTTAACGATGTAATGAGGAAATATAATGTTGTGAGTATGGAAAAAACAATTTCTAGATTAAGATTATTTTTTGATGTCGTCTTGTAAATGACTATGGGCTTTTCATGACTTCCGTTCTCATAACTATCAATAATTAGCCCCAGTGTGCTTTTTTCAGTTGGCCCTAGTGGTGTTTCTGTTTGAATGGTATAGAAACCATCATTCTTAGTAATGATTATAGGTGCCTTTTCATCATATTTAATAATTTTCTCAAACCCATCTGAAAAACGCTGCCAATCAATATCTATTGTCTTGATTGAGCTTGGCTCCGATACACTTGGTAAGAGGAGTGATATAAGTTTATCACCAAACAAGAGACATCCCATCACAGTAAAGACAATTACGTAGAATAAAACTGTAGCTCGATTCATCATGCGTCGCTTAATCGAAAATTTAATAAGCGTCTTCATAAGTCATCTCCACCATTTCTTTTAAAGATACAGAATCAATTACAATTTTTTCAACAAACCGCTTTTCAATCAAAGGCGGCAATACTTTTATCAATGTGTTCTTGTCATGAATAATAACATACACCTTATCTTCTACGAATTTATAATCCAATCCAAGATGTTTAATATCGTAATATTGTTCTTTTTCCACGATGAAGTAAGTAATCCCTGCTTGAATTTTTAGATCATTAAGGGATCCATACTTCTTCATAACGCCGTCTTTCAATATTAGAATATAATCTGAAACTTCTTCAACCTCTTCATATTGATGACTTGATATCAATATCGACTTTCCGCTTTTCGAAAGCTTACGCAATAATCCTTTGATGAGTCTCATATTATGAATATCTAAACCACTTAGTGGCTCATCCATAATTATTGTTTGCGGATCATGAATAAGTCCGCATAAAATTTGAACTTTTTGCTGATTCCCTTTTGAAAGCGTCATAATTTTTGAATTTAAATACATGCCTATTTCCAGATAATTCATCCAATATTCGATGTTTAATTCAATATCACCAAACTCCATGCCATGGAGTCTTGCATAAAGTTCAAGATGTTCCTTAACAGTAATATCTTTGTATAAAGAACGATTCTCAGGTATATAGCCAATTTCAGTGGCAAAAATCTCTCCTGAATCCTGGCGAATTAAACCAGTGATTGTTTTAAACAATGTCGATTTCCCACTTCCATTCACACCTAATACGGCTAGGATTTCTCCCTCACCGATTTCAAACGAAATATCCTTAATTCCCCGATTGTTTTTGTAAAGTTTTGTGAGTTTTTCAACTTTCATATTACACCCCTATAATAGGTGTGCTTTTTTAAAAAATTTTCCTAAAAAAAAGTGGGTTTACCACTTCTCTAGATCACTTAGTACAAATTCAAGAGGATCTTCGTTAAATACGTCAATCCAAATACTTTCGGTTTGATGTTTAAACCATGTAATTTGACGTTTCGCAAGTCTTCTCGTATTAGTCTTTATCAGTTCTTGAACTTCATCAATTGAGTTATTCCCCTGGAAATACTCATCAAACTCACGGTAACCGATTGATTGCATACTTTGGAGTGAAAATAAATCCTGATGTTCTGTTCTCAGTTTACTCACTTCATCCAGAAGCCCTTGATCCATCATGATATCTACCCGCTTATTGATACGCTCATACAGTTTGGCGCGTTCACCTTGTAGAAAATATACACGTGCATCATAAAGACGCGTTTTTCCTTTATTTTCATTAACATCTGACTTGGGTAAATTCATCCCTTTTACCATTTGTAATGAACGAATGAGGCGCTTACGATTGTTTACATGTATATTTTCAGCTGTTACGGGATCAAGTTCTATGAGTTCTTGCATTAATTCTTGATTGGATAAGGACGCATCAATTTGAGGTAACTCTCGTTCTTCGTTAAATCTGTAGTCATTGAGTAAAGCATTAATGTACAGACCAGTTCCCCCAACTACAATGGGAGTTTTACCCTTACTTACGATTAAATCGATTGCCTCGCGCGCTTCTTTTTGAAATCGTGCAACATGATAGGAATCCGTAATTGAAACAATATCTATTAAATGATGAACAATACCATCTTGTTCTTCAACGGTTGGTTTAGCACTACCAATATTCAATTCCTTATAAACCGCGACAGAGTCAGCACTAATAATTTCTCCATTAATTTTTTTTGCTAATGAAACTGCGAGACTGGATTTCCCCGAAGCAGTAACACCTGCAATGACAATTACTTTTTTCATCGTTTGAACTCCTTGATGAGTTGTTTGTGCTCAACTGTAATAAAGGTTGGTCGTCCATGTGGACAATTAAAAGGTTGTTCACAGGCTCTAAGTTGTCGAACCAACTCAGTCATCTCATCCATTGACATGTACTCATTAAATCGTACTGAAGAATGACAGGCTAAGGTTGCAAGTACATTACGACGTAAATCTTCTTCTCGAATTGTTCGCTCATCTTCAAACATATCTAAAACTTCATGAATAAATTCTGAAACAACTTTTTCTTCAATCCATAAAGGCGTACTTCTTAAAACAAACGCATCTTCTCCAAAAACTTCTAATTCAAGCTGAAATTCTTTGAGTATTTGGTTAATTTCATTAACACGACCGATTATGGGTTTGCGTCCTTCAATAATTAATGGAATTAAAAAATCTTGCGTTGGATTATTTTGATTAAGCATTTTGTTTTGGTAGTACTCATAACGAACACGTTCCATCGCTGCATGTTGATCAATAATATAGAGTCCCTTATCTCCTTGAGCCAGAATATAACATCCGCTCATCTGTGATAAAACAGTAAGAGGTTCAATTTTTTCTGATTCCAATTGAGGTTCAATTTCACGCGGTTTAAAATCTGAAATTGGTAATGAATCAGGCATATAATCAGTTACATATATTTTCTTTGGTTCTTCAATGAGCGGTTCAAATCGTGGCATTGGTTCACCGAGTAGAGCTTCTTTTATATCGGTCTGAACGGGAACAGGACTTGGAAATGTTACGCGTTGAGGACGCATATTTTTATCTAGAATTGATAAAAAACAATCCTGAATAAGTTCAACCAAAACATTATCTTTAGATAAACGAATTTCCCATTTACTTGGGTGAACGTTCACATCTACTAGTTGAGGATCAACATGGATATTCATCACGACAATCGGATAGCGATCAGTAGGCATATGACGTCGATATCCATCAACAATCGCCTTCTGTATCTTAGGAAAACGAATCATGCGATTGTTAATATACAGCCAAATTGAATATCGATTCGCTCGGTTGTGTTGTGGAAGAGCCATAATACCATCAATTTTAAAATCATAATTCTCTGCACTAAATAGCTGTGTATCTTGGGTTACTTGTGCACCGTAAACACGATGAAAAACATCTGCAAGGTCATTTCTTCCATAACTTCTAAAACTTACTTTGTCCTCATTATAAAGTGTGAATGATATTTGAGGATTACCCATCGCAAACTTTTGAATTGTATCGAGTACAATTGACGTTTCATAATGAACATTTTTAATATGTTTTAATCGTGCTGGTGTTTTAAGAAAGAGACTCGAAACAGAGATTGTTGTGCCTTGATTGCGAGCTGCTCTCTCTTTTATCTTTTTAACTCCATTATCGATGATCATTCGATGTCCTTCGACGCCATCATTCGAGATTGCCTCAACATGGCTTACAGATGCAATCGACGGCAAGGCTTCACCTCGAAATCCAAATGATGAAATCGCATTTAGGTCGAGCACGCTTTTAATTTTAGACGTTGAATGACGTTCAAAGGCTTGAGATAAATCTTCACCACTCATGCCCTCACCATTATCACTTACTTCAATTAATCCCATTCCACCTTCAACAATGCGCACTTCAATACTTGTAGCATTCGCATCAATTGAATTTTCTACAAGTTCTTTGATAATTCCGGCTGGTCGTTCTACGACTTCACCAGCAGCAATCATATTTGTTAGATGTGTATCCAGTACTTTGATTTTATTCATTGCCTTTGTCCTCAATGATTGATTTTAATTCAGAAAGAACCATGAGTGCTTCAATTGGTGTTAATTGATTCACATCCAGGCTCTGCAATTTATTTTTAACAACACTATAACCTTGCGGTTCAATTTCCACGGTTAAAACTTTTGAATCAATATCTAAGCGACTTTTTGATAACTCAAGAATCTCAAGGTTATGTTTTGCACGCTCGATGATACTTTGTGGCAGATGCGCCAACCGTGCTACATTTATCCCATATGATTTATCTGCACGTCCATCAATTACTTTGTATAAGAATGTTACATCATCATTTTCTTCGTGAACTTCCACGTGAATATTTTTAATGCCATCATACATTGATTCCAATGTCACCAATTCATGATAGTGTGTGGAAAAAATCGTACGACTCTGAATCGAATTATTAATATACTCGATAATCGCTTGCGCCAGTGCCATTCCATCATAAGTCGAAGTACCACGTCCAATTTCATCAAAAAGAACTAACGAATGCTTCGTAGCACGAGATAAAGCAGCCTGAGCCTCCATCATTTCTACCATAAAAGTAGATTGACCCATAAGAATATCATCACTTGCACCCATCCTTGTAAAGATTTGATCAACAAGACTTAATGTCATTGTTTCACAAGGAACATAACATCCAATCTGCGCCAAAATAACATTAAGTGCAACCATTCTCATATAAGTACTTTTACCACCCATATTGGGTCCCGTTAAGATTAAAGTATTTCGACTTGTGTCCATCAATACATCACTTGCGATATATTGATGATCTTTAAGTGTAGACTCTAATACGGGATGCTTTCCATTTTTAATATCTAAAACACTTCCCGAAACAAACTGAGGTCTTTGATATCCAGGTAAAGATGAAATCTCAGAGAGTGATAATAAGGCATCCATCAGTGCGATTGCTGAACCAATATTATGAATTTCCGAAGTATATTGGGAAATATAATGTGTCACTTTATCGAAAAGTTCATGCTCTATTTCCAAAATACGTTCACTCGCTTGGCTTGTCTTAAGTTCATATTCTTGTAATGCTTCACTGATGTATCGCTCTGCATTCGTCAAGGTTTGCTTTCGAATATAACCAAAATCATCTCGAACATTCTCGACTTGACCTTTAGTAATTTCGATATAATATCCAAATGCTCGGGTGTAACCAACTTTTAGGTTTTTTATACCCGTTTTTTCACGTTGTTCCGCCTCAAAATTGACCAGCCATTTTCTTCCGTTTTTTGAAAGTTCTAATAACTCGTCCAATTCGGTATGAATCCCTTGTTTAAAAGTTCTACCTTCTTTGAGTGCAACAGGAGCATCATCTAATATATGTGAATCCAATAATTGATATACATCTAAAAGTGGTTCAACAAGCATAAAACTAAAACAATTGATGCCATCAACAGTTTCTTGCATCCGTTTAAATGTACCTAATGTCTTTTTCAAGCGCACAAGGTCTTGAGCATTATGTTTAGCAGTTGATAAACGGGCGATAACACGATGAATATCATAGGTTTCTTTTAAACTTTGACTCAATGAATCTGCAAGCAAATAATCTTCAATAAGTGTCTCTATTTGTAGATGACGTTTCTCAATCGATTCAACATTAACCAATGGCTGCATCAACATTTCTTTAAGTGCACGTGCCCCCATGTTTGTCTTTGTACGATTAATAAAGTGAAATAGTGATAATTCTTTACCTTTTTGATGATCAATGAGTTCCAGATTCGTCATAGTTGCATAATCCATACGTAAATATGCTTCATCATTTAAAACGACAACATCAGACAGATGATTCAGACTTCGTTTATGTGTATAAATGAGATATTGAATTAAGCGCGCCTGTGTTTTGCGGATTGTAGGGTCTTGATGTTGGATATCCTCTGCCAATTCTTCTTGATATGAGACATATATTTCAGTTTTATTTTTAATTTCATTGATAATCTTAGCATCAAAATGTTCTGAAACGACAATTTCTTTAACTTGAAACTGTTGGAGCACTTTTATAATTTCGACGAAATCATTCATGACACGAATTGCGCGTAAATTACCCGAAACAATATCACAACTTACAATCGTTGCATAAACCAAATCAAGCGTAATTGAAGCAATCTCTCGTGTTTCGTTATCATCCATCTCAAAATAAGTACCTGGAGTAACTATCTCAACTACATCTCGTCTTACAATTCCCTTCGCTTCCTTAGGGTCTTCAACTTGCTCTACTATCGCTACTTTATAGCCAGCTGCTACTAATTTTTGAATATAACCTTGGGCTGCATGATGTGGAACACCACACATAGGCGCTTTTTGATCTTTACCTGCTGATCGTGCGGTTAAGACAAGATCCAAGACTTTCGATGCGGTAATTGCATCTTCAAAGAACAATTCATAGAAGTCTCCCAAGCGATAAAACACCAACGCATCATTGGTGTTTTTCTTTATGTCCATATATTGTTGTAGCATTGGTGTTAATGTTGCTTTAGTCATTCTTCAATTTCCTCTTTAGGGAGTGCATCAAGATGACGATTTACAGCACGTTGTAACATATACGATGAAGATCCAACGGAAAGTGTAAATCCTTGTCGTGTTTCAACGATACGCGTAACACCTTGACGGTGTAACCCCGAAACATTTAATTCATCACGATCACGCAATGCAACATGTATATGAGTTGGTGTACTTGATATTGCTTCAATATTTTCAAGCCCACCAAGTCGTTCAATGAAATCATTAACACGTTCTTTTTTACTTCCAACATTTAAGACATCAATTGCCATTCTACTATAGTAGAAACGGGTCATTGCAAAGTAAATAATAAATGTAATAATACCAACTAATAGAATAATCATAATTTTATTAAACATGACTGTATTTCTCATAAGCCCAATAAAGTCAATGAGGTTACCGGGTGTTGCACTTGTTAATGATCCCAAATAAGAGAAACCGACAGTTGCTCCAAAACCTACAAGAATCGCATAAATAAATGCGGTCATAAAGAGATGGAAGAAATACAGAATCGGACTTGTTAAGAGCATTAATAATTCAACTGGGAAAATAATACCGCCAAGCATTGATGTTAAAATTACAATAATAAAGAGTGAAATATTCTTCTTTAAAACTTTTTTATTTGAGATTGTTGAAATTACTGCAAGAAGATAACCTGGAATCGCAAATAAATTAAGTACATAATATGCACTTGTATAGCGTCCAGCACCACTAATCATATTTAGGCCCTCTTTAAGTTGAGCAGTCCATATATTAGCATCTCCGACAAACGTTTCTCCACCGATATTCATCCATGATCCACCCAATGACCCCAACCAGATTTCCTGATGCATCATTGTTTGAATATTACCGAGTGTTAAAAGACGTTCTAAGCCTCCATAGGCAAAGAGACTCATAGGATTATGTGAATCCGAAGAGATAAATTTCAATGCATTGTATATTCCATCAACAAACATAGGCCATCCATATGCAAAAATCGCCCCTACGATTGCTGAACCAATAATCGAATTTACTAATTTAATTGTATCTCTGTCTAAATAAGAAACTTGAGAAAATCCCGTCGTTTCTTTATGGCTTCGATAACTATATCGAACCACTAATAATACGGCTAAGAAGCCAAAAATTCCTGTTTTAAACAAACCATATGTTTCGTTTCCAATTGTAATGTTTAGAATGTCTGAATACGCAGCTTTAGGTGAAGTCGTTGGTGACAACAAGGTCATCACAACTAAAAATACTAAATATGAAATGAATCCTGTAACCACAACATTGGTTTCATCATTTCGATGCGTTAACAATTTAATAAAAACATACAGTGGAAAATATGATAAAATGATACCACCAGCATACAACAACAATTTCGATGCTGTAACAAATAGTGGACTGTTAAATTTAAATATCATTACGATATATGGGTTTGCTATAATAGAACCGATTGTAATCAAGAAACAACCCAAGAATAATGATTTCAATGGGAGTTGTAACTGTTCATAATATGTCTGAAGACGATTCATTTTGAGCACCTCTAACTTTTCCATTCTATTATACACTATTACATTCATTCGCAAAAGGAGGCACGATGAACAAATTTATAAATGAAAGCAAACGACACTTCACCCTTGATGTGACTTTAATTGTCTTGCTCTTTGCACTTTTTGGAATAAGCCTCGTTGCAATTCATCTTGCAGCACCACTTATGAACCAAGATGGCGGGGTCAATTTAGTCATTAAGCAGATTAGTTGGATTGTCGTTGGTCTTGGAGTCGTTGCTTTTCTCCTCAAAATCGGTGTCGACCGTATCTTCACTGCAGTGGACATTGCCTATTGGATTTTGATGGTATGTCTACTCGGTCTCGTCATAGCACGGGTACTCTCTTCACGCTTTGGGATTCATATACCCTTTGCCGCTGAAATAAACGGTACACATGCTTGGTATTCTATTCCTGGTATTGGTTCCTTCCAACCGAGTGAATTTATGAAAATCGTACTCGTAATCAAAACAGCCAATACAATTCATGACCATAACACTTTAAAAACAGAATATTCATTCAAAAGTGATTTTGAATTAATCTATAAAATGATTAAGTATGTTCTTCCACCTTTTATTCTTATATTTTTCCAACCCGATACGGGTGTACCAATCGTAATTCTTGTCAGTCTTGCTACAATGTTCTTCTTGTCCGGTGTTCGAAGAGAGTGGTTTATTGTTATTGTAGGGCTTGCTCTTGGACTTCTACTTGGTATCGTGTGGCTCTACTATAATAATCAAGAATTGCTAAATACCATTCTTGGTGGTGGAGCAACCCATTACCGTCTTACCCGCTTCTACGGTTGGCTGGATTATGAGAAATATCCACAGTCTTATGGATATCAACTCTTCCAAGCATTGCTTTCTCTTGGGACTGCTGGACTAACAGGACATCCCTTAGGATCTGTAATTGCACAATTCCCTGAACCCCAAACCGATTTTATTTTCGCAGTTATTTCGCAAAACTTTGGATTCCTGGGTGCTTCATTGGTCGTTATCTTATCGTTTGCTTTTGATATTAAACTTGTAGTTAATACATTAAGAAGTAATTTATCAAAAGAGCGGTATATGATGATGGGGATTATTGGTATGATTGTATTCCAAGATTTACAGAATATAGGTATGATTCTTGGTATTCTTCCAATTACAGGAATTACGCTCCCCTTTATATCGTATGGGGGATCATCATTAGTATCCTATATGATACCGATTGCTGTTGCACTGCATATGTATAGTGAAACCGTCAATCTACATAAACATTAAAAAAGAAGGTGTGACTTAATTGTCATACCTTCTTTTCATTCTAAAACAATGCATTTAACCGTTGAATGTGTGGAATATCATTGAAACGAGCAAAGCGCATTACTTTGGGATAACTCGATATTCTAATCTCATGAATGCCATCTAGATGTTCATGTAAGTGGTCATAACATAATAGAGCGTGATCAAACGAATCACTTTTTAAAATAATCTTTGAATCAGGTTGCATG
Organism: Erysipelothrix amsterdamensis; assembly: GCF_940143175.1. Classification (NCBI taxonomy): domain Bacteria; kingdom Bacillati; phylum Bacillota; class Erysipelotrichia; order Erysipelotrichales; family Erysipelotrichaceae; genus Erysipelothrix; species Erysipelothrix amsterdamensis. Next base: position 20,971 of record NZ_OW659496.1, on the reverse strand, counting down.
ATTAAGGGCGAATCCAAACTGCGTGCATAACGATGATGAATTCCCGATATTTCGGTAAGTTGTAATAAGTCCAATCCTGGAAAAATTACTGCACCTCCTATAGAACGATTATACGCCGTAGATCCATACTGACCTGAGATACAAACACCATTACCTCTAAAGGTTTCGAAATAGCAATCATCAATATAAATCTCTAAAGCTTGTGTTTTAACGATATTCTCAACACGTATTTCATTTAAAGCACAGACATGAATTTCTCGAGTATCATTGATACAGAGCGCTTCAAGAATACGTTTTTCTTCAATAACAGGCTCATTATGTACGACATCCTTAATGAATTGATCAACGCAATCTTTTGTATAGTCCGTAGAAAAACCAAGGGTTCCTGAATGAATTCCTACGAAAGCTACGTCATCAATTATATGGATCCAATCATGAAACGCTTTTAAGAGTGTTCCATCTCCTCCAACACATATAATGAGTTCGGGATTTTCAGAATCAAATACAAAATTATTTTCCACAAGCGCATCGCGTATCTTCATGCAAATACCTTGTGACGCAGCATCACCACGTTGAACAAGTGTGAAACGTTTCATAATCCACTTCCTTTTCCTTTGAACTTATTGTACCATAGATGTATGAAACAACATCTCGAAATTGAATATAAAACGCAACTTACACAGGATGAATTTAATCTTCTTTTAGATTCTTTCCCTTTTAATGATCCAAAGTATCAAGAGAATACTTATTATGATACGCCTCAAGGTTCATTATTTAAACAACATTCCATGTGTCGTATTCGCACAATTGGAAGTACTTACGAATTCACATTAAAGGTACCACAAGAAGAAGGTGTATTGGAATATGAGGTTACCTTAAATGAAAAGTCACTTATGGATGAACGAATCATTGATTTTTTGAACACAAAATCAATTGACGTGAATGAAATGGAAGTCATCGCATTTAGTAATACGGTTCGATATGAATATTCAGATACCTATGGTGTGTGGTGTTTAGACTATACCCGTTTCTTAAATGGTTCTGATTTCGAATTGGAATATGAACTCCATGAAAGCAATGAAAAAGCGTACCCACATTACCTTGATACGCTTAAATCCCTAGGAATTCAATATAAAGCCTCAAAACCTAAATATCTACGAGCCCTAAATTCATCCGCTGAATAAGATCTTCGTAGGGTTGTGAAACACTTTGATTCTTAATACATATTGAAATAGAGAACTTGAAATCATCGAGTTCTTTTTTTATTACCCAGGAAATACCCAACAACGGATATATCTGGTTTTTAAGTGAAGAACAAGGCAATAGAATGGATGCTTCTTTGTTTCCGTTATATGTATATCCAATAGAGCCTATTTTGTATATTTCTTCATTAGAAGGAATCATAGTTTCTTGTATCTGAGTCCATTCCGCGCGTATACTTGCGATTACATCTCTTAACCGTTGGTGATCGATATCTTCTTTGATGTTTTTCACACTTAATGCGTGTTTATGAACTTTAGTAAACCACTCATCAATGCCTATTTCCAGTCCTTTGTTCAGTAAATTTAACACAATACTGTGTTCCTCATCTTCAAGATAGGTAAACGATTCGAGACGCTTCGTAAGTTTAAAGTCTACTTCATGTAAATAGATGGGAGCCGCGAAGAACTTAATATCTTCGAGTTCAATACTTTGTATTTGTTTCGGTAATTTATTATCTTTGGTCCTGTTTAAAATAGCATCTTCAAACATATCATAAGCGGTATATCCGTTCATGGTTCCGTATTGATCCCTTGTTCGTCTAACGCTCATCGTACGGATGTTTTTTGCGCGTCCATAACCAATAATCCCTTTTTCTTTCGTTTGAGGATGGATATAACGTTTGTCTAAGAAAAAAAGTAAGTCACCAACATCAAACCGCTCGAATCCTTTAAGACTTAATCTCCAAAAATTCACAGTTTGATTTCCATTAATTCGATGATATTCAACCATCTTTTCATCGGAAATATACGCTATTGAGCTCATATGGACCTCCTATTTAACTTTATTTCGACCCTCAAAAGCTTTCATTAGTGTCATATCGTCTGCATAATCTAAATGCCCACCAATTGGCAAACCAAATGCTAAACGTGAAACATCCGTCTTGTCCTCTAGTTTTTTTGCGAGATAGAGCGATGTCATTTCTCCCTCAACCGTCGCATTAAGAGCCAAAATAACTTCAGTAACATTCTCATCGACACGATTAATGAGAGATAATATATTTAAATTGTCAGGAAGAATTCCTTTCTGAGTAGAGATTAATCCACCCAATACATGATAGACGCCATGATATTCATTCATTTTTTCGATTGAGAACGCTTCTTTTGCGGTAGCAACTACACAGATGATGGAACGATCACGCGTGTTATCCTTACATATCTGACAAACCTCCTCGTCCGAAAGATTGTGGCAAACCTTACACGATTGAATTTCGTGACGTGCGATTGTTAGATCCTGTGAGAATTTATCAACATCTTGGGCTTGTTGATCCAAGATACTCAATGCATAGCGCTCAGCCGTCTTTTGACCGACCCCAGGAAGCATCGTAAACGACTCAATTAATTGTTCTAGTTTTTTAGGATACATCTATTCACACCTACGATTCTATTATTTCAACAATGCCTCCAAAAAGTTCTTTTACCTTTTCGAGACTTTCATCTTTTTCTTCATGTTCATCAACTTGCGATGTATTGTTAAAGACTTTTGGTTGCACAGGCTCCGGTAAGTTGTTTTCTTTTGAAAGCACCAGGAATTTAGAAACTGCTTCAGAATACATTTCTTGTGTAATGGCTAAGATTTGTTTTTCACCACCAAAGAGAACTTTAGAGAAACTGTGTAATTCAGTTTGATTTCTTAATTCAGCAACTTCTCTCACTGCAGCCTCATTTACGAGTGCAATAACAGCAAAGAAATGACTGCTTAATACCAATTTACCACCGCTTATTAATCGGCTTGCACGTGCCCACTTTAAATCTACTTTAAAGCGATCTATTTCTTGATACGATGCATCATCTTGTATGCGAATGGCTTTATCAGCCGTTACCATATAACGAACAACATCGTCGACTGTTAAAAAGGATTCAGATTGTTCATTTGGCACTTCACTCAATACCTCTGATTCAATAACAATTTCTTCTTCTATGACGTCTAGATCATTTTCTGTTTCGAAGGAAACACCGTCTTCAACAGCGGGTTTATTGATTGCTTCAATTTGAGTTGACGTTTTTGGTTTCTGCGGCTTAATGTTGTTTTCTGCTCGATAAATCTGTTCTGCAGTCATTGTCGGTTCAATTTGTTGATTTAAATTCACTTTATGATTGCTGAATGAGTTAAAGACATCGACCATCGCAACTTCAAAATAAGTTGCTTGATTCTGAGAAAATTTCATTTTGTCAGTATAACTTAATAATTTTTCAATTACTTTCAAACGTTCATGAACTTCTAGAGTCTCTGCGAGATAGTGAATAAACATTAAACTATTCTCATTCACAAGCGTATCTGATTTCGTATGCGAGTAGATAATCGAATCTTTCAATCCACTAACTAAATCCATCATTAAACGATCTATATTAACGCTTTTTTCGTTCATCATCGCAATTTGACTAACAAGTGCTTCCATTTGTTGTTCGCGAATGCTGTTAAATAAGTTGATCTTATCTTCGTCTGTAATAATGCCATTGGTATCATAAATTTGAGTTACCGTAATTTGATCATCAGCGAGTACAATCGCTTGTTCTAGGATTGTTAAGGCATTTCTAAGACCACCACCTGATAAACTTGCAATAAGCTTTGAAACACCTTGTTCCGCCACTACATTTTCATTATTGAGAACATAATCCAATCGCTTCGCGATATCTGCTTCACCAATACGATTAAAATCATAACGCTGACAACGTGAAATGATCGTTGGTAATACTTTATGTATTTCAGTAGTAGCTAAGATAAAGACAACATGACTTGGTGGCTCTTCTAATGTTTTAAGAAGTGCATTAAAAGCACCTTGTGAGAGCATATGAACCTCATCAATGATATAGACTTTATATTTCCCAAGGATCGGAGTATATTTCACTTTTTCGATAAGACCCCGAATCTCTTCTACACCGTTATTACTTGCAGCATCGATTTCGATGAGGTCTGGATGTGTTCCATCAGCTACAGCCATACAATTATCACAGGTTCCGCAGATTACCTGGTCTGGATTCTCACAATTCACTGCACGTGCAAATAATTTCGCAATGGAAGTTTTTCCGGTTCCACGTGGACCACAAAAAAGATATGCATGTGATATCTTATTTTTGGTAATCGAATTTTTTAATACATTAACGACATGTTCTTGCCCCACAACTTCGTCAAGATGTGCAGGTCTATACTTACGATATAACGATTGATACGACATATTATCACCTTTATCTCATTATATCATGGAGGGCCTTATATTGATATTCTGATTTACAATCTATATAATGTATTTAAGGTGGATAATTATGGAAAACAATACTAAGAAAAAGAAAAAATTTAATTTGTTTGGTTTTTTAGGAATTATGATGATCCTCGCAGGATTGGGAATAATCATTTATGATGTCGGTTCTTCTTATCTTGAACGTGAAGCGCTCAAACGAGAATTACAAGATTTTCTTAATGCTCCCCTACCTCAAGATGATTCTGATGGTCCTTCAAAACAAGAAACAGACAAGTGGGGATCTATTGAGATTGAGAAACTTGATATCAACCATTTGATTGTTAAATCTGACGACTGGGGTTATCTCAACCGTTATGTTGTTGCCTGGAATCGGTCAATAGACCCTCCAGGAGAAGGAAACTTCTCGATAGCAGGACATAATGGTCGTTGCGCAAGCTGTGTCTTCCGTGATTTCGAGAAGATAGAAAAAGGCGACACGATTAAATTGCACCGTAAAGAAGATAACACTACTTATATTTATAAGGTTTACGATAACTTTGAAGTTCCTTATACTGATACTTCAGTACTTAATGACGATGAATCTCGCGGCGCTACACTTACACTTGTAACATGTACCGAAGCGAATGATTACAGCGTTAACCGTACAATCATTAAAGCAGAACTTGAAAGTTCGGAACCAACACGTTAACCAAAGAGAAAATAAAAACATCGAATCAAATGTGATTCGATGTTTTTATTTGTTTAATCATTTTTATATGGGAAATACCCGCTTCCTTGAATATTTCCCCAGTTTCTTCAAAACCTTGTCGTTTATAAATGTTTATTGCACTTAGTTGTGCATTGAGCTCAATAACATGAATTCCATTGTTCTCAGCTTGTATAATTGCATAACGAACCATCTTGGAAGCAACTTTCATATTCCTAAAAGGTTTTGACACAGCCAATCTTCCGATTTTCATGGTTCCATTAGTTGTTAATAGCCTCATAGTGCCTATCACTTGTTCTTGTTTAATTGCAACAATATGGACAACTTGACTATTTTCCAATGTATCCAGATCGTCGTACTCTTCTTTTGGATCAATGTTTTGTTCATCAACGAATACTTCTTTACGAACTTTTAGATAACTTTCAAAAGTAGTTTTATCTGCTTTTTTAATTTTTATTTGTTTATTGCGTTGTTGTTTGAAAAAGTCCTGCATTAACCGCTTTGTTTTTTCTTCTTCAATACCTGCAATTACTTTCGGATAGTGGTTGTAACCCTCTATTTGAGTAAAATCAATAACCGATCCTAAGCAACCACTTTTGGGTTCTTTTGAGCCGTATACAACGGTACTCACTCTTGATTGCATAATCGCACCCGTACACATCGCGCACGGTTCGAGTGTCACATACAAGGTACACCCTTCCAAGTTCCATGATCCAAGCGTTTTCCCTGCTTGATCCATCGCAATGATTTCCGCATGTCCTGAGGGTTGATGTTGCGTTTCCCGAACATTATGTCCTCGTCCTACGATTTGATTGTTATAGACAACAACAGCGCCTACCGGTACTTCTTCTAGACTATATGCAAGAAGTGCCTCTTGGTATGCATCATCCATATATTTGTGATGTTCGATCGATAACGCCCCCTTATATACAAAAAGAGCCACAACACACATAAGAGCTAATGTAAGGCTGCTGCATTCCTGCCCTGACCTGGTTAACTAGATTATGTTGTTGTAGCATAGTTATTATATCAAAACTGTCTTAAAATGCAACCTCTTAAACGACTATTTTAAATGTTCCACGTGAAACATTATGGTATAATTTTGATGGAGGTTACTTATGATTAAATTAATAGCTACTGATATGGATCACACGCTTTTAGATGATGATTCAAATCTTCCCTACAATTTTGAAGAAGTACTAAAAACGCTTAAGGACAATAACATCCATATGGTCTTAGCTAGTGGGCGTACTCTTTTTAGCATCAAGAAAAAGGCCAATAATTTCATTAATGATTTATCGTTTGTATCTGATAATGGGGCCATTGTCGAGCATAATGGCGAAATACTTTATAAGTCTGTATTCTCTAAAATAGATGTGGAGACAGTAACAACTGTTTTTAGAACATGTACAGAAACTTCGATTATTGCATCGGGTATTGACTGTGCCTACGTTGAGCTTGGTGATCCGATACACGAACAGTATCTTGAGGAGTATTATCCTGGTTTCGTTATTGTCGAGGACCTTTCAGCTCTAGATAAAGATTTCGTTAAGATAACTGCTTGCAGTCTACATCACACGGTTTCCAATTATAACGAGATTGTTAGAGAGTCTCTAGATGGCCATTTCAATGCAGTCACAGCTGGTGCAGTATGGATTGATGTGATGCATTCAAACGTTAATAAAGGCGTTGGAATCAAGCATTTGTTAGAAGCGCTTAATATCGACGCTGCGGACATTATAACATTCGGTGACTATCACAATGATATTCAAATGTTAGAACTGGCAGGAAGCTCTTATGCAGTCGCTAACGCGCATGCGGATGTGAAGCGTGTTGCCACTGAAGTTATCGAATCAAATAATGACAATGCAGTTATGAACCAAATTCAAAAATCAATAAAAAAAATAGAGCCTATTGATTAGGCTCTATTTTTTTCTTGAATCCCATGTAGGGTTGAAGTGCATCTGGAATCAATACGCTTCCATCTGCTTGAAGGTTGTTTTCTAAAAATGCGATGAGCATTCTTGGTGGTGCTACTACAGTATTATTTAATGTATGTGCATAAACACGTCCTTCTGGCGTATCGATGCGTATTTTTAATCTTCGTGCTTGAGCATCTGTTAAGTTTGAACAACTTCCGACTTCAAAATATTTCTTCTGTCTTGGACTCCATGCTTCAACATCAACACTCTTATTCTTTAAGTCCGCAAGATCTCCGGAACAACATTCGAGCACTCGGACAGGAATATCTAGAGTTCTAAAGAAATCTACTGAATTGTGGTAAAGTTCTTCGAATAATGCTGCACTGTCATCTGGGTGACACACTACAACCATCTCTTGTTTCTCAAATTGATGGATACGGTATACCCCGCGTTCCTCAATTCCGTGAGCCCCTACTTCTTTGCGGAAGCATGGTGAATAACTTGTAAGCTTATGAGGTAGCGTTTCTCCATCAATAATTGTATCAATATACTTACCAATCATGGAGTGTTCACTTGTACCAATTAGATATAAGTCTTCCCCTTCGATTTTATACATCATGTTTTCCATCTCTTCAAAACTCATTACGCCACTTACAACGTCACGATGAATCATAAATGGAGGGATAACATAATCATAACCACGATCAATCATAAAATCACGAGCATATGAAGTAACAGCGGAATGTAATCGTGCAATATCTTTTTGCAGGTAATAAAATCCTGCTCCAGCAACTTTTCGTGCTGCATCAAGATCAATACCACCAAACGACTCCATAATGTCTGTATGATAAGGAACATCAAATCCTTTATCGACGATATCCCCTACTGTATAACGTTCAACGTTTTCACTGTCATCTTTACCAATCGGTACATCGTCCGCGATGATATTTGGAATTTCCATCATTAAAGCTTTGATTTTATCAAACAATGGTTCTTCACGTTCTTCGATATCCTTTAGTTCAAGAGCGAAAGCCTGAACTTGTTCTTTCACGGCGTTTGCTTCATCTATTTTTTTCTGACCCATAAGTTGACCAATTTGTTTGCTTAAAGCATTACGCTGGCCTCTTAATTCGTCGGCGCGAGTTTTAATTCCGCGATATTCAATATCTAGAGCAATGATTTCGTCTACCATATCCGCTTTATGTTCTTGGAACTTCTTCTTAAGATTTTCCTTGATAAGCTCAGGATTGGTTCTAAATAGATTAATATCTAACATATTTTTCTCCTTTTGAAAATAAAAAAAACACCTCTTAAGGGACGTGTAAACGTGGTGCCACCCTTTTTCATATGTTCCACGTGGAACATACCTTTAACAGATAACGGTTGTCTTCCGAAATGAATCTCTCCAGGGTGGAACTATAAAGTTTTATAATGATTTTCACCAAGCATCATCTCTCTTAAATAAAACAATTATATTAATCCCTCTCAACGAGTTAAGTAAATTATAGCCATTATCATATTTTAAGTCAAATAGAATCGAAAGAAAAAGCAAGGAGTTTCCTCCTTGCTTATGTTACTCTACAATTTCTATTTCTTTTTCGTTAACAGGCTCTACTTGATCTGTTGTTTGTTCTTCTTCTGGTTCTTCAACTGTAGGCTGAAGAATCGCAACTTGTGACACAGAATCTGATTCACCAACATTAATCAGTCGAACACCGATTGTTGATCGACCGTAGATTCCAATGTTACTGATTTCGGTTCGAATAACAGTTCCTTCGTTAGAGATGATTAATGCTTCCTCATCGCCATTAACTGCACGGAGGGAAACAAGATTTCCATTCTTCTCAGTGATGTTTACTGTTTTAACACCCTTGGCACCACGTTTGGTGCGTCGGTATTCAGAGATATCAGTACGCTTGCCGTAACCTTTTTCTGTTACAGCCAGGATATATTGACCTTCGCGATCAGTAGCAATTCCCACTACTTCACCTTCATCAACATTAAATCCAATAACACCCGATGCGGTACGTCCCATAGAACGCACTTCATTTTCGTCAAATCGAACAGCTTTACCGTTGCTTCCTCCGATAATGATTTCGTTATCACCGTTTGTCATACGAACACCAACGAGCTCGTCATCTTCACGGAGTGTAATCGCAATTTTACCGTTTTGACGTATTGATTCAAATTCTTGAACTTCGACACGCTTCACGATACCTTGTTTTGTAACGAAGAATGCATATTTTGATTCGTCATCTTTCGCAACCTTTACAAGCGTTTTTACTGTTTCACCTTCTGTAAGGTTTAGTAAGTTAACAACTGGGATTCCTTTTGATGTACGGCTTGAAGACGGTACATTAAATCCACGAATACGGTAAACTTTTCCGAGGTTTGTGAAGAGTAATAGGTAGTCATGTGTTGACATCGCTATAAATTGATCAACGGTGTCTTCATCATATGTGCTAATACCACGAACACCTTTACCACCACGGTTTTGTGTATTGAATGAATCGACAGTTGTACGTTTGATATATCCGTTCATCGTCATCGTAACGACAATATCTTCAACCGGAATTAAGTCTTCATCCAACATATCAATATCAGCTTCCACAATTTCAGAACGACGGTTATCACCAAATTTTGTTTTAATTTCAGTTAATTCGTCTTTAATAATTGTAAGTAAACGATCATGATTAGCTAAGATATCTTTTAAATCAACAATTAGGATTGTTAGTTCATTGAATTCACTCTCAACTTTATCACGCTGTAATCCCGTCAAACGACGTAATTGCATATCTAATACGGCTTTAGATTGGATTTCTGTTAGATCAAACGCTTCATTGAGTCGAGTAATCGCTTCTGGATCATCTTTAGATGAACGTATAATTGAAATAACTTCGTCAATATGATCAAGTGCAATCATAAGTCCTTGTAGGATATGTGCTCGATCTTCTGCTTTTTTTAATTCAAACTGTGTTCTACGTGTAACAATTTCAATTTGATGATCACGGTAGTGACTTAATACTTGTAATAGATTTAATAACTCTGGTCGTCCATTAACCAGTGCTAACATATTCACCCCAAAGGATGACTGAAGTGCTGTAAGACGATACAGTTGATTTAATACAACCTCCGCTTGGACTTCTCTACGTAATTCTACAACAATACGAATTCCTTCACGGTTCGACTCGTCTCTTAAATCAGTGATGCCATCAATTTCTTTATCACGAACAAGTGTTGCGATTTTTTCTACTAAAGTTGCTTTATTAACTTGATATGGAATTTCTGAAATAATAATTCGTGGTTTACCATTCTTCATTTCTTCGATATCCACTTTTGCCCGCATAACTACAGAACCACGTCCTGTTTCAAATGCAGATTTGATTCCACTACGTCCAAGTAAAAGTGCCCCTGTTGGAAAATCAGGGCCAAAAATATAATCTTCCATAAGTTCTTTGATTGTTATATCTGGGTTGTCAATTAGTGCAATCGTTGCATCAATTACTTCTCCTAGATTATGAGGAGGAATATTCGTTGCCATACCAACTGCAATCCCAGTACCACCATTAACAAGAACGTTTGGGAAACGTGATGGAAGTACCGCTGGTTCACGTTCTTCACCATCATAGTTATCAATAAAATCTACAGTATTTTTGTTGATGTCACGAATCAATTCCATTGATATTTTAGACATGCGCGCTTCTGTATAACGCATCGCAGCAGCACCATCTCCATCGATTGACCCAAAGTTACCGTGACCGTCAATCAACATATATCGATATGAAAACTCTTGTGCCATACGTACCATTGAATCATAAACAGCAGTATCACCATGAGGGTGATACTTACCAATTACTTCACCAACAATACGAGCAGATTTTTTATATGGTTTATCACTTGTCATACCAAGATCATTCATCGCGTATAAAATACGACGGTGAACAGGTTTCAATCCATCACGCACATCAGGCAACGCACGTGAAACAATTACTGACATGGCATAGGAGACGAATGATTTTTTCATTTCTTCAGAAATATTACGTTGTTTTATTTTGTCATAACTCTGTGTATTATCTTCCATTATGTCCTCCTATATATCCAAATCAGCATATTCAGCATTCGCCTGAATAAATTCACGACGAGGCGCTACTTCATCACCCATTAAGGTTTCAAAAATAACATCTGCTTCCATTGCATCATCAATTGTAACTTGTATTAATGTACGTGTTTCTGGATCCATGGTCGTATCCCATAACTGTTCAGGATTCATCTCACCAAGACCTTTGTATCGTTGAACATTAAATCGGTCTCCAAATTCAACCTTCAATTCATCCAACTCTTCTTCCTCGTAGGCATAAGCAATTTTGTTTCCCCGGGAAATTTTATAAAGTGGCGGTTGAGCTATATAAACGAATCCGTTCTCAATGAGCGGTCTTAAGAATCGGTAGAAGAATGTTAGCAATAACGTTCTAATGTGAGCTCCATCGACATCGGCATCGGTCATGATAATAATTTTATGGTAACGTAATTTTTCGATATCCATTTCATCAGATACTCCTGTACCAAATGCAGTAATCATCATACGAATTTCATTGTTATCAAAAATTTTATGTAAACGTGCTTTTTCAACGTTAATAACTTTTCCTCGAAGAGGTAAAATCGCTTGGAATTTACTATCACGTCCCTGCTTAGCACTCCCACCAGCAGAATCCCCCTCGACGATATAGATTTCGCACTCGGATGGATTACGATTTGAGCAGTCCGCAAGTTTTCCAGGTAAAGAGGAAACTTCAAGTGCTCCTTTACGACGTGTTAACTCACGCGCCTTTCGAGCAGCAACACGCGCTTTTGAAGCGATTGCAGCCTTATCAACGATGATTTTAGCGTCATCAGGATGTTCCATTAGGAAACGTTCTAATTGTTCACCAAAGACACTTGAAACAATTTTACGAACCTCACTGTTACCGAGTTTTGTCTTTGTTTGTCCCTCATATTGAGGATCTGGATGTTTTACAGAAATAATCGCGGTGAGTCCTTCACGCACATCATCCCCTAAAAATCCGTCATCATCCTTTTTAAGTAAATTGTGCTCTTTAGCATAATTATTAATAACACGTGTTAACGCTAGTTTAAATCCATCTTCATGCGTACCACCTTCATGTGTATTAATGTTGTTACAGAATGAATAAATGTTTGGCGTAAAACCATCATTATATTGCATTGATACTTCAACAAGTATTCCTTCTTCCTCACCCTCACAATATACGATTTCTTCATGTATTGGAGATTTATTCGCATTCATATACTGTACATATTCACGAAGTCCATCTTCGTAAACAAATTCAAGATGTCTTGTTTCTTCAGGTTCTCGTTCGTCTTGGAAAACAAGTTTAATCCCCTTGTTTAAAAATGCAATCTGACGTAAACGATCTCTTAACACATCGTGTGAGAACTCTGTAGTTTCAGTAAAAATTGTAGGATCTGCTTTGAATCGAACGGTTGTCCCTTTTTTATCAGTTTTACCAACTTCTTTTAGTGGGACCGCTACTTTTCCACCTTCTTCGAAACGAAGGTAGTATTCAATACCATCCAAATAAATTTTAACTTCTAACCATTCAGACAAGGCATTAACAACAGAAGCCCCAACACCATGAAGCCCCCCTGATACTTTATATGCGCCTCCACCGAATTTACCTCCGGCATGAAGTACAGTAAAAATCGTCTCAGCTGTTGAAACACCGGTCTTCGCATGAATTCCAACAGGAATCCCACGACCATTATCTGATACAGAAATAACATTATCTTTATCCACATTCACAATAATTTCTGTTGCAAACCCAGCTAAAGCTTCATCGATACCATTATCTACAATTTCCCAAACCAAATGATGTAAACCACGAGATGCGGTAGTACCAATATACATCCCAGGTCGTTTACGTACCGCTTCCAATCCTTCAAGAACTTGAATATCGGAAGACGTATATGAATGATCTACTTTTGTATTTGACATTAAATAACCTCCTCTACATTACCACTAACAACTTTAAAGACTGATTTATCACGCTTCGATTTCACATAGTCTAAATCTGTAGTAGTAATAAATACTTGCATTTCTTCGTGTAACACGTTTAGAACACGTTCACGTCTTACATTATCCAATTCAGAAAACAAATCATCTAAACATAGAATTGGATATGTTTTACGACTTTGGAAAATTAATTCCACAATCGCAAGTTTAAAAGCAATTATAAGCATTCGCTTTTGTCCCTGTGACGATACGTTCACAACAGGGATATCATTTATCATAAAAATAAAATCATCACGGTGGATTCCATTTTGCGTGACTTTGAAATCACAATCACGTTGAAATGAATCCTGCATTTTCGACAATAATTGCGCCTTCAAATCTCCTTCGAGATTGATTGGTGCCTTATAATGTAAAACGATATGATCTTTGGAATCACTGAGAAGATGATAATAGTGATTAATGATTGGATTGAGCGCATGTACAAACTTAGCTCTCATTTCAATAATCAAAATAGACGCATCTACTAATTTTTCCGTTAAAATCTCTAGAAAATCTTGATCTACATTTTTATTTTTCAAATATGCATTACGCTCTGATAGTAACTTATTCGACAAACTTAATTGATTGAGATAACGCTTTGACATTTTCCCCAATTCAAAGTCAATTTCTCTTCGTCTTTTTCTCGGACTGTTAGAATAGAAATTAATATCTTCTGGATTAAACAGTACAACGTTACAACGACCGATAAACTCGGTCATTTTTTTTAAAGGTTGTTGATTAACTTGAAGATATTTTCCAGCACTACTCAGTACTACTTTAAGATTTTGAGTATTATTCTGATCCTCAATATCGGCAATAACACTTAAAAATTCCTTGCCGTATTGAATGAGATATTCATCCGAACTAACACGAAAGGATCGCCCTGAAGAAAGATAGACAAGCGACTCGATAATATTCGTCTTCCCTTGACCATTATCCCCTACAAAAACATTAATGTTTTTATTAAATGATAGATTGAGATTCGAGATATTTCGAAATTGCTTTAATTCAAGATTTTTAACCTTCATGTTCTGTTGTGATTTCGTGTTTATTACCGTTAATTACAACAACATCTCCAGGATACAACTTTCTACCGCGTCGGTTCTCTTCTTCACCGTTTACTTGAATTGAAAACGTATGAATCAGGTGTTTCGCTTCACCACCTGAATTAACATAATCCGCCACTTTTAGAAATTGTCCTAAAGTGATATATTGAGTCTCTTTTTTCATAGCACCCATCCTTTTTATTACCATCTTATTATACTATAAAATCGAATTAAAATCATCTTTTTACGGCTCATAAAACGCACAAAAAACCACATTCTTTAAACGAAATGTGGTTTCATGATAATTGTGTTAAAAAAGAACTAAATACGCTTTAAAATACCCATTAAAAGCCCACTAACAACAGAACCAATAATGATAAATAAAATATACAAGAGTGGTTGACTCACAAGTAGAATAACGAAGAGTCCACCATGCGGTGCATTAACCGTGATATTGAACGCTAATGATAAGGCTCCAGTTAGTGCGGAACCAACGATGAAACTTGGAATAACACGAAGCGGATCACTTGATGCGAAAGGAATAGCACCCTCAGTAATGAAAGAAGCTCCTAAAATCAAGTTTGTCATACCTGCTTGTCGCTCTTCAGCTTTAAATTTATGTTTGAATAATAATGTGGCAACAAAGACAGCAAGAGGAGGAACCATTCCTGCAGCCATGACAGCTGCCATAACCGCACTCCCTTGACCTGCCGCTGTAGCAGCTAAGGTACCAGTTCCAAACACATAAGCCGCTTTATTAATTGGACCACCAAGGTCTACAGCCATCATACCGCCTAAAAGTGCCCCTAACAATACTGCATTTGTGCCTGACAAGCCATTTAAGAAGGCATTCATTGCCTCATTAACAGATTTCATAGGTATATTTATTAAAACCATCAATAAACCTGTCACAAGGACTCCTAGTACCGGATACAAGAGGATGGTTTTAATACCGTCTAAACTTTGTGGAAGACTTGTTAGAAGTTTCTTAATAGTATTCATAGCATAACCTGCTAAGAATCCACCAATTAAAGCTCCTAAGAACCCAGCTCCACCTGTTGATGCAATGCCACCAGCAACAAATCCGACAACAAGACCTGGACGGTCTGCAATACTATAAGCAATATAACCTGCTAGAACTGGCAACATAAACCCAAATGCTTGGCCACCAATATCTTTTAATATGGCTGGAAATGCATTATAAGAACCAAGTTGTCCTAATTCTGCAGTAGGTACACCCATTAATTGGTCAAGCATAAATGCAATCGCAATCAAAATACCTCCACCAACAACAAAGGGTAGCATATGTGATACGCCGTTTAAGAGGTGCTTATAAAGATTACTTCCTTCAGTCTCTTCACCAGAAGGTTCTGTAGACGATGCCTTATAAACATCTGATTCATTTAGTGCTTTATCGATTAGAGAATCCGCATGACTGATTGCCGATGCAACCGGAACTTTAATCAGTTTTTTACCATCAAAACGATTCATCTCAACATTTATATCAGCAGCAACAATAACCGCATCCGCTTTTTTAATATCATCTTGTGTTAAACGATTCCCGACACCAGATGAGCCATTTGTTTCAACTTTAATTGCGATTCCTTTGTTTTTAGCAGTCTCTTGAAGTTTTTCAGCTGCCATATAGGTGTGTGCAATACCTGTTGCACATGCAGTAACTGCAACGACAAATGATTCACTCTCCACAACTTCCGGTTTAGTTTCCTGATCAAAATCAAATGCTTCAACAAGTTCATCATAAGTTGATGCAGTACGTATTGATCCTTGAACCTCCGACTTCATCAACAAGCCGGATAAGCTTGATAAGATTTCTAAATGATCATCACCAGAATTTTCAGGTGTTGCAATCATAAAGAACAGATGTGCTGGTTTTCCATCCATGGAGTCAAAATCAATACCTTTATCACTTCGTCCAAATACAACAACGGATTCCGACACGACAGAACTTCGACCATGAGGAATTGCAATTCCATCGCCAACACCTGTCGTACTTATTGCTTCACGTTCTTTAAGTGTTTCAATAAAAGACATTTCATCTGATACAATTCCCTCTTGGCTCAGTTTTCTGGCCATTTCAATAAGAACTTCATCTTTAGATGATGCATTTAAATCAAAAATTACAAGATTTGGTTTTAAAACTTGAGTGATATTTTTCATATTATAGATCGATCCTTTCGATAATTATTTTATCTTTTAATTTTTCTATTGTTTCGGAAGACGCAAGATGATCGGAGAATGCAGTGGCACTTCCTGCAGCACAAGCTAATCGATACGTTTCAAGTAGCGAATAGTCATTTACATAACCATATATAAATGCGGCAACCATCGAATCTCCAGCACCTACAGAATCTATCAAGACCCCTTCAGGTGCATAAGCGCGATAACATCCTTTATCAGTAATTAACACGGATCCTTGTGACCCAAGTGAGACAATAATATTACGTGCCCCCCTTTCAATTAATTTTTTTGACTCACTTAATAATTGTTCAATGGATAAATTCTCATTTTGTAATCCGAGAATTGCACAAATTTCATCCTGATTTGGTTTTATTAAGAGTGGATGATAAGAAATCATGTCAATGAGTTTATCTGAACTAACATCGACTGCAAAAGGAATATTTTGTTTATCCAATGCCTCACAAACTGAGACATACCAGTCGTAAGACATTCCCGATGCAACACTACCAGTTAGGACCACAAAGTCTTCAGAAGTAAGTGTAGTCATAAATGTAGATAACGCTTCAATTGAAGAAGCATCGATGGGATGACCACTCCCATTTATTTCCGTCTCTCCCTTATAATCAAGTTTAATATTGATGCGTGTTGGGTGTTTAGAATCTCTAAAACCATCAACAAGCAGAGGATATTTTTTTAATTCTTCACGAATATGGTTTCCTGTAAATCCCCCAAGAAATCCAACACATGTGGAAGATTGTCCAAGATTATTGAGTACAACTCCAACATTAATACCTTTTCCACCAATACGTATCTGTTCTTCTTCAGAACGGTTCGTTATCCCCAAGGATAATGTTTTGGGTGACATTAGGTAATCAATTGAGGGGTTAAGTGTAACGATATAAATCATAATTATTTCCTCCTAAAAATAGAATAACACATTATGTAAGTGGTTTCAAACATTATTTATCATAAAATATCATTTTTATTCAATACATAGAAAAAGGTGAACTTATCGCTCACCTTGTACTTTAATATCATAATTTTTATAAGATTTTCCTGGGTCTTGATCAGTGATAAGAATTCCATCATTTGATGATGCGAAACGCACACTCGATTTCTTATTAAATTTAGAACTATCCCCAATAAAATATACCTGTGATGATTGAGCAATAATTGTAGATTTCGTTACTGCTTCCATTTCATCAGGTGTGGAAAATCCGAAATCCACATCCAATGCATTGAATCCAATGAATGCTTGGTCAAAATTCATCTGTTTTAAATACTGAGTACTTAATCCCCCTACTGCAGCACGTGTTGTAGGCTTCACAAAACCACCAATTACATAACACTCGATACCATACTGAACTAAGGCGTCAACATGATGTAAACCGTGCGTATAGACCGTAACATGTTTATCTTTTAGATAGGGAATCATCCGTGAAACAGATGTCCCAGCATCAAGATATACAACAGCATTCGTTTTAACCAATGATGCAGCTGACTTTGCTATTTGGTCTTTAATATCTGAATTAACGTCATTTCGTGTATGCAATTCGATATCATTAGAGTAATCTCGAATTGTGATGGAAGTAGCACCACCATGAACTTTATGAACTAACCCTTTTTCATCCAATTCATTGATATCTCGACGAACGGTTATTTCGGAAACATCCACAAGTTGTGCAAGCTCTTCAACTTTTGCAAATTGATGCAAATCAATATAGTGGATAAGTTGTAAATGTCTTTGATTCTTTAACATACTATTTAATCGAATGTTCTTACAGGTAAAACGAGTTGAACAATCGAATCATCTTCTGGGTTTTTAAGAATAAATGCTTGCATTTCTCCCACAAATAAAATCTTAACGATATCCGTTTTAAATGATTTCAGAGCTTCGATCATATAACGTCCACTGAAGGAAATTTTTAAGTTACCACCAATGTAATCAATTGGTTTTAAAATTTCTTCTGAACTACCAATTTCTTGAGATTTAGAACTAATTAAGACACCTTCATTTGATGCTTCTAATTTTACAGTCCAATAACCATCACTCTTTAGGAAGGATGAACGATCAATTGCACTAATCATATCGTGACTGTTAACTGTTAATTCAAATCCATACTCCGCTGGAATTAGTCGATTAACATCCGGGAACAATCCGTCAATAAGACGTGATTGTATTAGAGTTGAGTCCACATAGAATTGAACGAGTTTATCTGAAACTGCAATATGAACGTCTTTGTTATCACTAATTGTTTTTGAGACTTCATAAAGATTCACCGCAGGAATGCAAATATTGAAATCCATCGGTGTTGGAAGATCGATTGATTTTTTAGCTAATCGATAACTATCCGTTGCAACACAGTTCATGGTATTTCCATCTGCTTTGAAATTAACACCTGTGAATATTGGACGATCCTCACTTGTGGAACAAACAAATGCAGTTTGTTGAATCACTTCGGAAAGTTTAAAACCAGGCATCTTAAATTCTTTAGTTGGTTTTGTAAAATCAATTGTTGGATAAAGTTCTGCTTTACTACCATTGATGTTGTATTCGGCTTTATTTCCACTAATACGTGTTAACGCTCCATCAATAATTTCAAAATCTATAAAATCACTATCAAGCTTACGAACTGCTTCTAGAATATAACGCGATTCTAAAACTACTTCACCTTCTTCATAGACGTTCAATTTATTTTCGTCATTCGCATAAAGAACTTCTTTAATGGAAATATTAGAATCACTTGCAATTAATGTTAAAGCATCATCTCTTAACTCGAACTTAATTCCAGACAGAATTGGTAATGGTGAATGTGTAGATGCTGCACGTCCTACAGAGGACAATGCTTTATAAAATGATTGTTTCTTTATATTGAACTTCATATAACCCTCCAAATGATAAACACTATTGTCTTAATTATATCATATTATGAACTTTTTATTGTATTCTTTTTCGTAAAAATAAACCTATTTCCTAAAGAACTTTTAATTAAAATGTTCTACAAGGCGATAAGTTTATTAGTATTAAATAATTAATTAGTATTACTAGGGCCTGTGGATAAGTGTATAACTTGCAGTAAACACTGTAAACAAGCGGTTATTTCGTGTTAAATTGCTGTTGCTAAATTGTGGATAATTGTGGATAACTGTTGATAACTATTTAATTTTAGCTTCAAGTTCATAAACAGCACGTGCAAGCATCTGATCTGTTTTTAGTTTCTTTTCAATCTTATCGCAAGCACTGATAATTGTAGAGTGATCGCGTTTTCCAAAATCCTCTCCGATTTTGTTATATGGCAAGTCAAGATGTTTACGACATAAGTAAATTGCAATATGACGTGCATTTGCGATTGCCTTAGTACGTGCTTTGGAAACAAGTTGTGCTTGCGTTAATCCATAATAATCCGCAACGATTCGTTTAATGGTCTTTGTATCGAGCTCATTTGTTTTAATGGGCTCTCCATTTGTTTTAAATGCATTCATCGCAATGTTGATGTCGATGTGATCATTTTGGGAAAACTCAATGGAGAAGAAAAGCAATCTGTTAAGAGCTCCTTCAAGCATACGTACATCTTTAGAGAAATTTGATGCGATATAGCTTAGAACATCTTCATCAAATAATCCGGGATCAACACTTTTGTGTTTAATTTTTAATTCAAGAATTGCAAGTGATGTTTCAAATTCAGGAGAATCTACCCCGACAGAGAGACCTGAAGAAAAACGGCTAATCAAGCGGTCTTCAAGACCTTTAATTTCAGTGGGGAGTCGATCACTGGTAATAACAATTTGTTTTTTATTATAAATAAGTTCATTGAAGATATGGAAAAATATCTCATGGGATTTTTCTTTACCAGCAAGAAATTGAATATCATCGATTAGTAAAACATCAAGGTTATACATTTGCTCTTTGAAGTCTTCTATTGTTCGATTTTGTATTGAATTCGCAACTTGTCGAACGAAATCAGAACTTGATGTATAGAGGACACGAGCATCCGGATTCAGTTTTTTGATGTAATTACCAATGGCATTTAAGAGATGGGTTTTCCCCAGACCTGAATTACCGTATATAAAGAGTGGTGTGTAAAACTGCCCTGGTCGATATGCACACCCTAAAGCCGCTGAATGACTTTCTTTGTTACTTGGACCAACAACGAAGTTATCAAATGTTTGATTTGGGGCAATACCATCATTACGAATAACAACAGGAATCTGAGGTTGAACAGGAACTTGAACCGCAATATTTTTTTTAAACTCATTTTCGAGCAGAACCTCACAAACCATTGAGGTTTTATCTAAAATTTGATTAATAACATCGTTTAAAAACGGAATTTCTTCCGAGAGAATAACTTTTTGGAGATAGGTAGGAACCACAATTACAGCTCGTGACTCATCCAATGCTGCAAGGTTTGTATCTTCGATGTAAGTATTATAGATCGGTTCATCGAAATGATTGCTTTCCTTGATTGCAAGCTTTACTTTTCCCCAAACATCTTCTAAATAAAATTTCATAGTTGTCATATTCAAATACCCCTTTGCAAGTTCTATAATATCAAATTTAAAATACAATTCCAT